>CACDUV010000001.1 GCA_902556065.1 uncultured Pelagibacteraceae bacterium
TTTCATTCAATACACTAACCAAAATTTTGCATAAAAGGAAAGATCTTAATTATGTAAAAACCAATTACTTGTAATTGATTAGTTAAAATCAAAATTCCAGTTATAAGTAGAGTTATACCGCCAATTTTTGATATTAAATTAATATTCTTTTTGAAGTTTTTAGAAAATAATAAAAATCTTTGAATTAAGTATCCAGACAAAACAAAAGGAATAGCAAGACCTAATGAATAAGAAATTAATAAAATTACGGCTCTTGATAAAGTTTCTTCAATAGATGCTAAAGCTAAAATTGAACCCAAAATTGGTCCAATGCATGGTGTCCACCCAAAACCAAAAGCAACACCAATTACATATGGAAATAGAATATTTCTTGATTCTTTTGCATCAAATCTTTTTTCAAAATTTAAATATGGGATATTGATTATTCCAATTAATTGAAGAGAAAAAATTATGATAACTATTCCAGCTAAAATTCTTAACACTTCTGAATTTTGTAATAGTGCCTGTCCTAAAAATGATGCTGATGCACCTAAAATAACAAAAACAGTCGAGAAGCCTAAACAAAATAAAATTAATGGAAAAATATTTATTTTTCGTTGATTTAAAATTTCTTGTAATGATTGACCTGAAATATAAGAAATATATCCAGGTATCAAAGGTAGAACACATGGAGATAAAAAACTTATAAGTCCTGCTCCAAAAGCAATTAAGTATTCAAACATTTATCCAGTATTTTTCATTGCTGCAGAGATACCTGCAATCGATGTCATTAAAGCATCTTCAAGAAATTTTTTATCTAAATTTTTATATTTTTTATTTGTTAATTTATTCATGATATTTGCCTGTAGTATATTTAACATCTCTGTATAATTATTTCTTATAAATAAAGCTTTTCTAAATTCTTTTCTCTCTTTTACCACTTCCTTAGGAGTAATTTTATTATGCAATTTGACCAGTGCATCAAATTGAAATCTTAATTTTTTACCAATTCTTTTTAATGAAGCATCAGCTAAATTATTTTCATAAATAACTGATATTTCTGGATCCACCTTTGAAATTACCATATCCAAAATATCCATGGTTGATACAAAGTATGGCCAATTTCTTTCCATGTCGGTCATTGTTCTTCTAAACTTTTTAATAGAACCATATCTAAGCGCTTCAGTGGTACCTAGCCAAGCAGGTAACATTAGTCTAATTTGCGTCCAAGCAAATACCCAGGGAATAGCTCTTAAACTCTGAATATTATCGACATTCTTTCTTTTGGTTGGTCTTGATCCAATAGCAAGCTTTCCAAGTGATTTATGTGGAGTAACTGTTTTGAAGTAACGAATAAAATCCTGACTTTGATTTAGATATTTTCTGTATGAAGAAGTAGAAATTTCTGACATTTTTTGAATTAATTCACGCCAATTAGTTTTTGATCTTGGTGGAGGATTTAAAGAAGCATCCATTACTGAACCGATATAGCTACAGAGGTTATATTCAGCTAAAGGTTTATAACCATACTTCTGTTGAATTACCTCTCCCTGATCGGTAATTCTAATTTTACCATTAACTGTTCCTGAAGGTTGTGATTTTAAAGTGGCCTGAATAGGACCACCTCCTCTTCCTGGAGAGCCACCTCTACCATGGAAGAAAACAAGATCTATTTTATATTTTTTTGCTAAACTTCTAAGCTCCTCTTGTAGTTTATATTGATGCCAACTCGCAGATAATTTTCCAGCATCTTTACTTGAATCAGAATATCCAATCATTACCTCTTGATTTGAATTGATCATTTTTCTATACCATGAAAGTTTGAACAAATTTGTCATTACACCATTGGCATTTTTTAAATCATCCAAAGTTTCAAAAAGTGGCACAACTCTTAATAAATTTTTAGTTTTTGCCTGCATTTGTAAAAAATAAACTGATAAGATATCGGATGCTGTTGAAGTCATTGATATTACATATGCACCTAGGCATTCAATTGGTGTTTTTGCAATCTGTTTGAAAGTATTCCAAACTTCTTTATTTTCTTTATCTTTTAATTTAATTTTATCTACAAAAGATTTTTTTTCTTTTATAGATTTATTTAATAATTTTATTTTTTCTACTTCAGTTAAAGAAGAATATTTTATATTTTTTTTCTTTTTAAAAATTTCGTTTAAAAGTTTTTCATGTCTATCTGCCTCTTGTCTTATATCTAATCTTGCTAAATTGATTCCAAAACATCTCACTCTTCTCATTAAATCTAATAAGTCTGCGTTTGCAATATGCTCTCCTCTATTTACTTTTAATGAGTTTCTTACTTCTCTTAATGGAAGAGTTATTTCGTTTTTATTTTGAATTAATTTTTTTTCATCTAAAGGTACATTTTTATTTAAATGATTTTCAATTAATTGATGGGTTAGTCTTACCTTGTCTCTAATTGGTCTCAAATAAACTCTATAAGGTTCATAACTGTTTCCTGTTGCTCTTTTAATTTTTGTAGAGCATTCTTCCATTGATAAATCTTGTATCAATTTAGTAAGTTCTTTCTCATATAATTTTGCAGCTTGCCATCTAGAAAATAAAATTACTTTCTTGGTTACTTCTGCAGTTACATTTGGATTTCCATCTCTGTCTCCGCCCATCCATGAACCAAATTGAATAGGATTAAAATCACGAGGCAAATCTTTCTTTAAATTTTTTCTAAAAATATCGTTAAGTCTTTTGTAAACTTTAGGAATGGTATCCCACAAACTATCTTCTATTACGGCTAATCCCCATCTTGCTTCGTCTAATGGAGAAGGTTTTGTTCTTTTAAGTTCATCTGTTTTCCATATTATTGCAATTTCTGAGTATAGTTTTCTATCTAATTCAATGATTTTTGAGGGGTATTTTTTATAGAGATGTCTTTGCTCCATAATTTCAATTAAATTTGCATATTTTTGAATTAAGGTTCTTCTTTTAACTTCTGTTGGATGCGCAGTAAGAACTATTCCAATATCTAGTTTTGTTGCTAAATTATAAATTTTATTATTTGTAATATTTTTATTTTTAAAAAGTCCCTCAATAATATCCTCAATAAATAAGTTTTGATTTTTGCTTTTAAAGTATGGATTTTCATATTCATTTAATTTTCTAGAAGCATCCAATGACTCAGCTAAATTCATTAAATTAAGGATGTGTGAAAAAGCCCTTGTGATTTTAAAAGTTTTTTCTGGTGAAAGTTTTTTTACTTCCTTTGATATTTTTGAGAAAACTTTACTTTTATTTTTGTCTGATATAGTGCTTTTTGATAATAATCTAAATCTTTCAACAATTTGAAAAAAAACTGAACCTTCTTGATCTTTAATTACTTTTCCTAGGAATGTCCCTAATAATCTAATATCTTCTCTTAAGAGCTTTGTAGGTATTCGCTCATAGTAAAGATCTCTTTTCTTCATTACTTAATATAAATTTTTTTTGTAAAACTCCTTTTGCATTTGTTTTTACACTAAAAAAGAATCCTGAATATCTAAATTTTCGCAAATCAGCTTTGTTCATTCCTTTTGTTGCTGTTGAAACGTAGAGTTCTTGATTATTCTTACCTCCAAATGCACAATTAGTTATGTTTTTAGCTGGAAACTGAATTCTATGAATTAATTTTGCTCTACTATTAAATACTGAGACACATGCTCCACGAAAATGTGCAACCCATAAATTTTTATTTTTATCTAAAGTCATTCCGTCTGGAACTCCTTCCTCAGGTGTTAACTTTTTAAATATTTTTTTACTAATTATTTTATTATTTTTATTTATCTTAATTTTATAGATAGTTTTTTTAGGACTATCAGTGTGGTAAAGATTATGTTCATCAATAAATGCTGGACCATTTGTAATTCTATAATTTTTATCAACTCTTGTTAATTTTAGATTTTTATCTAATTTATACAAAGAACCTTTTTCAATTTTTCTCTCTAAATTATCCATAGTACCAAACCAAAGATTTCCTACAGGATCTGTTTTACCATCGTTTATCCTATTCAATTTTAATTTAGGTTCTATAGGTATTGATTTCAAAATTTTTTTTGATTTTAAATTTTGAATTCTTAATTCACCTTGTAATCCTAAAATAAATATATGATCTTTTATATGAGCAATGAAACCTACTTCTTTATTAACTTGAAAGATTTTCTTTTTTTTATTTTTGATATTTAAAGAACAAATTTTTTTTTTCTTTATATCTACAAAATAAATAGAGTTATGCTCTTTAACCCAAAGTGTTCCTTCACCTAAAGTACATCTTATTTTCCAAATTGGTTTTGGTTCTGTAGTTTTGATTTTACTCATTTACCTCAAACTCTTTAATAAAGTCTTCATTTGGATTTATACCAATACCTACATTGTCTGTCACTGATGCAAATCCATTATTATTTTTGACTTGATCTAAAATTGAAAAATTCTCCTTTGGTAAATCTGTAATAAAGATATTTTTCTCTGTCGTATCAAACTCTAGCATAGATTTTGTTGGGAATAGTCCCCCTGGCATATCAGGTTGTGCAGTCAATAAATGAAGATTTACCGCTATACTTAC
The DNA here is from genome assembly GCA_902556065.1 of uncultured Pelagibacteraceae bacterium. Lineage (GTDB taxonomy): Bacteria > Pseudomonadota > Alphaproteobacteria > Pelagibacterales > Pelagibacteraceae > Pelagibacter. The sequence continues at coordinate 4,544 of CACDUV010000001.1, forward strand.
AGCGGATCCCCAAACATGATTAATTACTGGAACAAAGTTAGCCTGAGCTAAGGCTACAACTTTCAAATATTCTGTAATACCTCCTAATCCACATACTTCTGGTTGAGCTATATCAATGCAATCATTAGTAATTAATTTATTCCATCCATATTTTGTAAATTCTGCTTCACCCCCTGCCACACTGGTTGATATTTTTTTTTTCAATTCTCGATAACCATTGTAATCTTCAGGAGCAACAGGTTCTTCAAACCAATAAATATCTAGTTCATCAAGTCCTTTTCCAACATAAAGAGCATCTTTTAAATTATAAGCATGGTTTGCATCTACCATTAATTTAAAATCTTTACCTATAGAATTTCTAACTGCTTGAACTAACTTTAAATCTTCTTTTGGACCCAATCCAACTTTCATTTTCATGGCTTTAAAGTTTTTCAATTTAATTTGTTTTGCTTCTTCTTGAAATAATGGAATTAATTCATCGACTGATTTGTTTTGTAACATCATTCCATATCCATACACAGGAACTTCATTATTACATTTTCCACCAACAAGTTGGTATAGAGGTGAGTTTGTTTTTTTTCCTAAGATATCCCATAGAGCTATATCTACTCCTGATAAAGCTTGTATAGGCATTCCTTTTTGACCGCTGTCTCTTAAAAGATTGTAAACTTTTTGCCAGATATGTTCTTTATTCAATGGATCTTCACCTATTACTAAAGGCTGAATTACCTTTTCAACTATATATTTATTGGCTAATGCAATATTTCCTGGGCCAAAACATTCTCCCCATCCAGTAATTCCTTCATCGGTTTGTACTTCAATTAAATGAGCTGTACGGTTTTTATAATATTGTTGTGAATAACCTAATTCTTTTTCTAACTCATATCTAAGTACATGACTTTTAATAGAAGTTATTTTCACAAAAATTATAAAGCAACTACTTTAGAGTTTTGCTCTCCTAGGTTTTCAATTGATAATTTCATTGTATCACCAGCTTTCAAGAATTGTTGAGGTTTCATTCCCATACCAACTCCGGGAGGTGTACCAGTTGTAATAATATCACCCGGTTGTAATGACATAAATTTACTCAAATAAGAAACAATAATGTTAACATCAAAAATCATAGTATTAGTATTTCCAGTCTGCATTCTTTGACCATTAACATCTAAACTCATTTTTAAATTATTAATATCAGCAATTTCATCTTTGGTTACCAAGTAAGGTCCAATCGGTCCATAAGTATCATGAGATTTTCCTTTAACCCATTGACCCATCTTTTCTATTTGCCATTCTCTTTCGCTAATATCATTGACCAAACAATATCCTAAGATGTGATCTTGTGACTGAGCTTCTGAAATATGTTTTGTATGTTTTCCAATTACAATTCCTAATTCTACTTCCCAGTCTAATTTTTTTGAACCTGTAACAATTTCAATGTCATCGTTAGGACCATTAATACAACTTGTAGCTTTCATAAAAGTAATTGGTTCAGATGGAACCTCTGCCCCTGTTTCTGCAGCGTGATCTGAAAAGTTTAAACCTATTGCAACAAATTTTCCTGGTTTTGTAATACATGAACCAATTCTTTCACTTGAAGATAATTCAGGAAGAGACGATAAATCAGCATTTTGTAAATTTGAGATAGTTTCAAAATTTAAATGATCAGGATTTAAATCTGAAATATGTGAACTAATATCTCTGATTTTTCCATCTTTGTCTAAAGCTGCTGGTTTTTCTTGTCCTTTTTGACCTACTCTTAATAATTTCATAATTGTCCTTTTGTTATTAAATTATATTGAAATTCCGCCATCAACATGAATTGTACTTCCTGTTGTAAATGTTGCATCATCACTTGCTAGATAAACTGCAACTGCAGCAATCTCTTCTGCTGTACCTAATCTTCCCATGGGTTGTCTTGCTATAAAATCTTTTTTTGCCTGAACTGGATCTGGGCTCTGGTTTACTCTATCTTGCCAAGAAGGTGAAAATACTGTTCCAGGTGCAATTGAATTACATCTGATATTTTGTTTAACAAAATCTGCTGCAATCGCTTTTGTTAAACCAATAACTGCTCCCTTTGTTGTTCCATAAACAAATCTATTTGGAAAACCTTTAAAACTAGATGCACATGAAGATATATTAATAATACTTCCACCATTTTGTTTGATCATTAAAGGTAAAATAGCTTTGCACATAAAGTACATCGACTTAACGTTTACATTAGAAGAAAAATCCCAATCTTTTTCATCACATTCTAATATTGTTCCATGATGAACAAAACCAACAGCATTAAACAAAACATCAACCTTATCTAAAGTTTTAGTAAATTCTATAATTGCATTGTTATCTGTGGAGTCTAATTTTTGCACTTTTATCTCAGGATATTCTTTATTTAAATCAGCTAAAGTTTTATCATTTAAATCGGTTGCAGTGACATGAGCGCCTTCTTTATGAAATGCAATTGCTGTTGCTTTTCCAATTCCTTGACCTGCTGCTGTTACAAGAATTTTTTTACCTTCTAATCTTCCACTCATTTTTTATTTATCCTTTCGATTTCATTATAAAGTGAACTATGATCAGTGTTTCCATGACCATTATCGACAAGGGTCTTATACATTTCTTTCACTAGATTTGAAATAGGTAAATGTGTATTATATGAATTTGCACACTCTAAAATGTTATTCATATCTTTTAAATGAGTAAAAGTTTTACCTTTTGGACTAAAATCTTTGTCTATCATTCTTTTTCCATGAGTTTGTAAAATTTTACTATCTGCCCAACCTCCAGAAAGAGCTTTTATTAATTTTACTGGATCAGCGCCTGCTTTTTCACATAAGGTTATTGCCTCAGCAACCGCTCCTATTGTAACACCTACTACTATTTGATTTGCTAACTTTGAAACTTGTCCACTTCCAATAGGACCTACCAAAGTTGGATTTCCCATTGCTTTTAAAATATTAAAAGATTTATCAAAAACACTTTGTTCTCCACCAACCATTATAGCTAAAGAAGCCTCTTCAGCTCCAATTGTTCCTCCTGATACTGGTGCATCTAAATAATTTATATTTTTTGATTTTAAACTGTTCCCATATTTTGTTGCTGTCGTTGGTTTAACAGAACTCATATCAATAACTGTTGAGCCTGATTTTAAGTTGTCTAAAAATTCTTTACTAGAAGTTATTGCATCAACTGCACTATCATCAGTTAGCATGGTAATAATAAAATCACTGTCCTTAACTACATCACTTATTGATTTTGAAATTTCTGCACCGAACTCTTTTAGTGGTTCTGCTTTTTCTATTGATCGATTAAAAGCTTTTAATTTATATCCAGATTTTAATATATTTTTAGCCATTGGAAGGCCCATCAGGCCTGTTCCAATAAATCCAGTTGTTATCATGGTTTAGGTTTAAATTCGTGGAAATTTTGTGTCATTGCTTCAGGAAAGAACATAACACATGCTAAAACAATTAATTGAATTACTATAAACGGTGCAAAACCTCTAAAGATATCTGTTAAAGATATATGAGGAGGAGCGACCGATTTTAAATAGAAAGCGGCAGGCCCAAATGGTGGGCTTAAAAATGAAACTTGCATGTTTACACAGAATAATATTCCGAACCAAATCGGATCAAAACCAAGTGCAATCACTATAGGTAAAAATACTGGCATTGCTAACAATACAATTCCAACCCAATCCATAAATGCTCCCATGATTAAGAACATAATCTGCATCATGAAAATTAAATACATTGGTTTTAAATCATAAGCTAAAATTGTTTCTGCTACATATTTTGGACCACCGGCAAGAGAATAAGCTCCTGCTAAAACTGTTGCACCAAAAGTAATTGTCAAAATTGTTCCAGATGCTTTGAAAGTTCTTGTTAATGCATCTTTAAATAAAAACCATGTCAGTTCTTTTCTTGCAAAAATAATAATTAAAGTAGCAACAACACCCATTCCTGCTGCTTCAGTAATACCAGTCATTCCAGAATAAATTGAACCTAATACAATAATTACAATTCCAATTGGTGGAAGAAGACCTGGAAGGTAAGACATTTTTTCTTTTAATGTTAAAGCTGGCTCATCACTTAATGGAGCTAAATGAGGTTGTAACCTTGTTCTAATAAGAATGTATGTAATAATTAAACCTGAAATCATTAAACCTGGAACAATTGCTTCTTGGAATAACATAGTAATAGAAGTCTCTGTTGTTAATCCATAAATAATTAAAACAATCGATGGAGGTATCATTGTTCCTAAAGATCCAGATGCACAAATGATACCGATAGACATGTCTTGATCATATTTAAGTCTCAACATTTGTGGCAGTGCAATTAATCCTAATAAAACTATTTCTCCTCCAATAATTCCACTCATTGCAGCCATGATGGTTGCCATGATTGCAGTAACTACACCTACTCCACCTCTAGTTTTTCTTAACCACGCGTTTAAAGCATCATAAAGATCTCTTGCAATGTTCGAGCGTTCGAGCAAGGAGGCCATAAAGATAAATAAAGGCACAGATAAAAATGAATAAGTAACAACTAATGAGTAATATCTTGAAAGCAATATTCCTAATGCATGCTCACCTATATATAAAAATACTAGTACTGCACCCATGAAACCTGATGCAAAACCCATCGGAACACCTATAGATATAAGTAATAATAATCCAACTATAAGTATTATCGAAAGTGATCCTATATCCATTTTATTTCAATTCTTTAGAAGGGTCGTATTGTTTTTCTTTAGGGTTTCTCCAATCAATAATTAGATTATTTACAGATTGAAGAGCAATAAGAAAAACACACAGAAGTGTAAGTGGTTTCATAGTGGCAGGAATTGGTGGATCCCAATAAGTTGCAAATCTCTCCCAATTTATAAATGATCTATAGGCATCTTCCATGCCCCCATAAATTACAGCTGCTGCAAAAAGAACAATAATTAAAGTACTAATTAAATCAAAAATTCTCTGTGTTGGTCTGCTAACCCAATCATACAATAATACTATTCTAATGTGGCTTCTTAATCTTGTTGCATAAATTCCACCCACTAAATAACAAACACCAGCCAGCCACAAACATAATTCGTTAGCCCATAATGTAGGTTTAAATAAAACATATCTCATAAAAATTTCATACATCATCACAATTACGATTACAGGAATTAGGTATTTTATTGTGTGGCTTAAAAATAAGGAAATTCTATCAATCCAATTTATTGGAAAATCATCTTTACTTGCAACTTTTTCATTCTGTTCTTGTAATTCTTTATCGATCATTAAATAAAAAAATTTTAAGTTAGTATGAAGGGCCTTTGCAGGCCCTTCAAAATTTTATTAATTACATAATGCCATTAGCTTTCATGTAAGCTTTGTGTATTTCAATCAAAGCCGCAGCTTCTGGAGATTTAGTCTTCCATTCTTCCCAAGCAGCAAGTGCAGCTGTTCTGAATTCAAGTCTATCTTCTCTAGACCAGTCATGAAGAGTAACGCCCATTTCATTTAAAGCTTTAACAGCTTCAGCGTTTTTTCTCTCAACTAAGCTAGTAATAGTTCTTCCAGCGATTTCTATACCTGCTTTCATTGCACCTTTTTCATGAGGCTTTAACTTGTTCCAAACTTTTGTGTTACAAGCTAAGTGGTCAGCCGGCATAGAGTGGAAACCTGGGTATGTAGCATATTTATTTTGCTCATAGTGTCCACCAGCATAGTTAGTTGCTAAAGATGAATAGTCAGCACCATCGATTAGACCAGTTTGTAAAGCTGTAGGAACTTCACCAAAGTCCATAACGATTGGCTTAGCACCTAAAGTTGTAAAGATCATACTTTCCATTCCTGGGGGTGATCTAAATTTAAAGTCTTTCAATGAAGCAACATCTGGAATTGGTCTGCTAGAAATTAGAGACTCGTGTCCTGGTATCCACCAACCAATTAAAGTCATTCCATATTTGTTGTAAAGTGCATCAACAGCTTCTTGAGCTCCTGGGAAATTCAAGAATTCATATTGTTGATAAGGGTTATCGTATCCACCCATTACATCACCTGCGAATTGAAATGCTGCATTTTTACCAGTTTGGTAACCAGCACCAGTCATATCACAATCGATAATTCCAGTTTGTGCAGAGTTAAATACCTCAGCAGATTTACCTGTAACTGAAGATGAGTAGAACATTTCAATTTTCAAGCTTCCACCAGAAAACATTTCTACATTTTTTGCGAACTGAGCCGCAACTTCACCATTTGGTGAACTAGCAGTAAAGTGAGTTTCAATCTTTAAAGTCTTTGCGTTTGCAGAGCCAAATAAAGCAACAGAAACCATAGCCACAGCTGCTAAAGTTTTTGATATTAATTTAAACATTGTCTTCCTCTCGTTTATGTTTTTTTAAAAGTAAATCATAAATGATTTTTTATTTCAATAAATTGGTTTAATTATTATATATAGAAATTATATATATTATTTAAACCTACAACCTAGAGTTGTTCTAAACTACTTCTGAAATCAATGGTTTTTCATTGAAAAAACAATAAATATTTTCGACTGCCATCATGCTCATTGCAAGTCGTGTTTCATATGTCGCGCTTCCAACGTGTGGAAGAACAAAACAGTTATCTAAATTTAAATATCTTTTATCTAAATTTGGCTCATTGTTAAATACATCTAAGCCAGCTGCATAAATTTTTTTATTTTCTAATGCATCTATCAATGCATCATCATCAATTGTTGATCCTCTTGAAGTATTAACCACGACAGCATGTTTGGGTAATAAACTAATTGTATCTTTGTTGAGAATATACTTTGTTTCTTTAGTTGCTGGGGTGTGTATGCTTACGAAATCACAGTTTGGTAACATTGAATTTAACTCAGAATAATATTTTGCACCATTCTCTAAATCATCTGAAAGTTTATTTCTGTTGTAATAAATTATTTTCATCCCAAATGCTTTTGCACATTTAGCTGCCATTCTTCCTATTCGCCCCATGCCAATAATACCTAGAGTTTTGCCAGTCACTGAATTACCAATCATAAATTTAGTTAAATCAGGTTTTTGATTTTTCCAATTATCAGTTTTTACTAAATTATAAGCTTCACCAATTCTTCTTGATGCAGCTAAAATTAAAAGAATAGTAAGCTCTGCAACAGCTTCATTTAATACATTAGGTGTATTAGTAACTTTTATATTTTTTTCTAAAGCTGAGTTAATAGATATATTGTCGTATCCCACACCTACCTGAGCTATTATTTTTAATTTACCATTAAGATTATTGAAAAAATTCTCTCCAATTTTGTCAAAACCAGTAGAAATCATCCCATCATAATCGTTTATAATATTGATTAAATGACTTTCAGGAATTGGTTCGTCTTTTAGATTTAATGTTACATCAAACTCTTTACTTAATTTTTCTTCTGCTAAATCTGAAATTTTTCTAGAAACTAATATCTTTTGTTTCATTTAATGTGAGTCTCTAGGTAAACCTTTTGTGTGAGATACATCTAAATATTTACCTCTAGAGTTAATACATGCACCATCATCCAGTTGACCCACAGTATTTCTAAAAATTTCTTGCCAAGGAGTTTGATTATTTGGTTTAAATACTTTTTTGTTTTTTCTTCGTTTTTTAAATTCAGCTTGAGAAATCAACAAATCAACTCTTCTTTTATTTAAGTCTATTTTTATTTTGTCGTAAGTTTTTACAATGCCTAGATCTCCACCTACTGCAGACTCTGGTGAAACATGAAGTATTGATGGGCTTTCTGATGTTCCGCTCTGTCTTCCATCTCCAAGAGTTGGTAAATGTCTTATTCCTTTTTTTAATAATCTGTCTGGTGGTTGCATGTTAACTACTTCTGCAGATCCAGGATAACCAACAGGTCCACAACCTCTAATAATTAATAGAGAGTTTTCATCTATTTTTAACTTCTTATCATTAAGTCTTTTATGATAATCTTCAGGACCTTCAAAAACTATAGCTTTACATTCAAAAACATTTGGGTGCTTAGGATTTGATAAATACTGATCTCTAAATTCTTTGCTGATTACTGATGTTTTCATGATAGCGGATGAGAAAAAGTTACTATTCATAACTAAAAATCCAGCTTTTTCAGTTAATGCATTCTTAAATGTTTTGATTACTTTATTGTCTACATCAACTTTCTTTCTTAAATTTTCTCCTACAGTTTTTCCTGTAACTGTCTTTATTTTTGTATGAATTTTTTTGTTTTTAATTAATTCTTTCATTACAGCTGGTATTGCTCCAGCTCTATGAAAACTTTCCATTAAGTATTCTCCTGCAGGTTGGCAATTCACTAATAAAGGAATGTTGTGCCCAAGTTTTTGCCAATCAGAAAGATCAAATTTAATTCCCATATGTTTTGCAATAGCACTTAGATGAGCTGTACAGTTGCTTGATCCACCAATAGCACTTGCAACTACTACTGCGTTTTCAAAAGCTTTACGTGTCATAATTTTTGAAGGAGTTAAATCTTCATGAACCATTCCAACAATTCTTTTTCCTGTTTCATAAGAAATTTGTTCTCTTTCTCTATAAGGTGCGGGAATAACTGCACCCCCTGGTAAAGACATACCCAATGCTTCAGCAACAGAGTTCATTGAAGAAGCTGTTCCCATAGTATTACAATGTCCAGCACTTGGTGCAGAAGATGCAACCATATCCATAAATTCCTCGTATTTAATTTCTCCTTTGGCTAACATTTTCCTTGCTTCCCAAACTACCATTCCTGAACCAGCTAATTTTCCTTTATAAACTCCATCTAACATTGGACCACCTGATAGAACTATTGCAGGAATATTTACTGTTGCGGCTGCCATCAAAGCAGCTGGAGTAGTTTTATCACATCCTGTTGTTAAGATAACTCCATCAATTGGGTATCCATATAAAACCTCAACTAGTGACAAATAAGAAAGATTTCTATCCAACATTGCTGTTGGTCTTTTTCCAGTTTCTTGAATTGGGTGAGTAGGAAATTCCATTGGTATACCGCCTGCTCTTCTAATTCCGTCTTTTATTCTCTTACTCAAAGACATAAAATGCCTGTTGCATGGAGAAAGATCACTGCCAGATTGTGCTATTCCTATAATTGGATTTCCTGATTGTAGTTCTTTTCTTGTAAGACCATAATTTAAATACCTTTCTAGATATAAAGCCGTCATGTCAGGGTTTTTTGGATTATTGAACCACTCTTGACTTCGAAAATTCTTTTTTCTTTTTTTAGGCATAATTAATATAATGGTTTGTTTAAGTTATTGGTTATATAATAAATTTATGAATAATCTAATAGTTTTAAATGGCAATGACAATGTTGGCGTAAGTCAATTTATCATACCAGAAAAAACAAAAATTGAAGGTCATGATATAAGTACATTGGATCCAATCCCCTTTGGTCACAAAGTATGTTTAAAAGAGATTAAAAAAGGTGATCCTATTATCAAATATGACCAAATTATTGGTTTTGCATTAGATGATATTAAGCCTGGTCAGCATGTTCATTCACATAATTTAGAATTTAGAGAGTTCAAAAGAGATTTTAATGTAACAGATAAAAAACATATTATTGATGAAAAAGCAGATACGTTCTTTAATGGAATTTTAAGAAATAATGGACAGGTTGCTACTAGAAATTACATCGGAATTGTAAGTACTGTTAATTGCTCAGCAACTGTCACTAAGATGATCGTTGAGAGGATTAAATATTCTGACATTTTAAAAGATTACCCAAACATTGATGGCATAGTACCAATTACTCACTCGACAGGATGTGGAATGAATACTGAAAGTGAAGGAATGCAAATTTTTCAAAGAACTATTGATGGATTTAAAAATCACCCCAATTTTTCACATGTTTTTGTTATAGGTTTAGGATGTGAATGTGCGCAAGTCAGTTTGTTTGATGAGTCATTAAAGAAACATAACCGAATTCATTTTCTAACCATCCAAGATGAGGGTGGAACTAAAAAAATAGTGGAGAAAGTATTGTCTCAAATTAAAAATTTACTTTCAGAAGCTAATAATGTTCAAAGAACTTCACAACCAGTAAGTCATTTAACTTTAGCTCTTCAATGTGGTGGTTCTGATGGATATTCAGGAATAACTGCAAATCCTGCATTGGGAGTTGCAGCAGACCTTTTAGTTAAAAAAGGTGGAAGTTCAATTTTATCTGAAACACCAGAAATTTATGGAGCAGAACATTTATTAATTAATAGAGCTAATTCACAAAAAACTGCTGACAAACTTTTAAAAAGAATTGAATGGTGGAGACACTATACAACAATTAACAATAGTTCTATGGACAATAATCCTGCGCCAGGAAATAAAAAAGGTGGTCTTACAACTATATTAGAGAAATCTTTAGGTGCTGTTGCAAAAGGAGGAAATTCTATCCTTCAAGATGTATTGCATTATGCTGAACCTTTAAAAAATAAAGGTTTCAATTTTATGGACTCACCTGGATATGATCCAGTATCTGTTACGGGGCAAGTTGCATCAGGTGCGAACGTAATTTGTTTTACAACTGGAAGAGGATCTTGTTTTGGATGTAAACCAGTACCAAGTTTAAAACTCTCAACTAATTCAGCAATGTTTGAAAGAATGTCAGAAGATATGGATATAAATTGTGGAACAATAGCTGAAGGAAAAGAAAAAGTTGAAGAAGTTGGTCAAAAAATATTTGAATTAGTTGTAAAGACTGCATCAGGACATAAATCTAAGAGTGAAATCAATGGCTACGGTGACGAGGAATTTAATCCTTGGCAAGTTGGCGTTGTAATGTAATAAATTTTTTCTGTGCCTCAACAAACATCCTTAATTAACGTAATTTTATTAGCTGCAGGCGGTTTTTTTATGTTTGTTTGTATGGACTCAATGGCAAAATACCTTGGGACTGTTATGCCAATTACTCAAGCAATTTGGGGAAGATTTTTTTTCCACTTAATTTCTTTAATTATATTTTTTTTAATTTTTAAGCCAAAAGTAAACTTAAAAAAAAATTTTAAAGTCCAAATAATTAGATCGATATTAATGGTCACTGCTACCACATTTATGTTTTATTCTTTACAGAAATTTGACTTAGTAGATATTTATGTTGTTTTCTTTACAGCTCCTTTAATTGTCTCATTGCTTTCAGCATACTTTCTAAAAGACGTCTTAAGTGCAAAGGGTATATTTTTAATGCTGCTAAGTTTTGGTTCAATTGTTTATTCATTGGGTCCAAGTATGAGAATATTTAGTTTAGATTTAATATTCCCAATCGTTCCTCCAATTTGCTGGGCTCTTTATCAATTTTTTACAAAAGTTGTATCAGGTGACAATGATCCATTTGCTGCTATTTTTTATACTTCAATTTTAGGTGCAATAATATTTAGTATTTTTATATTTTTTAATTGGGTACCATTAGAAAAAAATATTTTTTGGCTTTATTTAGTAATTTTAGGTGTGGCAGGTTTTATAAGTCATTCTTTAATTATCTATGCAATTCAGCTGTCTAATTTATCTTTTGTTACGAATTTTCAATATTCTCAATTGGTTTGGTCAACAATTATAAATTTTTTAATCTTTGGTGTACCATTCGATTATAATAAAATTGTCGGTGTGATAGGAATTATAGTATTTGGTATAATGTTTATAAGAACAGAGGGAACCCAAAAAAGTTAATTGATTGGATAATTATGAAAAATATTGGATTTATTGGTGTTGGTTATATGGGCTACGGTATAGCCAAAAATATTTTAAAACATAAAAATAAACTTTTTGTCATTGCAAATAAAAATAGAAAACCAATTGAGAAAATTGTTAGCGAGGGAGCTGAAGAAGTAAAATCTTTTGAAGATTTTTCTAAAAAAAATTTAGACGCGCTGTTTATGTGTGTTACTAATACTCCTATAGCAAAATCAATATCGGAAAAAATTTCTACGGTTTTAAATAACAAAACTCTAATTATTGATATTACTACTCATAATAAAACCGGCTCAATCGAAACAGAAGAAATATTTAATGAAAAAAAAATAAATTATGTTGAGTGTCCTGTAATGGGAGGACCCGTTCAAGCAGAAGAAGGAGTTTTAGGTGGAATAGTTGGTGCATCAGATGAGAATTTTAAAAAAGCAGAGCCTTATTTTAATATATTTTGTAAAGATTATTTTCATTTTGGACCAGTTGGAATGGGCGCAAGATCAAAACTTTTAAATAATTTTTTAACTTTAGGAAATGCTGCATTGATAAACCACATGGCTAAAAGCGCTAAAGATTTAGGTTTAGATTTAAACAAATTATATGATGTTGCAAAACTTGGTTCAGGAAATTCTGCAGCATTAATCAGAATTTTTGATAATTTACTAAGAGGTGATTACACAGGATTTAAATTTACAGCTAGTAACTCTGTTAAAGATTTAACTTACATTCAAGATCTTTTAAAAGATTTTCCTGAAGCTGAAAAAGTCGCTGAGCTAAATAAAAATTATTTTCAAAAAGCTGTTGATGATGGTTATGGAGAAAATTTTATTAGTGAATTGATAAATAAAAAATAATTTTAGGAAGTAATTTAAGTTACCGGGAATCTACTAAAGCAGTAGGTTGTATTCAACAAATATATTTTTATAAAATGTAAATAAATTTATTGAAAATAATTTTTATATAATTACTTTTTTATATGAAGGAGGTTTATGTTAAATTTACTACCACCTGATACTTAGCTGAAGATCTTTAGATATAAAAAAACTTAAAATAATTAAATCCGTTTGGATTAAATGCCAAAGAGGCGATAAAAAGGGAGCTCTTTAGGTATCAACTAAAGAGCGAACCCTTAAAAATTAATTTTGAGACTTCAATATTTCTAGTGGCAGTGGAGCTTCTGGGTATTTTTTTTGACACAACTTTTCATAGTTTTTACAAAAACTCATGATTGTTGTTTGAACTTCTTCTTTATTTTTATTTGAAAAATTAAGCTCTTTAATTAATTCACTACAATTTTTTTCTAATTCTTTTATTTGCTCCCCTGAAAAAAATTCTCCTGTTTCTATTTCCCAATATGTGTCTTCAAGCTCATCATCACCTAAATCATTTAATTTTTTTTGTAATAATTTAATTGTTTCATCCTCAGTTTCTTTATCTCTCATAGGAGAATTCTTAAGTTTTCCAAGGCATTTATCTCTTAATCCATCAATGAAGTGAAAATAAGGTTTACCCTCTGAAAAATCTCTAAAATGGTTTGTGTTAAAATACTTATCAATAGCCGTTTCTGTTGAAACTTTTTCTTTACCTTTAATTATAGCTATTTGGACATAAACTTCCTGGCTTATATATTCTTCAATATGATCTTTAACTTTTTGAGGTATCATCTTTGGTAAGTAACTAATGTTCTTCTCTATACCTGCTGTGGCAAGCTTTACAATTACTCCACATAAATTGTTTTAGAGTGCCTCTTATATCTTCAGCGTCTTCAATTACAGATGTAAGTTTTATCATATCATCAGATGCTTTTGTCATTAATGCATTAAATTCATCTTTTTCCTCCCAAACAGTTGGTAAAGCTTCAGTGTCAAATTCATCTTCAGTATTTTCGGGAAATAGATCTAGTAAAACTTTATAATTTTCACTCATTTCAATCATTAGTTTTTTTGCTTTTTCAAAATCTCCTTTTGATGAAAAAGCTTGTACTCTTTTTGCTGTACTATAGTTTTTACTAAACAATGCTTGTCTACTCTTAACAATATCTTCAACTGTTAGCTCAGCTTGACTAGATGAGACGAAAAGTAGGCTTAAAATTGAGAATAAAATTATTTTAATATATTTTTTAATGTGATTAAATAAATTATGCATGTTACAAATACCTTAACAGAGTATGGCATTATCTCAAAAGCGTTACATTGGCTCAGCGCAATTATTCTTTTTATACAAATACCTTTAGGTTTTTACCTAGTAGATTTAGATTTTGGTGATCAAAGAATAACTATTGAAGATATTCATGTTACATTAGGTTTAACTGTCTTTTATATAATAATAATAAGGTTAATAAATAATATACTTAATCCAACTCCAAAATTAAATCCAAGTATTTTTAAAGGACAAAGATTTCTCGCAAAGATGAACCATGTGCTTTTATATATTGCCATTTTATCAATAACGATTTCAGGAATATTAAAAAAATTATTTAACGGCGAAACATTAACAATAATTTTTAGAGAAATTCAAATTAATGAAAATTTTGATTTAGCAGATCAGTTTTATGAAATTCATATTCTTTCAAATTATATTCTTATAGGTTTAATAGTAATTCATATAACTGCTGTCATTATTCACAAAATATTTTTTGGAGATAATTTATTTAAGAGAATTCTTTAATCTTAATGACAAGCAATTCCAAATTTTTTTAATCTCCAATAATTATAAGGCCAAGGAGTTAAAAAACCTACAACCAACATTATTGGCACCACCCACCAAGTTAAAATAGCGCCTCCAGTCAAAACATAGTCAGTTAAATTCATCATGATTTCCATGCTAATCATTGAAATTAAACTCATACCACAAGCAGTTTTGAATGCGTTAACAAAATTAAAATTTTGTGTCATTAAAATTATTGTTTCTAAAATAATGCTTGTGATCAATCCGTTAATTATTGCTAAAATCATTATTCCTAAAACTGGAAAAGGAATTTGAGTTAATTGAAAAAATAAAATTGTTCCAAAATCTCCAATCGCACAACCTAATACACACCAAGCTGTATTTTTTGCACTTCTCCTCCAAGTATGTTTACAAGACCAATGAAATGTAGTCGCTGTCATAATTACTTACTCATATTAATTTGATATTCATACTTATCAATAGGCCAAAAGGACTTTACATAAGCCAATATACTATCAATTTCTTTATCAGATAACTGATCTTCAAATCCTATCATTTTACCTTCATAATTTTTTACTAATTTTGCTAATCCATATTTAATTATTGCATGTAAAGTTTTGTCATCATGGTGCCAAGTATGACCTGTGCCATTTAAAGGCGGAGCTTTTCTATGTCCATCTTCATCCATGCCTTTCCAGTTTTCAGCCCCAGCTAAATTAATCATATGACAAGAAACACAATTTTTTTCATATGCAACTTTACCTCTTTCAATCATGAGTTTAGAATCAGTTGTTATGGGAAAATGATTATGAGCACTTACTGTGTTTAAAAAACTGAATATAAATAAACCAATTGTAAATGAAATTAGTTTGAACATATGATTGTTATGGATATTTGATTTATTAAAACAAGTACATGTGTTAATTTAAGCAATGATCTTTAAGCAAGTTTTTGACACGAAATCATCAACTTATACCTATTTAATTGCGTCTGCAAAAGGTCGCGAGGCAGTCATAATTGATCCAGTAATTGAAAATGTTGAAAGCTACATCAAATTACTTCAAGAATTAGATTTAAAACTAGTTAAGGTAATAGATACTCATATTCATGCTGACCATGTAACTGGTGCGAGTAAACTCAAGCAAGCAACAAATTGCTCTACAATTATGGGGGAACACACACCTGCTAATGCTGTAGAAATTAAAGTAAAAGATGATGAAATTATAAAAATTGACCAAATAGAAATTAAAGCGATGTATACGCCGGGTCATACTTCTGACAGTTATAGTTTCTTGATGAATAAATATTTATTTTCAGGAGATACTCTTTTAATAAATGGAACTGGTAGAACTGATTTTCAAAATGGTAGTTCAAAGGATGCTTATAACTCAATCTTTAATAGATTGTTAAAATTACCTGAGGATACCATTTTGTATCCTGGTCATGATTATAATGGAAAGGAATCTAGCACCATTGGTGATGAAAAAAAATTTAATCCAAGATTGCAGGTTAAAAATGTTGATGAATATGTTAATCTTATGTCAAATCTTAATTTAGCAAAACCAAAATTAATAGATATTAATGTAAGTAGAAATATAAAATTAGGTGCTAACTAAAGACAACAAATATTAAAAACCAATAAGAAACTAATCCAGCTGAGATTGTTGCAATAATGTTTTTTGAAAAATAACCTACAATTACAGCAACTAATGCTCCAAAAATTTTAGGATCATTCATTTCTATAAAAGTTCCAAAATCATTTATAAATATTCCTGGAAATATTATTGCGGGGAATACTGCTGAAGGAACATATTCTAGAACTGCTTTAATTTTATCTCCCAACATATCTCTACTTATTAAAGCAATCATAGTCATTCTAGTAAAGTAAGTTAATATTCCAGCAAAAATAATTGCAGTAAGTGTCATTTTTTTAACCTCAATAATAAAGCAGCCACAAATAAAGCAATTATTGGTGAAATAATTATGTAAGATTTAAATGGAGCATCAAAAAATAATAATGAGCTTAAACCACAAGTAATCATAACAATTACATGATCTAATTTTTTTAAATCCTGAACAACAATTGCTATAAATGTTAGGGGAATAGCAAATTTTAATCCAAGTTCTTCTGGAACAAATGAACCTAAAACAATTCCTGATAAAGTTGCTATCTGCCAACAAATCCACATTGTGCAGCCTGTACCAATTAAATGATAATGTAAAAATTCTTCATTTCTATTTTTTTTGAAAAATTTATTAGATTCCGCAAATCCTTGATCCACAACAACATAAGAGATTAATAATTTTTTAATGAAAGATAGTTTTTCTAAATATTCAGATAACACTGCTCCATATAGTAAATGTCGAGAATTTATAATTCCAACAGAGGCAACTGCTACTAAACTAGATGCACCGCCTGACAACAACTGTAAAAAAACTATTTGAGAAGCTCCTCCAAAAATTATGAACGACATTGCATAAACCAAATATGGATCAAATCCAAGTTCTACCCCAATTGCTCCACAAATTATTCCAAATGGAATTACTGAAAGCATATGTGGAGAAATATCCAACATCCCACGAGAAAATAATTGTTTTTTGGTAAGCATTTGCTTGTTTTATTAAAAACAAACTATGTGATCAATATTAATCGGTCTTTTAATTCCAAACTTTTCATCAGCTTCATGTTGGTGTTCATGATGAGAATGAACAAAAACTGGTATTAATAATTCGCTATTAGTTTTCAAAGTATAAATAAAGTTTGTTCCTCTAAATTTTCTATCAACTACTTCAAGTTTTAAATTACTTTTGTCATCATGTTCTAGGTCTTCTGGCTGTAACAATAATTGTACATTAGAACCTTTAGGATAATGTTTAATAAAATTTCCTTTAATTGTTCCAAGATCTTCATTTTCTAATGAATTTTCACCTGTTACTTTTGCTGGAATTAAAATTCCACGATTTAAAAAATTTACTACTTCGACAGAATTTGGAAAGTGATAAACGTTGTATGGGTCATCAAACTGTTTAATTTGACCATCTAATATAATTGCACATTTGGTACCAAGATAAAAAGCTTCGTAAGAATCGTGTGTAACGATTATTGTAGTAATCTTTAATTTACTTAAAATTTTTTTTAATTTTACTTGAATTTCCTCTTTAAAGCTTTGATCAACATTAGATAGTGGTTCATCTAATAGTAAAAGGTCAGG
This sequence comes from uncultured Pelagibacteraceae bacterium, assembly GCA_902556065.1. Lineage (GTDB taxonomy): Bacteria > Pseudomonadota > Alphaproteobacteria > Pelagibacterales > Pelagibacteraceae > Pelagibacter. The sequence goes on from CACDUV010000001.1 coordinate 22,112, forward strand.
CTGTGTTAATAGTGATCTTGCAAGTGAAGCTCTTTGCGCCTCGCCTGCACTAATTTCATGTGGATATTTTGGTAATATTTTTTCTATATCAAGGAAATCTATAATTTCTTTAAGACTAATCCTTTTCTTTCTTTTACCTTTGTTTCTCTCAGCACCTAATAAAATATTTTTTTCAACTGTGTAATGAGGAAACAAACTGTTGTCCTGAAAAGCTAAAGATATATTTCTATCTTCAGGTTCTATATTTTGATCTTTGGATGATAGCAATTTACCATTTAGTTTAATTGAACCTTTGTCAATTTTTTCTAAACCAGCTATAGTTCTAAGTATTGTAGTTTTACCAATTCCAGATGGACCAAGAATACATAAAGTATCACCTTCGTTTTCAATCAAAAAAGATGCATTTTTGACTTTAATCTTTCCACCTATAGTGAAATCAACATTTTTAATCTCTAAAAAACTATCGATCATTTTCTCTCAATATATATTTAGATGTAAGCATTATAAAAAGAGTTGCAATCAAAATTAAAAATAATGAAGGAACAGCTGCGGCTTCTAATAAGTCCTCTGAAGCAGATATATAAGCAGTAGTTGCAAATGTTTCAAAATTAAAAGGTCTTAAAATCAAAGTGATTGGCAGCTCTCTTATTATTTCTAAAGAAATTAGTATTCCAACAAATAAAAGAGAATTTCTTAAGAAAGGTACATGAATATTCATAAAAGTTTTCTTTTTCGAATAACCAAGTAAATATGAACTTTCATCAACAGAAATATTAATTTTTTCATAACCAGATTTTATTCCGTTAAAAGCCAAAGAATAAAATCTTACAAAATAAACTAGAACAAGTCCTAGAATAGAACCAATAAATATTTTTTTAATAGATAAAAAACCAAGTGCTTTTACAACATTTTCATCAAACCAAGCAATAAAAGTTATAAATGCCACTGCTAAAATTACTCCTGGAATTGCATAACCAGAAATTGATAAAGTTGATAAAGTGTTTAAAGTTTTATTTTTAGAAACTCTATTTCCATAATTAGAAATTAAAGAAAAAATTATTAAAACTAAACTTGATAATAATACTAAGTACAGAGTGTTTAATGTCAAAGTTACTACTGGAATATCAAAAAGATTTTCTGGAAATTTTAAGGTCCAGTAAAGCATTTGACTAAGGGGAAATAAAAAACTTAAGAAAAAAACTAAGAAACAAATTGAGAATGCAAGGAATGCTTTGGTTCCTGATAATTGAATTTTTTCTTTTTGTTTAAATCCTCCTTTAGTGTTGGCGTGATACCTTGCCTTCTTTCTAGATAAATTTTCTAAAATAAATATTGCAAAAATGAATAAAAGAAGAAAAAAAGATATCCTGTTTGAGAAAGCTAGGTCATCAAATGTAATCCAAGAATTATAAATACCTGTTGTTAAAGTATTTATAGAAAAAAAATCAACTGCTCCAAATTCAGCTAAAGTTTCCATTGCAACTAAAGAAAGACCCGCAACAATTGATGGTCTTGCAGCTGGTAAAATTAATGAATAAAAGGATTTTGCTTTTGAAAATCCTAAATTTCTACCTAAATCAATTAAATTTTGAGATTGATACAAGAATGATGCTCTTGAAAGAATATAAACATAAGCAAATAAGGAAAAAGATAGCGAAAGTACAGCACCTACTAAACCATCAAATTTTGGAATATTTTGATTATAATTTGCCTCTCCAAATAGATTTTTCAATAAAGAATACAAAGTACCATAATTCTCAAAGAAAGCTGTCAATGAATATGCATAAATATAAGGTGGTACAGCAAAAGATAAGATAAGAGCCCACTTAAAAAAATCACTAAAAGGAAATTTGTAAAATGAAACCAGGTAAGCAGTAGTAGTTCCAATTAAAAAAGTTAAAACTAAAACGCAAATAAGTAAAATTAATGAATTTAAAATGTACTCAAACAAAAAGGTATCTTTTAATATTTGATAATAATTTGAAGTATCCTCAAAAAAACTAGTAAATACAGTAACGATTGGTATAGCTACAAAGATTGATACTAATAACGAACTTAAAAACCAAAAATTAATTTTTTTTAAATACACTTTTACCCTTTTGTTTCAGTGAACATAACCAATAGTAGGGTAAATAACTATTGAGTTACGTTCACTTTTTGAAAATCAACTTTTTAATCAAAAACATTAATGACATGATCAATATCATTTTTTTTGATTTCAGATAATTTTCTATTATTTATCTTTCTTTTAATTCTTTCACACTCTGACAAACACGGTTCACATGTTATCTGACCCTCAAGTGAAACGTCTTTTACAGAAGAATTATATAAATTAAAATCAAATAAATTTTTTTTCACTTTACCCTTACTTCCATCCAGCAGAAGTCATTACCTCTAATGCTGCTGCTTGATTTTTTCCATAACTTGAAACTTTAGTTGTTAGATCTTGTTTAAAATCTAATCCTAAATTGTTCACTACCAATGGATTTGGTGATACCCCTGCAATCATCGGAAACTCAAAAGTATTATTTGTGAAATGTTCCTGAGCCTCTGGTGATAACAAGAAGTCTACAAGTGCGATAGCATTTGCTTTATTAGGCGCTCCTTTTACTAAAGCGGCACAACTAATATTCATGTGCGTTCCTCTATCATTTTGATTCGGGAAAAATGCCTTAACTTTTTTAGCAGCTGATTGTTGTTCTGCTCCTTTATTACCAGATAACATAAGTGCCAAGTAATAAGTGTTTGCTACAGCAATATCAGCTTCTCCAGCTGCAACTGCCATTATTTGAGCTCTGTCGTTTCCTTTCGGCGTTCTTGCCATATTTGCAACAACTCCTTTAGACCATTTAGCAGCAGCTTTCTTTCCGTTATTTTCAATTAATGATGCTACAAGAGATTTGTTATAAATGTTGCTTGATTTTCTAATTACTAATCTGCCTTTCCATTTTGGATCGGCTAGACCTTCATATGTAAGACCTGATAATTCAGCACCACTTACTCTTTCTGGTGAATAGTAGATTATTCTTGCTCTTTTAGCTACTCCTACCCAGTGTGTAGTTCTAAAATTTTTTGGAACAGAAGATTTAATTGTTGGAGACACCAAACCACTTTGGGTCATTCCTTTAGCTTTGAAAGCTCCACATCTTCCAGCATCAGCAGTGATATAAAGATCAGCAGAAGAGTCTGTGCCCTCTTCAATCATTCTTTTTTCTAATGCACCAGCCTTTCCATTAATCAGATTTACTTTAATTCCAGTTTTGTTGGTAAATTTGCTATAAAGCTCATTGTCTGCTTTGTAATGTCTTGCATTGAAGATATTTACTTCATTAGCAATTGCAAAAGATGAGATTATTAAAGAAACAAATAAACTCATTATTGTTACTTTTTTCATTGTATCCTTTTCTCTACCCTATTTGATTTGCGAATGAGAATTATTCTCAATGCGAATGATTATCAATCGCATATTTTGTCGCAGAAAACAAGGGCTATTTTGATATTACTTATAAGGGGTTTTTATTTCCAGTCGCCGATCTTACTAAATAAGAAGTTTCTAAAAGCCTGAACTCGAGCTGTATTTTTTAAAGATTGTGGGTAAACAAAGTGAGCTTCTGTTATGGGTCCCTCTACTTTTGGAAGTACTTTAATTACGTTGTTTGAATTTGATACTAAATATTCTGGAAGTGCTGCTAATCCAACTCCAGACTCAACCGCCAACAAAAGTCCCATTACACTATTTACTCTCATTATTGTTTTTCTTTTCTTTCCGTCATGCATTCCAATTTTTAGCGCCCAGTCTGGATTATAAACTGGTGAAGGAGCACCTTTTCCAAAAGAAATAAATTTATGTTTATTTAGATCACCTATTGTTTTTGGCATTCCATTTTTTTCTAAGTACTTATTTGATCCATAAATATAGTACTTAATATCAACTAATTTTTTCTGAATATAATTAAGCTGTTTTGGTCTTCTCATGAAAATTCCAATATCAGCCTGCCTTGTGCTTAAATCTAATTCTTTGTCATCAAAAACTAACTCTATTTCAATCTCTGGATTAAGTCTCATAAATTCTTGAATTCTAGGTGTTAACCAGTGAGTACCAAAACTTCTTACGGTTGTTATGGTTAATTTTCCTGTTGGTTTATTCTTTTGATCACCTAAAGATGTTTCGACTTCTTTAAGTTTACTAATTACTTCATGGGCTGTTTTAAAAACATATTCACCATTTTCTGTAAGAGTTAATCCTCGTGCATGCCTTTCAAAGAGTTGTACTTTTAAATCTTGCTCTAAAGATTGTATCTGTCTACTGATTGCAGATTGGCTTAAATTTAAATTTACAGTAGCATTTGTAAAGCTTCCAGCTTCTGCTACTGCATGAAAAATTTTTAATTTATCCCAATCCATTATTTACTTAAATCAACTAATACTCTTCCAGCAATTTCACCTTTTAAAATTTTTGGATAAGTTTCAACTAATTCCTCCAAACTAACAGTTAAAACTGATTTTTCAATTAAATCAAAATCAATTAATTTAGATGCTTCACCCCAAATAAATTCTCTTCTTTTAATACTACAATTTGCAGAGTCCATTCCCCAAACTTTAATTCCTCTTAACATAAATGGGAGTAGATTAGTGTTAAGCTCGTTGCTATTTGCATTACCACATATCGCTATAATTCCATTTGGTTTTGTTTGTGCTATTGCATTTGCTAAAATTTTTCCACCAACAGTATCAACTACTCCATCCCATAAACCCTTATCTATTGGTCTTGGATCTTTATCAAATTCAGCCCTATTTATAATGTTTTTAGCACCTAATGATTTTAAATACTCAGACTTAGAATCTTTTCCACTAACTGCAGTAACCTTGTAACCTAATTTAGTTAAAGCCATAACTGCTAAACTACCAACTCCACCTGTTGCACCAGTGACTAGAACATCGTTAACTTTTTCTCCTAATAAAATGCTTTCTCTTGCTTGAATAGCAAATGCACTCATTAAAGAAGTTAAACCTGCTGTTCCTAAAATCATTGCTTGTTTGCTGGTTAAACTATTTGGTTTTTTAACTAAAAAATTTCCACTTACTTTTGCAATTTGTGAAAACCCTCCAAAAAAAACTTCTCCCACTCTAAAACCGGTAAGAATTACTTCATCACCTTCTTTAAATTTTGAGTTATCGCTTCCAATAACAGTTCCAGAAAAATCTATTCCTGGAATATGAGGATATTCTTTAACTAATCTTCCCCCATTCTTTAGAATCATTCCATCTTTAAAGTTTAGGTCTGAATAATCTACTTTTACAGTTACATCTCCGTGTTTTAAGAAACTTTTATCTAAAGATTTTACTTCACGCGAAAAATTCTCGCCTTCTTGGTTAAGGACTATTGCTTTGAATTGATCAGGCACTCTAATCTTTTAACGTAGTGCTTATAAATCGTAAATATCTATTTTGATAACTTAAATCTTCTTTGAATTGACCCAAGTAGTAATTTGTAACTGTAGTTGCTTGTTCTTTTTTAATTCCTCTCATAGTCATACACTGATGAGTTGAATCTATTGTAACGGCAACGCCTTTTGCATCTAATGATTCCATTAAAGTGTTTGCTATCTGCATCGTAAGTCTCTCTTGTGTTTGTAATCTTTTTGAGAAAACCTCAACTACTCTTGCTAACTTACTTAACCCCACAACTCTTTCTTTTGGAATATAAGCCACGTGTGCTTTTCCAATAATTGGAGCCATGTGATGTTCGCAATGACTCTGTACTGAAATATTTTTTTGAACAACCATGTCATCATAACCTTCAACATCACCAAAAGTTTTGTCTAAGATTTTATTAGGATCTTCTTTGTAACCTTTGAAATATTCTTTGAAAGCTTTTATCACTCTCTTAGGAGTTTCTAACAAACCTTCTCTATTAGGATCTTCGCCCATCCAAGAAAGGATAGTTCTAAACGCATCTTCAGCTTCTTTATCTGAAACATGCTTTATATCTAAATTTTTGTTGTCTGTGTTTTTTACTAATTTCATAGCGCTTTTTTATACAGTAATTACTTCAATTTAAAAATATTTAATATATTCATATATGTGCTACATAGTCACCGCATATGTTCAAAAAAAGAGAAAATATCTACGATATTGAGGAAGGAAATCTTCTATCACCAAAATTTGACAATGATGGGTTAATCCCAGTTATTACTATGTGTTCAAAAACAAAAGATATTTTGATGCATGGATACATGAATGTAGAAGCTCTTAAAAAGACAATTGAAACTAAAGAAGCACACTATTTTAGTAGATCGAGGAAAGCTATCTGGCACAAAGGTAAAACGAGTGGTTTTACGCAAAAGGTTACTGAAATAAGAATTGATGATGATCAAGACTCAATATGGTTAACAGTTGATATTGGTGATGGGGCTAGTTGTCATGTTGGTTATAGATCATGTTTTTATAGATCTATTCCTATGGGACCAATAGAAAACGGAAGAAAAGTTGAAATGGAATTTCTTGAGAAAGAAAAAAAATTCGACCCTGAAGAAGTTTATAAAGGTCAACCAAATCCTACTAAAATTTAATGAGTGAAAAACAAAAAAATGTTCTAGGTGAAGACCTGGAAGAATGTTCAAATGATCCTTTAACAGGTTGGTTTCGTGATGGTTGTTGTAACACTGACGAGAATGATCATGGACTTCATACAGTTTGTGCCAAAGTTACTACCGAATGCCTAGAGTGGATGAAAGAAGCAGGTAACGATTTAATTACTCCACATCCTGAATTTGGGTTTCCAGGTTTAAAAGATGGAGATGGATGGTGTTTGTGTGCTAGTTGGTATGCAAGAGCAGTTGAAGCCGGTAAAGGATGTCCAATATTTTTGAAAAGAACACATGAAAACACTCTTAAATATGTACCTATTGAAACTTTAAAAAAGTTTGCAATAGATTTGTCCTAATTTACATATTTCCATATCTTGGACCGCCGCTACCCTCTGGAGTAACCCAAGTAATATTTTGAGATGGTTCTTTAATATCACAAGTTTTACAATGGATACAATTTTGAGAATTAATTACAAATTTATTTACATCATTTTCTTTTTGAACTTCATACACACCTGCAGGACAATATCTTTGAGCAGGTTCATCAAATTTTTCTAAAGTATAATTTATTGGTAAATCAGGATCTTTAAGTTTTAAATGAACTGGTTGATTATCTGCATGATTGGTTCCTGTTAGATAAACTGAACTTGTTTTATCAAAAGTTATTACATTATCATATTTTGGATAATCTATTTTTGGCATTTGATTTGCAGGTTTTAATGTTTCATGATCAGCATGTTTGTGTTTAAGTGTAAAAGGAAGTTTTCCTCTAAATAAAATTTGATCGATACCTGTGAAAATTATTCCTAAAATTAATCCCCAGCTAAAACTGGGTTTCACATTCCGAGCTTCATAAAGCTCTTTATGTAACCAGCTGTTTTTAAATTTATCTTCATATATAGATAAATCTTTATTTTCTTTTAAGTGTTCATTAATAGTTTCGGCTGCAATAATCCCACTTTTCATCGCTGTATGAGATCCTTTAATTTTTGGCATATTCAAAGTTCCCGCATCACACCCAACCAGTAAAGCTCCGGGCATGAACATTTTTGGCAAACTTTGAAATCCACCTTCAATTAAAGCTCTTGCACCGTAAGAAATTCTTTTTCCACCTTCTATAATTTTTTTTATTGCTGGATGTGTTTTAAACCTCTGAAATTCATCATAAGGTGACAAATGTGGATTTTTGTAATCTAGACCAATTACATAGCCCAGAAAAACTTGTTTATTTTCTGAATGATACATAAAACTACCACCATATGTATTGTTATCCAATGGCCATCCAGCTGTGTGCATAACTAAACCCTCTTCATGATTTTTATCCTCTATTTCCCAAATTTCTTTAAAACCAATTCCATATTGTTGAGGATCTTTACCTTTGTTTAATTCAAATTTTTCAATCAATTGTTTTCCTAAATGACCTCTACACCCTTCGGCAAAAACAGTCACTTTACCTAAAAGCTCAATACCTGGTTCAAAACTATCTTTTTTATTACCATCTTTATCTATACCCATATCTTGAGTAGCAACACCTTTAACAGATCCATCTTCGTTATATAAAATTTCACTTGCTGGAAATCCTGGAAAGATTTCTACACCTAAATTTTCAGCTTGTTCAGCAAGCCATCTACATAGATTTGCTAAACTGATAATATAATTTTTATGATTTTGCTGTACTGCAGGTAATAGCCAAGTTGGCCAACTTAAAGATTTAGTTTTTCCTAAAAATAAAAATTTTTCTTTAGTTACTTTTGTTTTGATTGGAGAATTCAATTCTCTCCAATTTGGTAATAATTCATCTAGAGCACGTGTTTCAAATACATTACCGCTTAAAATATGAGCTCCAATCTCTGATGCTTTTTCTAATAAACAAACATTTAAATTTGGATCTAATTGTTTTAATTTTATTGCGGTTGATAATCCTGATGGTCCTCCACCAATGATTACAACATCATATTCCATCGATTCTCTAGACATACTCTAGTTTTTAACGGTAAGGATTATTTTTGTATAGTGTTTAATTTGTTCAGCTCTTCCATGAACTGAGGCAAGGCTTCAAAAAGATCTGCTTCAAGACCGTAATCGGCTACACTAAAAATTGGTGCTTCACCATCTTTATTAATTGCAACTATAACTTTACTCTCTTTCATACCTGCTAAATGCTGAATTGCTCCTGATATTCCAACAGCTATGTATAAATCTGGCACAACAACTTTTCCTGTTTGTCCAACTTGGTGATCATTACTTATATAACCTGCATCAACTGCTGCTCTTGATGCTCCAATAGCTGCTCCAAGCTTATCAGCAATCTCTGTAATTAATTTAAAGTTATCTCCACTTTGCATTCCTCTTCCACCTGACACAACAATTCTAGCTGTACCAAGTTCAGGTCTGTCAGACTTAATTTCTTCTCTTTTTATAAATTTTGTATTTGAAAATTCCTCAGCAGCATCAATTTTCTCAATTGGCGCTGAACCCCCTGAACTTTCACAAGGATCAAATGAAGTAGGTCTTATTGTAACACATTTTTTAGCATCATTACTTTTGACTGTTGCAAAAGCATTTCCAGCATAAATTGGTCTAACAAATGTATCAGATGATATTACTTTTATAATGTCGCTAACTTGTGAAGTATCAAGATGAGCTGCAATCCTTGGTATTAAATTTTTACCAAATGTATTTGCTGAACAAATAATATGGGAATAATTTTCTGCTAACTTAACCACAACTGGAGCAAAATTTTCTGCTGTAAAATTTTCATAGTGTGGTGCTTCAACGCTTAACACTTTTTTAATTACTGGAAGTTCTGATAGTTGTTTTGCTGCCTCAGCACTATTATTTCCAATTAATACCGCATGAACATCAATGTCAATTTGTGAAGCTGCTGTGGCAGCATTTAATGTAAATGGTCTTAACTCTTTATTATTATGTTCAGCTATAAGTAAAACTGCCATTATATTACCTTTGCTTCATTTTTTAATTTTTGAACTAATTCTGCTACATTAGCCACTTTAATACCTGCTTTTCTTTTTGGTGGCTCTTCTACTTTAATTTGCTCTACCCTTGGTGAAGTATCAACACCTAGGTCAGATGCAGCAATTTCTTCTATTGGTTTTTTCTTCGCTTTCATAATATTTGGAAGAGAAGCGTATCGTGGTTCGTTTAATCTTAGATCACAAGTTACAATAGCAGGAACATTTATTTCAATCGTTTCAAGTCCCTCATCGATTTCTCTAGTAACTTCTAGTTTGTTATCTTTTACATCAATCTTTGATGCAAAAGTTGCTTGCGGCCAATTTAATAATGCACTCAACATTTGACCTGTTTGATTACAATCATCATCAATTGCTTGCTTGCCCATAAATACTAAATCTGGTTTTTCTTTATCTACTATTTTTTGTAAAATTTTTGAAACGGCAAGTGGTTCTAGAATTCCATCAACCTTTACATGAATACCTCTATCTGCACCAACAGCTAAAGCTTTTCTAACTGTCTCTTGAGCTTTTTCTTCTCCAACAGTTACAGCAACTACTTCTGTAGCTTTACCTGCCTCTTTAATTTTTACAGCCTCTTCTATGGCATTATCATCAGGAGGATTGGTTGACATTTTAACATTGTCAGTTACTACACCACTTCCATCTTCTTTAACTCTGATTTGAACGTTGTAATCAATAACTCTTTTTACAGCTACTAAAATTTTCATTAAGCTCTCAATAAATTATTTTCTGAATCGTATGGACTTTCATCCAATACGGTAGCGTCGTACATTTCACCTAATATATCAACTTGTAATTTGTCGCCCACATTTGAACAATCTGGTTTAACCATCGCAAGCGCTATTGATTTATCTAATCTAAACCCAAATTCACCACCGGTTGCTCTTCCAACAACTTTTCCATTTTTAAAAATCGGGTTATTTCCAAGCACATCTGCGTCTTTAGTGTTATGAACCTCTAAAGTAACTAATTTATTATCAAAACCTTTTTCTCTCCATTTATTAAGTGCATCTAAACCAATAAAGTTTCCTTTATTTGGATGAACAAATCTATCAAGACCAGACTCATATGGTGAATATTCAATTGATAATTCTGTACCAACTAGTTTGTAAGATTTTTCAACTCTTAAACTATTCATAGCCCTAATTCCAAAAGGTTTAATTCCCAAGTCTTTTCCTGCTTCCATTAATTTATCAAAAATATGATTTTGATATTCAATTGGATGATGCAATTCCCAACCAAGCTCACCAACAAAGTTTACTCTCATTGCATTTACTGGAGCGTAGCCAACATTTACATTTTTTGCAGTTAGCCACTTGAAATTTTCATTTGAAAAATCATCTGTTGAAACCTTTTGCATTAATTGTCTAGCTTTAGGGCCTGCTACTACTAGGACTCCCGTGCTATTAGTTAGATCTTCAAAAATTACAGATCCATCATCTGGCATCCATTTTTGAATCCAGTCATGATCTAATCTTAAATTTGCTCCAGCAGAAACTAAATAATAACTATTCTCTGCTTCTTTCATTATTGTAAATTCTGAATGCACTCCTCCTTTAGTGTTCAAAGCATGACATAAATTTATCCTTCCAATTTTCTTTGGTAGTTTGTTTGCAACTAAGTAATCTAAAAATTCCTCTGCTTTAGGCCCTTTAATTCTACATTTTGCAAACGCAGTCATATCTAATAGACCCACATTTTCTTTTACATTTTGACATTCTTTTTTAATTGCATCAAACCATTTTGATCTTCTAAATGACCAATCATCCTTTTGCTCCATTCCATCAGTTGCAAAGAAATTAGGTCTTTCCCATCCAAATTTCTGACCAAACACAGCACCTAAATTCTTCATACGTTCATAACAAGGAGCTGTTCTAAGTGGTCTTGCTGCTGGTCTTTCTTCATCTGGATAGTGAACAATAAATACATGGCTGTATGCTTCTTCATTTTTTGTTTTCAAATAAGATTTAGTTGCATAGTTTCCGTAACGTCTTGGTTCAACTCCTAACATATCAATCGTAGGCTCACCATCTACGATCCACTCGGCTAATTGCCAGCCTGCACCACCTGCTGCTGTTATTCCAAAACTATGTCCTTCATTAATCCAAAAATTTTTAAGTCCCCACGCGGGTCCAACAATTGGATTTCCGTCAGGAGTATAACATATTGCACCGTTATAAACTTTCTTTACTCCAACTTCTCCAAATGCTGGGACTCTATGAATCGCTCCTTCTATATGCGGAGCTAATCTGTCTAAGTCTTCCTGAAATAATTCATATTCAGAATTTTTTGATGGTCCTTCTACATAGCAAGCTGGTGCACCATCTTCATAAGGACCTAAGATTAATCCTCCAGCTTCTTCTCTCATATACCATCTGCTATCACTATCTCTTAATACTCCCATTTCTGGTAATCCATCTTTTTTTCTTTTTTGAATAGCAGGGTGAGGTTCTGTAACAATGTATTGATGTTCTACAGGTATTACTGGAATATCTAATCCTACCATTTCACCTGTTTGTCTTGCAAAATTTCCAGAGCAAGAAATAACATGCTCACATTCTATTGATCCCTTGTCTGTTTCTACAATCCATCCATCTTTAGTTTGTCTCATCGATAAAACAGTTGTGTTTCTATAAATTTCAGCTCCTCCGTTTCTTGCGCCTGTTGCTAAGGCTTGTGTTAAATCTGCTGGCTGTATATATCCATCTTCTGGGTGCTGTATTGCACCAACTAGATCTTCAGTATGACACAAAGGCCAAATTTCTTTAACTTGTTGTGGAGTTAAAAATTTTACGTCTACTCCAATAGTTCGCGCAACTCCTGCATATTGATGGTACTCATCCATTCTATCTTTTGTACTTGCTAAACGAATATTCGAAACCACACTAAAGCCAACATTTTTTCCTGTTTCTTCTTCAAGTGTTTTATAAAGATTGACTGCATACTTATGAAGTTGTCCCACAGAATAACTCATATTAAATAAAGGTAGTAATCCTGCAGCATGCCAAGTAGATCCTGAAGTTAATTCTTTTCTCTCAATAAGAACAACATCGGACCAACCTTTTTTTGCTAAATGATAAAGAGCACTAACACCTACCACTCCTCCACCAACTACAACGACTTTAGTTTTTGTTTTCATTCAGCGATTCCTACTAAATTTTTAATTGTAACGAAACAAAAATGTATGTTGAAAATCAAATTGAGCTTCCTAAAGGTATCGGGCTAGACACCATTGTAGTTAACCAACAACCTTTTAAGCTCCCTTCCAAAGTATACTTTTCAACTTGCCAATTAAATTTGTGATAAATCTTGTTTTTATCAAGAATGATTACTTCAAATTGTGCCCATTTGTCACTACTTCCAAGCTCAGTTATTGTATGACTTAGGTGATTAATCATCATCCCATAAGAGTCACTTTTTAACATCATCTTAAAGTTGCTTAATGGTCCCGTTACTCTCTTATTATTTGGGTGAGCAAAATTCCATGTTTGTTCAATTCCACTATCTTTGAATTTAGAGTCATTTTTTTGAAGTCCAGTAAGTTGAATCTTTATAACTTCTTTCGGTTTAATAGTGCTATTTGGATTTAACAATTCAGCGTTTGAAAAAGTCAAAGATATCAATAACAAAATTAATACTTTAAAAATAATTTTCATATTAAAAATAATTACTCTGATGTTTTGTATTTACTGTTGTTGATTATAATTACAAATAATATTGGAAGAATTAATGTCAAAAGTGTCACAACAATTAATAAAATCCCAAGTTCAGAATAATCTGCAGTAGTTTGAATTTCTCCTGAAACTTTATCTTTTACTTCTCTTGTAACTGTAAATATTTCATTTAAATACTTAGTTCCTAGTGCACTTGCTGATAGAGCAAGATTAGTAAAGGATGCAAAAACTGCAAAAAAAGTTGCTTTTAAGTGTGCTGGAGCATTTTTTGCTATCCATGCTAAAAGAGGAATCATTGAAACTTGTCCTAAAGGGGATTCAAGTGCCGTGTTTATTAATGCGATGAATTTAGCATCTACTACTCCACCTGTTAATGAAGATGTCCAATTGTGAAAACCATAATACATTCCAATACTTGGTAAAAACAAAATTGCTCCTGCAATGCTTAAAACAACAATAATTTTAGCAATTGAATTATTTGCCATAAAAGGTCTTAACAATACAATACCTGCTAATGTTAAAATTGATGCAAGTAATGATAGAACAGAAAAAAACTGCTCATTAAATCCGAGCTCATCAATTTCAAACCATGTCAATCCTGGTCCAGGTCCTGGCATAGCTCTAAATATAAAAATAATAACTGCTGTGCCTACAATAGTTAATCTTAATTCCTGAGGTAATTCCTTTATAAGCTTAAACATTAAAAACAAAATAATTATTACTGAACCTATAAATACAATTTCTTGTGCAAAAGGTACTTTAAAGGACCCAATAGACAATGTGAAAATAACAAAAACTAAACTCCCTCCTAATATCCACCAGTTTATTTTTGTTTTCTCATTCCCTCTCTCTTCTTTAAATTCAAGACCTTTAGATTTTAAAGTTTGTATTTTTTTATGTCTTAAATAATTTGCTAAAATTACACCTAAGATAGAAACTAAAGGTATTACAAGCGCATAAATATAAATAGTTCCATATAAATTTATCTTTTCAGTCTGTTCTAAACTCTCTACGTCTCTAAACAAAATTACATTAACTAATGCTACGAGGACAGTACCACCAATAATCGCAAACCGTCCAAGAGTTTGCATTGTTGTATGCATTATTTTAATTTGATCTTTAGAATAATCATTTCCTATCTCGTCAATTAATGGGACTGCCTCGACAGTCATCGCATCAGCGACCACGTCCTGAACAACATAACCAACAGGAGCTAAAATCACGCTTATCACAAACCATGTCTCTACCGAAAAAATTTCAGACATATCTTCTGTATGAATAATAAGCCCATACATAATTAGTAAACTAAGTGCTATTAATGATGCACCAAAATAGACCATATAATTTTTTCTTTCCCAGATAAGATCAACGAGATGACCGAGTGGCATTTTTAATGCCCAAGGAATACCTGCCCAAAAACCTAAGCCTGCAAGAAATGCTGCTGACAGATTTAAATAATCTTTTACAAAGAACGTACCAACTATACCTGTTAAACCAGATATACCTGCAGCCATATAAACCATTAATGGTGGTAAGTAGGTCCACTTAAATTGTCGACCCAAATCTAAAAAAGTGCTATCTAAAAACTTAATTACTTTGTTCATTAGTCACTCAATACTGGAAATGCCTGTCTAACTTTCAAAAAATACTTTTGATATTCCATTTTAGTGCATTTATTTTCAATATACTTAATATCATTTTTTTTCATCAAATCTTTTGCCTTTTCGTCTCGTATACCAAGCTGTAACCACAGAACTTTAGCCCCGATTTTAACTGTATCTTCTGCTATAGCATAGACTTCTTTAGATGGTCTAAAAACATCTACAATATCAACCTGATCATTAATATCAGATATTTTAGCAAAAACTTCTTCTCCTAAAATTTTTTGACCCTCAGCTCTAGGATTGACAGGATAAACTTTAAATCCATATTTTTGCATATATTTCATAACTATAGTTGATGCTTTTGTTGGATCATTACTAACTCCTACCATTGCAATTGATTTATATTTAGAAAGAACTTCTTTGATATCACTCATTTATTATTTTTGATTTGTTCTTCACAAAATATTTTAGCTTCAGGAACTGTCATTGGTTTTTCTAGTTTTTGGCTACCAGCAATACATGCATCAATTGCTCTTTTTTGATTATGATCTTTAAAATTATAGATTACAAACATTCCAACAATAACAAAAAGAACTATTAAAATATTCTTTATCATTATTTATTTTTCCATTTTGGTTTTCGTTTTTCGAGGAATGCAGAAATTCCTTCTTTTGCATCCAGTGCCATCATATTAAGGGTCATCATTTTACTTGTATAAGCGTAAGCTTTACTTAATGGCATTTCTAATTGTTTGTAAAAAGCTTGCTTTCCAATTTTTATTGTTAAATTAGATTTAGAAGCAATTTTATTTGCTACTTTTAACACTTCGTTGTTTAATTTGGCTTTTGAAAAATTATCATTTATCAACCCTATTTCTTTTGCATAATTTGCATTGATAGGTTCTCCAGTTAGCAACATTTTCATCATAGGTTTTCGATTTATTTTTCTACTAACAGCAACCATAGGTGTACTACAAAACAAACCAATATTGACACCAGGAGTAGCAAACAATGCGTCTTTAGTACTATAAGCTAAATCACAACTTGCAACCAATTGACAGCCTGCTGCAAATGCAGCTCCATGGACTTTAGCAATTACAGGTTTTCTACCTTCAACAATTTGAAGCATTACTTTTGAACAAAGATTAAATAATTTTAAATATTTATATCTCTTTTTTAGACCTCTAACTTCTTTTAAATTATGACCTGCACTAAATCCTTTACCGGCACCCTCTAATATTATTACTTTAACTTTTTTATCAGCGTCTAATTTTTTTAATGCCTTTAATAAATCTGAAAGATTTTTGAATGATAAAGAGTTATAAGTTTTTGGTTCATCAATAATAATTGATGAAAGATCTTTGTTAATTTTTTTAATTTTAATGTTACTAGTCATTTAATCAGTTAATCCATCGGATCTAGCTTGATTTCTTTCTATATGAATTGGTAAAACTTTGCCATAAATAGCTTTAGAATGTTCTGGAGTGTTTACTCTCCATGGATCTAAAACATAAGCTGGAATACACATATATCTTGATTTTTGTCCTTCAACTTTTGTTACCCTATGCAAAGTAAATCTACCTTTAAATATTTGTAAATCTCCTGGCTCTAATTTCAATTGTCTCACTCTAGTTCTATCTCCTGCTATAACTTTTTGAACTTGTTCGAAATTTTCATTTCCTGGTTCTCTAATTTTTGGACAGTACTCAAATACTCCTCCCTTCTCAGGTTTTTGTATCATTAAACTAAGTGTAAATTCACAACTATCAAAATGCCATGGGAGTACTCCATCTGGTTTCATAACATTATATGC
This sequence comes from uncultured Pelagibacteraceae bacterium, assembly GCA_902556065.1. Classification (GTDB taxonomy): domain Bacteria; phylum Pseudomonadota; class Alphaproteobacteria; order Pelagibacterales; family Pelagibacteraceae; genus Pelagibacter. The sequence continues at coordinate 38,788 of CACDUV010000001.1, forward strand.
ATGACATGCTAAAGGATCTGCCCATCTGTAAATTGGAGAAATACCTAAACAAGCAGATACAAATTTTAAAAGTTCTTCAGTTTCGTATAGATATTTCATTTCGGAGTCTTTTGGAAAACAATCTGAATTCAAATATCCATTGTATCTATTCATAAAAGTTCTTTTTGGATGATCTTTTGGTAATGAAGGATCATCCTTTGCATACAAGTAAGCATTTATATTCTCTTTAGACATATAAACTTCATCTAATTGTTTTTCTAACTCAGAATTCATTACCTTAAGTGATTTAGGCAAAATAAAATTTGGAATTGTTGAACAACTATGTTGATCAAGTTCTTCTTTACATTTTTTAACTATATTTTTAATTATTGGTGAATTTAAATCGTGTATTGGATATTTTTCTAAATCTACAATAGTCTTAAGTCTATCGTTCATTAAATTTTATTTTAACTTTCCCTCTTCTCTCATTTTTGCTCTTATCTTAGTTGCTGATATTTTTTGAGTTTCTTCATCCAAAACTATTTCCTCAATCTTATATCCAACTCCCCTACCATAACAAATATTTGTAATGTTAGGTACTAACATAATTTTAAATTGTCCTTCAAATTCAGGATTTAATCTGTCTTCAATGTTTTTTTTTACTGTTTCAAAATCAAAAGGATTATCATCCACACCTTGCACATCTCTAATTTGAATACAAACTTGTCCAGTTTTTTTAATAATTTCTTTAAACAAAGTATAATGTCCATCGTGAAAAGGTTGCCATCTTCCTAGCATTTGTGCTGTTGGTTTTTTGTTATCCCATTGGTGTGTCATTTTTTTATCTCCTCTATTATTTTTGGTGCCCAATTTTTTGCATCCTGAGTTGTTACATGAAAATCAAAATTCTTAGGATTAACAAACATCTGATTAGTATCTTCAAATCTTCCTTTTTTAATTGTATCGACCCATACTCTAAAATCTGCTGGAAATAACTTTCTTGCTTCAGGGGTTGGTGCAACAAAATCAGCAATTACATAATGGCCATCTGCTTTTAATTTTAAAGCTGCCTCAGCCATTCTTTTAGCTTGTCTTACCCTTCCTTCTTTAGAAAAATCCCAATCGTTTGCAGCTTTTCTTACCTCGTCTGCATTCAGTCTTTTAGCATTTAATAGTGGAGCCATTTCATTTGCTAGAGTTGTTTTACCAGCTCCAGGTAAACCCATAACTAAAATAATTTTCATTAAATGTCTTCTAACGGATGATGGGACATTAATTCAAGTCCATTTTCACCAACAAGGTACTGTTGTTCAAGTTTTACACCTTCTTTACCGCCAACTTTACCAATATAACTCTCAAGTGTGATCGTCATGTTCCTCTCAAAAGTTCCACCTTCCTCTCCACCATCAGTTGGATATCTTATTTGAGGCCACTCATCGCATAAACCAATTCCATGAACCATACATGAGTACCTATTTCCATAATATTCATCAGGCAAAACCCAAGATTTTTTTACAAATTCTTTAAAACTCATTCCTGGTTTTATTAATCTATAATTATGATCAATTTGATTTCTAGCCATTGAATATAGTTTTTTTTGCTCATCATTAAATTTATGTCCAACTACAAAGGCTCTTGATATATCAGCACAGTATCCATAGGGACCAACCATATCTGTATCAAAAGCAACAATTTCTCCCTGTTGCATAACTTTATTACTACTCTCTTGCATCCATGGATTTGTTCTTTCTCCAGAAGATAAAATTCTACATTCAATCCATTCACCTCCATTTTCGATATTTGTTTTATGTAAAATTGACCACAATTCATCTTCTGTCATTCCAGGTTTGAGATTTGATCTCATCTTAGATACACCTTTTTCTGCAACTTCTATTGCTGCTTTCATACAAGTTAATTCATCAGGTGATTTAATTACCCTTGCTTGTTCTAAAATTAATTTTGCATCTACAACTTCAATACCTTCTTTATTTAAAGCTGCAACCGCAGGACCATTTAAAACATCAATTGCAATTTTTTTTGATTTAAAATAATTTTTTGATAAATCTTTAACTTCATTTATCCATTTTAATAATTGTTTGTCTGCTTGGTCTCCATTACTAAAATAATCCCAAGTGATTGCTGGTCTTATTTCGTCAATTAGATTTAAATGCTTTGATAATATTTCACAATTAAAATACTCATAAAGAATAGTTGGTCCATTTACCGGTACAAAACAATATCTTGTTAAATTATGCATATTATAGACACTCATGTTCACAGTATCTAAAGCATAACGAACATTCACCGGATCAAATAAAATACAAGCTTCTAAATTGTTTTTTACTAATTCTTTTCTAACCCTATCTAAACGATATGATCTTAACTCATCAAAATCAATTTCATCTTCTCTTAATCTTTTTTTTGTAATAAAATTTTGCCTTGGTTTAATTTCTGGAGCTATTTTTCTTTTAAATTTCATGATTTTATAAATAATATATTAAAATTCATAAAAAGTATATTTCGCTAAAATTTCTTCACCTGGTTCAATATCTTTTAATGAAACTAAATAAAAATACTTTAAATTATTATTGTTTTTATCTTCCGCTGTTTCTTTGATTTTCTCTTCAATATTCTGACCAAAGTCATATTTAGGGAATGTATTTGATGATAATTTAATTACATTTGGATTTTTTGAGTGATTATAGAAACCACCAAGAGGAGTTCTAATATACATGTCCTGAAAATTATCGTGTTTTACATGTGATATACCTATAAATGAATTTTTCTCAATTTTGGTTTTAGAAAATAAGCCCAAACCATCAATTTTTGAATCTTTTATGGTAAGATTTTTTGGCAACGGTCTATACATCTTTCGTAACCCTGTACAAACCCAACCAAGCATTTACATCTTTGCTAGCAATATAGTCTGATTTAAAAAACTCTATTTCTTCCCATTTATTATTTTGGTTTAAACTTATGATTTTTTTATCAAATCCATATTCTTCATAAATACCTTCGTTAATAGTAAAACAAATTAACCCACCTGGTTTTGTTATTCTTATAAACTCATCTAATGCATTTGGTTTTACATGACCAAAAGTAAATGTTCCAACACACATAACTCCACCATAAAAGTTGTCCTCAACTTCAATTGGTTTATTTAAATCTACCTTCACTAATTTTTGATAGAGATCTTTTGGTACAGTATCTAATAAAGTTTGAGATAAATCAGCTCCATGAAAATTTTTAAAACTATATTTTTTAAGCTCCATTCCAACTAAACCTGTTCCACATCCAGCATCAAAAATTAAAATATCTTTATTTTTCTCATATTTGTTAAATGTTTCTGCAGTTTCTTTAGGTCCTGTATAGTTCCAATCAACCATGTCTTTATTGTATTTATCTTTGTCTCCCCAATCATCGTAGTACTTCATAACTTCATCGGTAGTTTTAAGTTTATAAATTGGAATTTTGTTTCCTACGTCTTTTTGAGCCATTAGCTTCTCATTTTTTGACCACTTGGATCATAAAGTGGTTCTTTAATTATTGAACAATTAAATAAATCTCCATTTATCTCTACTTGAATTTTATTTTCAGAATTAATGTTTTTTTGATCAACAAAAGTAAATGCTACACTTTTATTTACAAAATGAGCAAAACCACCTGAAGTTACATAACCAATACTTTGATCTCCATTCATAACAGCTTCATTATTTGTTACATCAATATCATTTGTTTCAACAATTAATGGTATGAGTTTATTTGAAGAATTTTCCTTTTGCGCACTCTCTTTACCTATAAATTCTTTATCCCAATTGATAAAAGCATCTAAACCTGTCTCCTTTGCTGTAAAATCTGGTCTATAATCTAAAGTCCAAGCTCCCCAATTTTTCTCCAATCTCATTGACATTAATGCTCTTCCGCCAAAAGGTTTAATATTAAATTCTTTACCAGCTTCCATTAATTCTTCATAAAGTTTTAATTGATAATGGGGTGCTACATAAATTTCATATCCGAGCTCACCAGTAAATGAAATTCTATTTATTATTGCTGGAACTCCTCCAACAAACATTCTTCTAGAATCTCTAAATTGAAATTTTTCATTTGAAACATCGTCTCTTACAATTTTTTCTAAAACTTTCCTTGAGTTAGGTCCTGCAATAGATAAACCATGATACTCATCAGATCTATTAGAATAACTTAAATTAAATTTTCCTAAATGACTTTCAAACCAACGTCTATGCATTTCTTGAGCGGCTCCAGAACCAAATACCACGAATTCATTTTCATCTAAACATGCAACAGTTAGATCGCCACATAATTTTCCTCTATACGACAACATTGGAGATAAAGATATTCTTCCTGGTTTTGGAAGTCTTCCAGCCATTATGTGATCTAAAAATTTTCTGGCATCAGGACCTTTGAACTCATGTTTTGAAAAATTTGCAACTTCAATCAAGCCAACATTTTCTCTAACATTAATAACTTCTTTTGATACATAATCGTGTGATCTTGATCTTTTTATTGTTGGTTCCTCATGAGCATCTTCTTTATTGTTTGCAAACCACAAAACATTTTCCAATCCAAAACTATCCCCCATAACAGCACCTTGATTTACAAATCGATCATATAGGGCAGTAGTTTTTTGTTTTCTTCCTTTTGGTAAAGTTTCATTAGGAAATGTCATAATAAATCTTCGTTCATAATTTTCTGAGGATTTTATTGTTCCATATTGAGGTGAAGCGTAATCTCCAAATCTAGCAACATCCATTGCCCAAACATCAATGGAAGGTTCTCCATCAATAATCCACTCAGCAATACATTTTCCAACACCACCCCCTTGGCAAAATCCAGCCATGACACCAACTGCAACCCAATAATTTTTCATTCCTGGTACTGGACCAATAAGAGGACTTCCATCTGGACCAAAAGTAAAAGGTCCATTAACAATATTTTTTATTCCTGCCCGCTCTAATGCTGGCATTCTCTCAAATCCAATTGCTAATCGATCTTCAATATTATCTAACTTTGGCTCAAGCAGCTCGTGACCAAAATTCATTGGTGTTCCTTCTACTTTCCAAGGAGTTGATTTTGGCTCATAAGTTCCAAGCAACATTCCCTTACCTTCTTGTCTAAAATAAATATTTCCCTCAAAATCTGTTCCAATAGGCAGTCTTTGATCACCCATCGCTTCAATTTCTGGAATAGGTTCAGTGATTAAATAATGATGCTCCATTGGTTGAACTGGAAGATTTAATCCCGCTAATTGACCGACTTCTCTTGCCCACAAACCACCTGCATTAATTACTATTTCAGCATTTATATTTCCTTTGTCGGTAAATACTTCCCATGATCCATCTTCTTTTTGTTTCGTGTCTTTCACGACAGTGTGGGTATAATATTTTCCACCATGAACTTTTGCAGCTTTTGCAAAAGCATAAGTTACACCTGACGGATCAACCTCTCCATCAATAGGATCCCACAGAGCTAACAAATATCTAGATGGGTCAATTAAAGGATGTTTCTTTTTTACTTCCTCTAGAGAAATAAATTCTTGATCAAGCCCCATATATCTTGCTTTTGATCTTTCTCTTTTTAAATAATCAGCCCACACTTCATTTGATGCTAAATAAAATCCTCCACTGGGTTTAAAGCCAACAGAATGACCAGACTCTTTTTCTATCTCTTTATAGAGGCCAATCGTGTAAGCCATCATCCTAGAAATATTTGGATCAGATGAAATTACATGAACATTTCCTGCTGCATGCCAAGATGAACCGGAAGTAAGCTCATTTCTTTCAAGCAAGATACAATCCTTTAATCCAAATTTAGATAAATGATAAAGAATAGAACACCCTACTACACCACCTCCTATGATTACTACCTTCGCATGCTTTTCCATTAGTATTTAATTTCCTTATTCACTTTTTTTAAAGATTTATCTGTGCCATGATGGAAATGTTTGCTCATGTCTGGCATATATTTCATTGAAATTGGTTTCTTTCCAATTGCAACTGACATTTCTCTTACGTGATGTGCTTCTGCTCCACAACATATACCAATAAAATTTATTTTATTTTTTACACAATCTTTTGCGAACTCTGCCATTTCAAATCTGTTACAAAACAAATTATCTAAAGCTACTGGGAATGCATTTCCACCTGGAATACAGTCGCAACCATGATCAGTGATATTTAAGAAACCAGGTTCTTCCTCTGTTGTTCTATAAGGTACTGGAAGTCCAGCAACATGACATGAAACTTTTTCTCTAACCTTTTTTAATAATTTCATTGTCATTTCGGGTCCTCGATAACAATTTAAACCAACTACATCTGCACCTAAATCTTCCATCATTTTGCACGCATCTTCAGCAGTATGACCTTCTCTAGTTTTATCCCCTCTAGGAATTGCAAAATTACAAACTGCAATAAGTCCTGAATCCTTAATTGCTTTTAATGCTATTTTCATTTCTTCTGTCCAATTTATTGTTTCTGCTATTACAAAATCAACACCAGCCTCTTTTGCCCAAGCTACTTGTTCTTCATACATTTGTTGACATTGTTTGTGAGTATTAGGATCCCCTGGATCAAATACATTTGTATTAGCCACGTCTCCGCAAACCATAAGATCTAAATCTTTAAACTCAGCAGCAGCATCTTTTGCAATTTTAAGAGCACCTTTTTGCATTGGTTCTAACAAATGTTCTTTACCAATTATTCTGAGCTTTTCTCTATGACCGTAATAAGTAAATGCTTGAACAACATCAGATCCCGCTCTAATAAATTCTCTATGTAACTGAGTTACTACTTCTGGATGTTCTAAAACTACTTCTGGGACAAATGGACCTGCTGATAAATATCCTCTTCTTTCCATTGCAAAAAGATATCCTTCAGCACACATTATTGGGCCTTCATTTAATCTAGTAATAAGATCTTTTTTCATAATTTATCCTTTCATTTCATTATATTGTTTGCAACCCATTTGTGGAAATGATGGGTGGGATTATCCATCACAGGTGAAAAGTTTCCCCCATTATAAGATGGTGATTTTCTCCCATCTTGCATTCCCTCAATTATATTTAAATCTTCACTTTGAACTCCTTTCCAAAGTTCAAAGTTTTGTTTTCTAAGTGATTTAAATTTTTTAGAATTTGCCGCTTCATTACCAACATAAAAAATTTCCATATGTTCTTTTGTATATTCATTATTAACTGGTTCTAACCAGTAAGCGTAAAAATGGTCTTTATGAATCCCAAGCATAACATTTGGGAAAAGAGCAACGTATTCAGCAATATGCTCTTGATCTTTCGGCCAGTTTGGGAAAGTTGGAAATTTTAAGCTACTTTTAAATCTTGGGTTATAAACCATAGTACCTTGGCCAGCAAAACGATTTGGTAATCCTTGAATATGATAATGATCATCAATTTTTGAGTAAGAGTTTAAACCAGGATGAACCCAGGGGAGATGATAGCTTTCACAATAATTTTCTATTGCAAACTTCCAATTACATTTAGCATTCAAATTAAAATAACCATAATCTTTAGAATAAACTATTAAATCTCTATCTTTTATTGGCCAGAATTTTTTCCATCTATCACTTAAAGGCTCTATATATTTTTCAAAATCAATTTCATTATTATTTATATTTACAAAAATTAAATCTAACCAAACGTATGATCTAACTTCCTTAAGCCCACTTTGTGATTTGCTAAATTTGTTACAATTATGTTTATTCATTCCACCAATATGAGGTGTGGCTATTAACTTGCCACTCATATCGTAGGACCAAGAGTGATAAGGACATCTTATTACATTCTTAATTTTACATTTTTCTTGAAGAATTTTGTATCCTCTATGACTACAAACATTATGAAAAACTTTTATTTTTTTGTTTTTATCTCTTAAAATAATTAATGGTATTCCTAAAAGATCAAATGGTTTTGCGTCTCCAACATTAGGAATTGAACTCCCAACACCAATTACAACCCATTTATTTTCAAATATTTTTTTTCTTTCAACAGATAAATACTCATTATTTGTATAGCACTCATTAGGTAGACCATGAGCTTTATCTATATTTTTATTTACTACTTTTATTTTTTTTAAATCGATTATTTGAGATAACTTTTTCATTTCAACTTTTATTAAACCTCCTTGTTTAAGTTGGAATTAATTAAAGCTAAGTTTTACGATTCTCTTATAATGATTTGTTGAAATACAGTTTTACAGTTTAGAATATAAACAAACTCTTTGAAGAAAAAATTTGCAGAAAACATGATAGTAAAACCTTATCGTTAAATAAATCTTAATTAAAGACAATTTAACTTCAACCAGTAGTTGAAAGTTATTTGCAATCTTTTTGCTGATATGTTGTAGTAATAATTCAAAAATTAACTAACGGAGATATAATGAAAAAGTTAAAAACAATTCTATTTTCCGCACTTTTAGCATTTGGTATGACTTCTTTTGCAAATGCTTGTGGAAAATTAGTTATAGCCGAACAAAACTGGGCATCTGCCGAGTTAATGGCAAACGTTGATAAAATCATTCTCGAAGAAGGATATGGATGTGAAGTAGAACTAGTACCTGGTGCTACTATGCCTACATTTACTTCTATGAATGACAAAGGAACACCTGACATGAACCCTGAGCAATGGGCGAATGCAGTTTACACTCCTTTAAAAAAAGCGGTAAGTGAGAAAAGATTAATTATTGCAAATAAAGCTCCAATTACAGGTCTAGGAGAAGGTTGGTGGTTAAATCCAGCAGCTTTAGAAAAACATCCAGAACTTAAAGGAATGACAGCTGTTCAAATTTTAGAGCGTCCAGATTTATTTCCTGATAAAGAAGACCCATCAAAAGGTGCTTTCATGGGATGTCCAGCAGGTTGGGGATGTCAATTAGCTAATGCCAATTTATATAGAGCATTTGGAATGGAAAAAAAAGGTTGGAAACTTATTGATCCAGGTTCAGCTGCAGGTTTAGATGGTTCAATTGCTAAAGCATCAGATTCTGGCGAGCCATGGTTTGGATATTATTGGAATCCTACATCAATGGTTGGAAAATATAATTTACAGCCAGTAGATTTTGGTGTTCCTTTTGCAGGGAGAGATAATTGGGATAATTGCATCACTCTTGCAGAGCAAGATTGTGCAGATCCAAAACCAACTGCATGGACAAAATCTGAGGTTAACTCAATTGTAAGTGCTAACTTTGCTAAAACTGGTGGAAAAGATGTTTTAAAATATGTTGAAAGTAGAACTTTTCCAGGCCCAGTAATGAATGGAATGTTAGTTTATATGGCTGACAACCAAGCAAAAGGTTCTGATGCTGCGGTTGAGTTTTTAATTAAGCATGAAGATATTTGGACTAAGTGGGTGTCTTCTGGTGCTGCAAAAAAAATCAAAAAAAGTTTATAATTAACTTTTAATTACGAGCCTATTTAATATAGGCTCGTAAAAATTTTATATTTATGGAATTTTTTACTGAATTTCCAGAAATGGGAAGAAGATCCCAAATGGAGCTAAGAAAAGGTATAGATTTAGCTTTTAGAAATTTTTCAAGAGAATATGGAGACAATATAGAAGCATTTTTTGATCCATTATTATTTTTTTTAGTATCTTTAGAAAAATTATTATTATCCACCCCATGGATAATAATTATTGGAACAATTTGTGGATTAGCATGGTTAGGTTCGAAAAGTTGGAAATTAGTTGTAGGAAGTGCAATAGCTTTTTTATTAATTGGTTATTTTGGAATGTGGGAAGATTGTATGGCAACAGTCGCTATCATTACTGTATGCACAATCATTTGTATTGTTGTTGGTATTCCAATAGGAATTGTAATGGCTAGATCAGCTAGAGCTGAAAAGGCAATACTTCCTGTATTGGATATGATGCAAACAATTCCTAGTTTTGTTTATTTAATCCCAATTTTGATGTTGTTGGGAATTGGAAAGGTTCCTGGCTTAATTGCTGTTTGTGTCTACGCAGTTCCTCCAATTATTAGGTTAACTAATCTAGGAATTAGAGAGGTAGACAAAGAAACTTTAGAGGCTAGTGAAGCTTTTGGAGCAACTACAACTCAAAAATTAAAATCTGTTCAAATTCCACTTGCTTTGCCGACTGTTTTTGCTGGCGTAAATCAAACAATAATGATGGCTCTAGCAATGGTGGTAATTGCTTCTATGATAGGTGTAAAAGGTCTTGGTGTACCAATATTAAGGGCTGTTTCTAACCAATATTTAGCTCTTGGAATGATGAATGGATTAGCAATAGTTGCTCTCGCAATTGTCTTTGATAGGGTCACTCAAGAGTATGGAAGAAGAATCCAAAAGCACAGAGGTCAGATAAAATAGTTGATACTTTGCTGCATCGAATTTTCTAGACTCATATTTTAAAATAAATAAAGATCTCCTCTATGAATTTTTCATTGGAAATAGGACCTAAAACAGAGATTGATACTGTTCCAGCATTATCCGACATTTATATTACAATGCTACCTGGAGGAGATTACAAGGAAACAGCTGACAAGGCTGTAGAGCTTGTAAAAAAAGGTTTTAATCCTGTACCACATTTTCCTGCTAGATCAATGCATGATGAAAAGGAACTTAAAGATTATGTTTCACGGTGCAAAGATGGAGGAGTTAAACAAGCTTTAATTATAGGGGGAGGAAGAGAGCCTCTTGGAATATTTGATAGTTCGTTTCAACTTTTAGAAACAGGTTATTTTGAAAAAATGAAAATTGGAATAGCTGGACATCCTGAAGGGAGTCCTGATATATCCGACACAGAATTAGAAAAAGCAATGATAGATAAAAAGCCTTACGCTGATTATATAGTAACTCAATGGTTACTTGATCCTCAGCCTATTATTGATTTCATTTCTAAGCAAAGCGTACCAGTGCATGTTGGAATCACTGGGCCTTTAAAAATATCTAGCTTGATTAAATTTGCTAATATTGTTGGGGCAAAAAATTCCTTAAACTTTCTTAAATCTAATTTTAGTAAGGCGTTAGATTTATTGAAACCTAAAGACCCTAATGATTTAATTGGGAAAGTTAAATCGCACACTGATAACTTCCACATTTATACATTCGGCGGCTTGAAGGAAACTAACAAGTGGTTGAGGGAGAATAGTTATGTCTAATGAATTTGACTATACTAAATTAAAACATGTTACTTCTGTTGATCAGTCAGATAGAGAAGTACCATACAATTTAAGACAAAGTGGGCCAACAAAAGTTGAAATGTTAATTTCAACAAGGGTAAGAAAATCACCTTATTGGCATTTATCAATGCAGGCTGGTTGTTGGAGAGCAACTGTATACAATCGTATTTATCACCCAAGAGGTTATGTAAAACCTGAAGATGGTGGAGCTATGGTTGAATACGATGCTATCGTAAACCATGTAACAATGTGGAACGTTGCTGTTGAAAGACAAATAAGAGTTAAGGGTCCAGATGCAGAAAAATTTACTGACTATGTAATTACAAGAGATGCAACTAAAATTTCACCAATGAGAGCAAGATATGTAATTCTATGTAATGCATACGGTGGAGTTTTAAATGATCCAATTCTTTTAAGAATATCTGAAGATGAATTTTGGTTTTCGTTATCAGATTCTGATATCGGAATGTATCTTCAAGGTGTAAATGCAGATGGCAGATTTGATTGTACAATTGAAGAAATTGATGTGAGTCCAGTTCAAATTCAAGGTCCTAAATCAAAAGCATTAATGAAAGATTTATGTGGAGATCAAGTAGATTTTGACAACATGCCTTTCTATGGATTAGCTGAGGCTAAAATTGGCGGAAGAGATGTTGTAATTTCACAATCTGGTTTCTCAGGAGAAGCCGGTTATGAAATTTATCTAAGAAACTCTACTTTATATGCTGAAGATATGTGGAATGCTGTACTTGAAGCTGGGAAAAAACATAGCTTAATGGTTATTGCTCCTGCTCACCATAGAAGAATTCAAGCGGGTATTCTTTCATGGGGACAAGACATGGATCAACAACATAATCCATTCCAATGTAATTTAGGTTATCAAGTTTCTTTATCTGGTAAAGGAGAATGGAACAAAACCGCTGATTATGTTGGTAAGGCTGCACTAGAAAAAATGAAAGATGAATTAAAAGCAGGAAAAAAACCTTACAAACTTCAATTAGTTGGTATGGAATTAGGTGGTAAACCTATTGATAATTATGCGCCTGACTTTTGGTTAGTTTCTCCTGAAAGTGGTGGAGATCCAGTAGGATTTTTAACATCACCTTGGTGGCATCCTGAAAAGAAAACAAACATTGCAATGGGATATGTTCCTTTCGATGGAACATTAAATTCAAATGGTTTTCCAAAAGGAAAAGTTGGAACTAAATATAAAGTTCACCTACCAGAAGAATATTCAGATACTTCCGGAACACCAGTTGATGCTGTAGTAGTGGATATTCCATTCAAAGAGTCTTTCAACGCTAACACGAGAGAAGTTGTAAAAGGCTAAATTTATTTAGGGGGAGTTATTTAAACTCCCCCAAAATTTAATGACAAAAGGGTTTTTAATCGCAGTTTGCATTATCATTGCGATTGCTTTAATAGTATTTCCATTAATTGTTTCATATAAAGCTCAAAAAAATAAAAGAGATAAAAATTAATGTTTGGTGAATTTTTAAATATAGTTTTCAAATCAATAAAATTAGATAAGACACTTTATTCTGATAACAAAAATTTTGGTGAAGCTTCAATATATTTTGCAGGCTTAATAATGATTTTAGATGGAGTTGCTGGTGCAGTAGCAGCTAACACTATCATTAAAACTGCAATAGGAATGTCAGGTTTAACAGCAATAGTTACTTGGTTAATATGGGCTATCTTCATTTTTGTTATAGGTGTTAAACTTTTTCCAGACAAACAAACTAAAGTTTCATTTAAAAAAGTTCTAACTGCAGTTGGCTTTGCCCATGCTCCTGGTTTATTACGATTTTTTGCAGTAACTCCAGATTTAATGATACCTATAATTTTTCTTACTCAATTTTGGATTTTTGCAGGTTTAATCATTTCAACAAAAGAAATTTTAAATTTAAAATCTAATTTTAAATCTTTTGGTATAGTCTTACTATCTTTTTTAATAATAGCTTTTTTATCAATTTCATTTGTAATGAGCAGAATGAATATGCTTCCAGTCAATCAGATTAGCTAGATTGGAAAAATAGTTTTAGAAACTCTACAAGATTTACAAATTTTAAAGCCAGTTAAAATTAAATTTTGAGATACACTCTCATCTTCATCTTTACATTCATCACAAATATTATTTAAATCTTCATTATTTTCTTGATCCTGAATTTCATCAAAATTGTCAGTCATTATCTGTTAAGCCGGCGCCTGCTCCACCTTGTTTTAGACTGTCTGATTCTTCAACAAAAGTATCTTCAGACAATTTGTATAAATTCTTCCACTCTTCTTCAGAAAAGCTATCAATATTCTTTAAAAAATTAATTTCTAAATGATTTGCGATAGACGGAAAGTCGTTATTAGCAATGTTAGAATAGATATTTAAATTAAAATTTAAAATAATTTCTTTTTTATCAAGATTTATCTGTATTTTTTTTCCAATAATTTCTGATGTTCTGCTTAAAAAAGCTAAAAATATTGATGGGTAAGCAACGTTATTTAGTTCAATTTTTTTTAAGAGTTCTAAAGAATTTGATTGGTCTAAAAAACTAACTCCGAGAATAATTGGACAATAAGGTTTTGCTGAAGGTGGATTTCTTTCTGATATTAGATTTAAATTTTGAAAACTATTTTCTTTCCTTTCAGAAAAATAATTATTTATGTGTTTAATTCCTGGAAGACCAAAGGACTCCAAAAGTCTTACACACTTTGCAGTTTCTTCAGCAACCCCCCATGAATATCCACTTGCTTTTGTCGCTCTTTTAACGGTAGTTTCAATTTCACTAAATGATTTCATAATTAAATATTAGATTTATAAACCCACTGCTCATCATAATTCTTTAATTCATGAGGTAGTGGCGCTCCTTGAAACATACAAATTCTTAACCATTTGTCAGACCTCGGATCAAATTTCAAAGCTCCAAAAAAAGACAGCTTTAACCTCAACATATCAATAGGCATTATATTTTTACCAATTGTATTATCTTGTATCTCTGAATAAGGAAATTTTTCAACTACAAAAACTCTTCTTACAACATGTCTTAACTCTGAATTTTTTATTAAAAAGTCAGAGACAGTTTGGCTATTTTTAGAAACCATTAGTATTTCATAAAGTTTTTTTATGTCTCTTGCTATAGCTAAAGGTTGTTCTAATTCTGAACCATGTTCTTCAAATCTATCAGCTAATCTTGGCTCTTCTTTATTTTTTGAAATAAACCAAAAATTTTGATTATTTTCTTTTTTTTCAAAATTTATTTCTAAAATATTTGGGTATTTTTTCTCAATTATATTTCTTAAATCTTCAACAGTTCTATGAGCTGGTATATTAAAATATTTTTCTTCATCAGAGCTCATTTCTTTTACTAAAGGTTCAGTTATTTCACTATATGGTTCCATCATAATGGATACTACATACTCAATACATTCTTCACATGTTTCTTGCTCTAGCCACTCATAAATACCATTGAAGGAATACTCTGTTGTAAAATCAAACTCATTCTCAATAAATTTTAAAAATTTTTGAATATCTTTCAGTAAATTATTAATTTTATTTTTTTGATATTCACTATCAGTGTTCCAGCTTGTGATATTTGTTAATGATTTTTTTACACAATCAACAAACAGTGCACTATCATTTTTTTTAACATCTTTAATTTCTCTAATTTTCTTTAAAGCTATTTCTCTACTTAAGATCCAGTTATTTAAAAGAGTTGGATGATTAACAATAAAAGGAGCCATTCCTAATCCAGTAGAGTTTCCAATACCTAGATTTTTTGAGATTTGCTCATCCAACTTGACTGCCTTTTTGGGGTTCTTGTGATAAGCAACATGATTTACTTGGTCAAAAGTAAACTGTCTTACAAGATAAACTAACATCATTTCTAATCTAAAAGGTCCGTTAATTTCTTCACGATTTTTAATTCTAAATCTATCTGCTAAACCAAATTTTCCAGATCCATAAACTGCTGTAGTTCTGTATAAATATCCAACTTTTGACAATAAATTTAAATCAGGTTGTAATCCTTTACTTAAATTATCAGTTACATGATTGAATAATCTTACTGATTTATTTGCTCTTGATAATGTGAGTTCTTTATAAGAAAGTCTTCCAACTTCTTGCCTAGGAACTTCATTTTTCAATCTTTCAATATCTTTTTTACTAGGTACTCCATCATGAAGTGTAAAAGCTGCATCCCACTTTGTAGCTATAACCCTGTCTGATCTTTCTTCATCTTTGATGTGATTTGCAAAACAAACTAATGAATAAACTCTTTTATCTTTTTTGAATGAATATACTGCCTCACCATAACCATTTTCATCTAAATTAAACAAATCTTGTTTATATTCCCAATCCTTAAATTCATTCAAAAAACTTCTTAAAAAAGATAATTTAGATTGATGAAACGATCCCAAACGAGATAGTTTCATAATAGTATTTGGGTCTCTTAATTCTACCAGCATAATTTAAATTGATTTATAAAAATTGTACCAATTATTTCCAAGTATTCCATGTGTCTCATCTCCTGAAAATCCAATCTTTTTAAGGCCTTTTTCTATATTTGAAAATCCTCTTGCGTCCTCGAACCAATCAGGCTGTTTTGGAAAACCAGGTTTATTTTTTGATCCCTCTCCATAATTTTTAGTTTTAGTCCAAGTACCATTTCTCATCCATTCAACTACGCTGTCGGGTTGATCAAGACAAAGATCTGATCCTATACCAATTTTACTAGCATCCATAATTTCTGCAGTCTTCGCGACCATTTCACAAAAACTATCAAGACTACAATTGGTATTTTCTCTCAAGTGATGTGGATACAAAGATAAACCCAACATTCCTCCACTATCACTTAACATTTTAAGTAAATCTGAGGACTTGTTTCTTTTTGCAGCATGCCAAAAAGAAGGGTTTGCATGTGTGATTGCAATTGGTTTTTCACTTATTTCTATTGCATCCATCGTACTTTTTTCTGCAGAATGAGACATGTCAACAACGATACCTACTCTATTCATTTCTTTTATTGCTTCTCTTCCAAAATTAGTCACTCCACTATCAATTTTTTCATAGCAACCGGTAGCAAGAAGAGATTGATTGTTGTAAGTAAGCTGCATAAATCTACATCCAAGTTCATGAACTTTTTCGACCAGACCTATGTCATCCTCAATGGGTGAGCAATTTTGAAAACCAAAAAAAATTGCCGTTTTACTTTCATTCTTTGCTTTATCGATATCCTTAAAATCTTTTCCTAGAAAGATAATATCAGAATTTTCTTCAAAAATTTTTTCCCACTTATTTAATTCTACTAATAGCTCATTATAATCTTCATGGTAAACTATAGTAACATGAACTGCATCTAAGCCTGCGGCTCTATTAATTTCAAAAATTTTTCTAGACCAATTACAATATTGCAAATTATCTATTTTAAAATTCATAACCATTTGAGATTAATCAATCTAAATTTAAATACTATTAATTTTATTGAAATTTTTGATGAATTTTGAAATAAACACTAGATCGTTTTTCATGAAAAAAAATACTAATAAAAAAGTTTCAATAGTTATGGGTAGTCAATCTGACTACAAAACTATGCGATTAGCAGAAAAAACTCTAAAACAATTGGGTATTTCTTTTGAAACTAAAATTGTTTCAGCTCACCGTACACCAAAAAGAATGTATGATTTTGCATTGAAGGCAGAAAAAAACAACATTGGGGTCATTATTGCTGGGGCTGGCGGATCAGCACATTTACCGGGGATGATTTCTGCATTAACTCAAATTCCAGTTTTAGGGGTGCCTATTGAAAGCAAAAAACTAAAAGGTTTAGATAGTTTACTTTCGATAGCTCAAATGCCAAAAGGTATACCTGTTGGAACTGTAGCAATTGGAGAGGATGGTGCAATTAATGCAGCACTACTTGCAGCTGAAATAATGGCAATTACTAATTCATCGATCAAAAATAGTTTAAAAAATTGGAGATCAAAGCAAACTAAATCTGTTAAAAGAGCTCCAAAATAAAAATGTCGAATATTACTCTTGGAATTATTGGAGGCGGCCAATTGGGAAGTATGCTTGCAATTGCTGCAAAAAAATTAGGGATAAAGATAATAATTTTTTGTGATGATTTAGAAGCACCGGCTCAGAATTTTTGTGATGAATTTATTGGAGCAGAATACGATGATAAAGAAAAAATTAATGAATTTGTAAACAAGGTTGATATTGTAACTTATGAATTTGAAAATATCCCTTATGAAACTTTAAATGATATCAATAAACTAAAACCAGTTTTACCTAAACCTTCAGTTAATAGATTGATTCAACATCGACTAGCAGAAAAAGATTTTGTAAATAAATTAAATATAAGAACCACTAGATATGTTTCTGTTGAAAACCAATCTGATATTGATGTCCTTGAAGATTTTTTACCAGGTATAATAAAAACAACTACATTAGGTTACGATGGAAAAGGACAGCACCCTGTTTCATCACCTGAAGAATTAAAAAATCTTAAATTAGATTTATCAAGAGGATATATTTTAGAAAAATTAGTAAAACTTAAAAAAGAGATATCTATTGTTATAACTAGGTTTAGTAATAACAAATACGAAATTTATGAACCTATAGAAAATACCCATGAAGATCAGATCTTAAAACATTCCAAGATACCTGCAGACATAAATGAAAAAATATTTGATCAATCTAAAGATTGGTCAATTCTTATTGCTGAAGAACTTAAGTATGTGGGTACTCTATGTGTAGAATTTTTTATAGATAGAAATGATAATCTTTATGTAAATGAAATTGCTCCAAGAGTTCATAATTCTGGTCATTTAACAATTAATGCTTTTAATGTAAGTCAATTTGAAAATCACATAAGAGCTGTTTGTGGACTTGAACAGATACCTTTAAAAAAATTATCAAATGCAAAAATGATAAATCTGTTAGGTGATCAAATATCTCAGTACAGAAATTCTACAAAACTTAAAGATAATGAATTCTTTTTTGATTACTTAAAAAAAGAAATTAAAGATAAAAGAAAAATGGGCCATATCACTATTCTGGAATAAAATGTTAAAATCAATTGAGGGAAATTTCGATGATTTAGAAGTTCACAAACTTTTAACTAAGCATTTTATTGAACTAAGAGCTGCCTCACCAGAGGGAAGTGCTCATGTTTTGGATATTCGAGGTCTTAAGGTTCCGTCTATTAAATTCTGGAGCTTATATAATAATGATCAATTAATGGGATGTGGTGCACTAAAATTTTTAGAAAAAGAACACGGAGAATTTAAATCAATAAGAATTCATGATAATTTTAGAAAAAAAGGCCACGGTGTAACTGTAATCAATCATCTGATAAGTGAAGCAAAAAAATTAGATATTAAAAGATTAAGTATTGAAACTGGTGCTGGAGAATTTTTTATTCCAGCTAGAAAACTCTTTAAATCGTGTGGTTTTGAACCTTGTGAACCATTTGCTCATTATAAAGAGGATGTTAATTCTGTTTATTTGACTAAATTCATTGCTACAGATTGACAATTAAATTGAATAATTTCGCTATTTTGTTGACAAAACTCTTTAAAATCTAAAGAAAGCGAGAATTACTTAAATATAAATTTTAAGTAATAATTAATATAACAAAAAGTAAGAAGAAATAATATGAGTCTAACAGGTAAAGTAAAATGGTTCAATCCAACCAAAGGTTTTGGTTTTATTGAAAGAGAAGACAAAGAAAAAGATGTGTTTGTACATGTTTCAGCAGTAAGAGATGCTGGTATGAACGGTTTAGATGAGGGTCAAG
Organism: uncultured Pelagibacteraceae bacterium; assembly: GCA_902556065.1. GTDB lineage: Bacteria > Pseudomonadota > Alphaproteobacteria > Pelagibacterales > Pelagibacteraceae > Pelagibacter. Next base: position 57,728 of record CACDUV010000001.1, read on the forward strand.
CTTTGACTTTCGATGTTGAAGATGGTCCTAAAGGTCCTTCAGCAGTTAACTTAAAAACTGCATAATTTCACACTTCCTATTGGCTGAATAAATTTTATTTTTTAATGAATAATTTTATTCAGCCAGTACCAAATCTTATAAAAAACAACTTTTAGTCAAAAAAATTAATTATATAAGTTGTATTTAAAATAAAAAAAAATTTATGATCGGAATATTAGGTGGAATGGGTACTCAAGCTGGTCTTGATTTTTGTAATAAGCTTGCAATACTAAATAGAGGTAAAATTGACCAAGAGTATCCTTTGTTTGTTTTGTATAACAAATCAAATATTCCTGGAAGGCCAGAATCTATAGGTTCTCAAACAAAAAACTTATCTAACCTAAAGACAAATAAATCTAATAAAAAAAAATATACTAAAGTTTTAAAAAGTCTTCTTGAAGGTTGTAGGTTGTTAGAAAAAAATAAATGTAAATTTATTGTTATACCGTGTAATACAGCGCATTACTGGTTTGAAGATTTACAAAAAAAAATAAATATCCCAATTATTAATATGCCAAAGGAAGTTTTTAAATTTACAAAAAAAAATTGTAAAAAAAATTCAAAAGTTGGTTTATTGGCGACAGAAGGAACTTTAAAAACTGGAGTATATAATAAATTTTTTGATCAGAGTTATCAATTAGTTAACCCATCTGAAGATCTTCAAAAAAACTCAGTAAATAAAGCTATCAAGTTAGTAAAAATGGGTAATGTTAGAGCTGCTGAAAAAGCCATCAAGCCAGCTATTAAATATTTGATAAAAGTGAAATGTAAGAAAATAATTTTAGGTTGTACTGAATTGCCGATTGCAATATTTGCCTTTAAATCATTCAAGAATATCAAATCTTCAAAGATATTTTTGGATCCAAATTTAATTCTTGCTCATTCTGCAATGCAGAAACACAAAAGATAAACTGTGACATCTAAAATTGATAAACCCTACGTTTTAAGAGTTGCTGAGTTAATATATTCAAAAATAATTGAAATAAAAAACCAAAATCCTGAAGTTAATAATATTCAAGCATTTGAGATTTTTATGACAACAAAAGATTATGATTTTATTAGCTCAGGTGAGTTTCATGAAAATTGGATATCAGAATTAAAAGAAAACAAATTTATCGATAAAATTACAGGTAAGAAAATTAACGAAGAAACATTAAGACTTTTGGAAATTCAAAAAGATTCGATGATTAAATTTTTGCTTAAAATACCAAAACTATATTATACAAAAACTCATTTCCCCCTAGAAATATCTCAAAGGGCATTTAATCATCTCTGGAGGGTTTGTGAAAGTTATGAAATGTGGTGTAAAGAAACTAAACAAACAAAATTAATTAAATTAAATCTTATTTAACTTAAAATTAGTTTTTTTTGATTTCCTTAATTCCCTCAATAAATTGTTTTATATCAGCTATAAAGCTATTTGTCTCATTAGTGGTTTCAATAGTTTCTTTGAAATGTATGATAGGAAATTTACCTGTCTCTTTTTTAATAGCCGTATTGGCTCCATAGTGAAATCCTGCTTGCGCAAGATTTCCTGTAGAAATAATTGTCATTCCTGGACCAAGAAGAGCAGAAGATTGAAAACAACCTGATAAAAAAATAAAACTTAAAACAATTAAATATAATTTTAATTTTCTCATAGACAGATAAATCAAAAAATATACATCTAAAGTTTCAACTCAAGATAGAATTTGTTCAAATTGAGTTTTATTATAAAGACTATGAATATTATTAATTTATAAAACAAAATGGTTAAAATTTTTCCATTTATTTTTATTTTGCTTTGGTCATCAGCATTTATAACCACAAAACCAATCATTGATTACAGTGATCCTTTTGCTGCGTTAGCCTTTAGATTTGTGCTTGTAGCTTTTGGTTTTTTTATTTTTTCTATCTATTCAAGACAGAAAATAATTGTAAGTAAAAAAAAATTTTTACAATCTTTTTTTAGTGGAGTACTTTTTCATGGATTTTATTTAGGAGGTGTTTTTTATTCTATTTCAATAGGGATGCCTACAGGACTAGCTGCTTTAATTGTAACACTTCAGCCAATACTAACTAATGCTTTAAGCGGTCCATTACTAAAAGAGAAAGTGTCTGTTAAACAATGGACAGGTGTTTTATTAGGATTTATTGGAGCATCATTGGTTCTAGGGTTTGAAATTGGATCAAAAATTCCAACTGCTGGATTAATAGCAACTATTATTGCTTTGTTAGCAATAACAAGTTCAACTCTTTGGCAAAAAACAATAAGTAATAACCTACCCTTGTCAGTAAGCAACATGTATCAAGCGCTAGGTGGATTTTCATTTCATTTATTAATTATAATTTTTTTTGTTGATCCTTACATTGAATTTTCAAAAACATTTATAATTGCAATGAGTCATCAAATTTTTTTAGTATCTTTTGGAGCATTCACAATACTTATGTTCTTAATTAAAAAAAACTCTGCAAGTAAAACGGTTTCAATATTTTTTTTAATTCCACCTACATCTGCATTCATGGCGTGGTTATTTTTAAACGAAAAATTATCTAATTTAGATCTTTTAGGATTTTTGATAGCAACTATTGGTGTTTATATTGCAACTAGAGATAAATAATTACTTTGCGATATACCCGAATTCTAAAGATGCATCTATTATTGAGTGATAAAGGGATTCACCAAAACTTCTTAATCCAAATATTCTAAATTTATCAGGATCATCATTAAGCATATCGATAGTAACTGACATTCCGTTGTAAGTAGAATTTAAACATTGATTTTTTTCTAGCTCACCAAAATTAAAAGGACATCCTTTTTTTAAAATTTCCTTAGCTACCTTGCCTTCAATTTCAATTATTGCTTTTGAATGCGATATGTCTGTTACTGCAAATTCATTATCATTAAATTTTTGCTCTATTTCATTTAAAATGTCTTTTTTCTTGGAAACTAAGAGCCAATTTCTTGGACCATTCCAAAGTATTCTTGTGCTATCATTGGAACTAACTAGTAAAGGATTGTCTCTTAAATTTAAACCATCTATCTGCATGTTATCTGATGATAAGTTTGAACTTTTATACTGAACTATCTGTACAATTAATAAATTAGTACTTTCAGATATTGAAAGTAAATTTTTATCATCTTTACCTTCGTAATCTCCAAATTGACCTTTTACATGTATATTATTTAAAGCTGAAAGTGAACTCATGATCTAACTCTTTCTCCTTTTGGATCAACATAATGTGATGAAACTATTTCTACCGGAATAACTTTATTTTTTAATGGAGACATTACAAATAATTTTTTTCCAATCATATTTTTTCCATCTTTTAATATTGCTAATGAAAACGGATTATCATGCTCAACACTCCAACAAGAAGCGGAGATATGGCCTAATTTTTTATTTGGCAAAGGAGCATTTGCATCTTTAACTAAATGTGAGCCTTCTGGAATACTAGTTTTTTTATCTAAAGGAATAACACCAACAATTCGCTGTCTATCTTCAGCTACAAAAGCTTCTCTCTGCAATGATCTTTTTCCAATAAAGTCCTTCTTTTTACTTAGAAGCCCTTCCAAAGCATTATCATATGGAATTGTTCTTCCATCTAACTCAGAACCTGCAACATGCCCCATTTCAATTCTAAGTGTAGACAATGCTTCAGTTCCATATGGTTGAATTTGAAACTCTTCACCAAGTTCAATTATTTTTTCCCACATAAATCTTCCATTGTCAGACTCTACATTGACTTCGTAGGCCAATTCACCTGAGAATGAAATTCTGAAAATTCTTGCTTTAACTCCAAATAAATCACCTTCAACATATCCCATAAATGGAAGACCTTCGTTAGAAACATCTGTTTTAGGAAATAATTTCTGTAGCAAATCTCTTGATTTAGGACCGGCTATAGCAGCTCCAGCCCATTGCTCAGTTGTTGAAACTACATTTACATTAAGTTCAGGCCAAACAAGTTGCAAATAATATTCTAGATGCGAAAGCACATTAGCCGCTTGAGCGGTAGTTGTAGTCATATGATAATGGTTTTCTGAAATTCTAGTAGTTGTACCATCATCCATCACTATTCCGTCTTCTCTTAACATCACTCCATATCTTGCTTTTCCAACAGGTAACTTCAACCAGGCGTTAGTGTATACTCTGTTTAAAAATTCTGCAGCATCTGGACCCTTAACGTCAATCTTACCAAGTGTTGTTACGTCACAAACACCAACGTTTGTTCTTACATTTTTCGCTTCTCTTTTTGATGCTTCGAACAAAGTTTCGTTTCCTCTTTTATAATATCTTGGTCTTAACCAAACTCCTGCATCAACAAAAACAGCGTTATACTCCTCATGCCAATTGTGAATTGGAGATTTTCTTGTTGGTTTTGAATGCCTACCTACTTCTCTACCAACAATAGCACCAATAGAAATAGGTGTATAAGGAGGTCTAAAAGTTGTGTGGCCAACAGATGGAACAACTTTATTTTCAATCTCAGAAACTAATTGTAATCCATTTAGATTACTTGTTTTTCCTTGGTCTGTTGCCATACCTAAAGTGGTATATCTTTTTACATGTTCAATTGATCTATAACCTTCTCTTAATGCAATCTCTACATCAGAAACAGCAACATCATTTTGAAAATCTAAAAATCTTTTATAACTTTTGCCTTTTGGTAAAGGAACACACCAAAACCTATCATGTTTAGAATATTTTTTTTCAACTACATTTGGAATAGATATTTCATTATCTTTTTCTGTAATTTTTTTCGATAATTCTTTCCCTTTTTCAAATGATGTTTTTAAAGTTTCTTCTAGAGTAAATACACCATTAGCAGCTCCCAAAGTTGTTTCATTTTGTTTTGAAGCTCCTGGAACAAACGCATCTATCTCTTCATTAAATTTAGTTTTATTTCCTGATTGTGATGCTAAATGAATTGTAGGTGTCCAAAATCCAGAAACACATATGCAATCACAAATTATATTTTCAATTTTACCAAGTGTTTTTTTATCTTCAGAAATAGTTGCTACATCAGCTGATTTTACTTTTTTATAACCTTGTGCCGCAACTACTACATAAGAATTTTTAATATTAATTCCTAAATTTTTAGCTTCATCGATAATTTCTGATTGTGGATTTGATCTTGAGTCTAAAACTATAGGATCAACTCCATGTTTTTTAAATTCAATTGCAGTTTCATAGCCGCTATCATTATTTGTAAATACTAAAGGTTTCTTTCCAACTAACACACCATAAACTTTTAAATATTCTTTAGCTGCAGATGAAAGCATTACTCCGGGAGTATCATTGTTTCCAAAAACAATTGGTCTTTCAATTGAACCAGATGATATTAGAACTTCTTTTGCTCTGATATACCAAAGTCTTTTGTTTGGATGATATTTTTTAGTTTTAGGTAAATGATCACTAACTTTTTCAGACATTACTAACATGTTGTGATCATAATATCCAAAAACTTGAGATCTGTTTTTCACAGTTACATTTGGCATCTCTTTCAATTCTGAAATAATACCATCCGCCCAATCTTTTCCAGATTGATTACCAATATTCACATCACTCGTTAATAATGAACCGCCATATCTTGGTTTATCTTCAGCTAAAATAACTTTGGCTCCATTTTTCGCTGCAGAATAAGCGCTTGCTAAACCTGCTGGTCCAGACCCGGTAATTAAAAGATCGCAGTACTCGTATTTATGCTCGTATCTTTCTTTGTCATGTTTTGTTGAGGCTACACCTAATCCAGCTGCTTTTCTGATAAATGGCTCATAAATTTTGTACCAAAAGCTTTTTGGCCACATAAAAGTTTTGTAATAAAATCCTGCAGGTAAAAATATTTTTAAAAAATTATTTATTGCTCCAATATCAAAGTTAACACTTGGCCAACAATTAACACTGCTTGCCTCTAGTCCTTCAAATAATTCTTGTTCTGTTGCTTTAATATTTGGCTCCGTCTCGCCATTTCTATAAAGTTGAACAACTGCATAAGGTTCATCGACTCCTGCACCAAAAAACCCTCTAGGTCTATGATATTTGAAGCTTCTTCCAACCAAGTGAACTCCATTTGCCAGTAAAGCAGAAGCTAATGTATCACCATCATAACCAAAATAAGTGACACCATTGAACTTAAAAGAAATTTTTTTATTTCTATTTATTAAGCCACCTGTTTCTATTCGATAACTTTGAGTCATTAAGCAATTTCTTCGTTAGTTTTATAAGTATTAAATATTTCGTGCGTGGCAGTATCTCTTTCAACTTTAATCCACTGTCTGCAGCCAGATAAATGCTGCCAAAGTTCTAGATGTTTTCCTCTAGGACTTACCCTGTTATATACGAAATTATCCCATTCTTGATCTGTAACTTCTTTATTCAATGCTGGTCTCTTAACAGTAGCATCTCCGCCGTAAGAAAATTCATTTTGAGATCTCATTCCACAATGTGGGCATTTAATATGTAACATTTATGAAATCCAAGTTTTTGTACCGAGACCTTTTTCATCAATAAGATGGCCAGTACTAAATCTGTTCAAACTGTATCCTGCATTTAATTCATGAACTCTATCTTGAGCGATTGTATGTGCAAATGTCCATCCTGATGCTGGAGTTGCTTTAAAACCTCCATAACACCATCCGCAATTTAAATACAAACCATCAATGTGAGTTTTATCAATTATTGGTGAACCATCCATTGACATGTCCATGATCCCACCCCAAGTTCTTAACATTTTTAATTTACTTAAAAATGGCATCATCGCAATTCCTTCAGTTAAAACATGTTGTAAAGTTGGAAGATTACCTCTTTGAGCGTAACTATTGTAACCATCAAGGTCTCCACCCATTACCATTTCACCTTTATCTGATTGACTAATATAAAAATGACCTGCACCAAAAGTTACAACTTTATCTAAAACTGGTTTCACTGGTTCAGAAACACAAGCTTGTAAAAGATGAGTTTCAATTGGCAAAGTCATATTTAATTTTTCTGCCAAAATATTTGTGCTACCTGCAACGCATAGACCAACTTTCTTTGCTTTAATATTTCCTCTAGATGTTCTGATCCCTTTTATTTTTCCTGCAGAAACTTCAAAACCTGTGACCTCGCAATTTTGAATTATATCTACTCCCATCGAGTCGGCTTGACGTGCATATCCCCAAGCAACTGCATCATGACGAGCAGTTCCAGCACTTGGCTGCATCAATCCACCAAAAATTGGAAACCTTACGTTATCTGAAAAGTCAGCCATTGGAATTATTTCTTTTACCTCTTCTCTATTTAAAAGAACTGCATCAATTCCATTTAATCTCATCGAATTTCCTCTTCTTGCATATGCATTCATTTGTGCATCTGAGTGTGCGAGATTAATAATTCCTCTTGGAGAAAACATTACGTTGTAATTTAAGTCCTGACTCATCTTTCTCCATAGATCCATTCCAAACTCACTGAAAAGACCATTTTCATCATGCATATAATTTGATCTTATAATCGTAGTGTTACGTCCAACATTTCCACCACCAATCCATCCTTTTTCAATGATAGCTACTTTTGTAATTTGATGTTCTTTAGCAAGATAATATGCGGTAGCTAGACCATGACCACCACCCCCGATGATAACAACATCATATTCCTCTTTAGGATTTGGATCTTTCCAAGCTAAATCCCAATTTTGATGACCTGTTAGTGCATTTTTAACTAAGCTAAAAATAGAATACTTTTGCATATGCAAATTTTATATTAATGAATTTAAATAGTTCTTATTTTTTTTATATATATTTTTTAGAAGTTTCCAAAGATGTTAAAAAAGGATAAGAAGTCAGCAGTTAAATATTTTATAATTTAAAGGATTATTAATGAGTGAAATAAAATCAGATATTCAAATAGCTAGAGAAGCTAAAATGCAACCAATAAAAGACATATTGTCAAAGATAGGTGTGCCTGATGAGAATTTTGCTTTTAGTCCTATGGGTAGACATATTGCTAAAATAAATTTGGAATATCTAGATACCCTTAAAAATAAAAATGGTAAATTAATTTTAGTTACTGCAATCACTCCTACCCCAGCTGGCGAGGGTAAAACAACAACATCAGTTGGATTAAACGATGGTTTAAATAAAATAGGAAAAAAATCTATTGTTTGCTTAAGAGAACCAAGTCTAGGACCATCATTTGGAATGAAAGGTGGGGCTGCTGGCGGTGGTTATGCGCAAGTAGTACCAATGGAACAAATCAACCTTCATTTTACTGGAGACTTTCACGCTATTACATCAGCCCACAATTTATTATCTGCGTTGATAGATAATCATATTTACTGGGGTAACAAACTTAATATTGATGTTAGAAGAGTTGTTTGGAGAAGAGTAATGGATATGAATGATAGGTCGTTAAGATCTATAATTGTTGATTTAGGTGGAGTTGCCAATGGTTACCCTAGACAAGATAGTTTTGATATAACTGTTGCTTCTGAATTAATGGCTATTTTCTGTTTAGCAACAGATTTAAAAGATTTAGAAAATAGAATTGGTAATATTACAATTGGTTATACAAGAGATAAACAAGCAATTTATGCAAAAGATTTAAATGCCCATGGGCCGATGACAGTTTTGCTTAAAGAAGCAATAAGACCAAATGTAACTCAAACGTTGGAAAATAATCCCGCAATAATTCATGGGGGACCGTTTGCAAATATTGCTCATGGATGTAATTCTGTAATTGCAACTAAGGCAGGATTAAAATTAGCTGATTATGTAGTTACAGAAGCAGGATTTGGGGCTGATTTGGGAGCTGAAAAATTTTTAGATATAAAATGTAGAAAATCAGGTCTTAAACCAGACTGTGTTGTTATTGTAGCAACAATTAGAGCACTAAAAATGCATGGAGGAGTTGCTAAAGAAGATTTAAAAAAAGAAAATTTACCTGCTTTGAAAGAAGGGATGGTAAATCTGAGAAGACATATTAACAATATTAGAAAGTTTGGATTACCTGTAACTGTAGCAATTAATCATTTTATTACTGATACAGAGAATGAAATGAAATCTTTGTTAGATTTTTGTGAAACACAAGGTGTAAAAGCTTCAAAATGCAGTCATTGGTCTAATGGTAGTGAAGGAACAATAGAACTAGCTAAAAATGTTATTGAAATTTGTGAAGATAAAAAAGATACATTTAAATTTTTATATGAAGATGATCTTTCGTTATTCAAAAAAATTGAAAAAATTGCACAAGAAATCTATAGCGCTAGTGAGGTAGTGGCTGATACAAAAGTAAGACAACAATTGAAAGACTTCGAGGAAAAAGGTTTTGGGAAATTACCTGTATGCATTGCAAAAACACAATACAGTTTTTCAACCGATCCTGGTTTAAAGGGAGCTCCTACTGGACACGTACTACCAGTCAGAGAAGTAAGACTTTCGTCGGGAGCTGAATTTGTTGTTGTTGTATGTGGTGAGATTATGACAATGCCTGGACTTCCTAGAGTACCAGCAGCTGACTCGATTAAACTAAATGAAAAAGGCGAGATTGAAGGATTATTCTAAGTTAAGATAATCTAGCCAATTCTCTAATTCTCTCATTCTGGAAAGTTTATCTAATTTTTTATTTTCTATTTCTATATTCTTTATGTGATCATCTATATGATTTTGATCTTTAAAGGCGCCACGTTCTATAAGTCTGTCTTTTCTGAATATAATTAAATTAATCATTTTGTTATATGTAATTTCCGGATGATACTGAAGGCCCCAAACATCACAATTTCCAATTTTAAAATTTAAACCTTGAACATTATTAATTGGGTTAGAAGCTAGCAGTGTCGAATTTTCTGGTAGGGTTACAACTTCATCAAAATTAAATGCTGGGGTGTTAAACTTTTTATTTTTATTTTTATATAATGGATGATTTAAGCCACTTTCATTAATTTCAATATCTCTTGCAATTCCTCGATGTGATCCCTTCTCACCTTTTTTTACTTCTCCTCCAGCAGCAGTTACAGCAACCTGCATTCCCCAACATATCGCTAAAACTTTTTTAATTTTTTTTTGACATTCTCTCATAAATTCAATTTGTCTTTTTATTTCAGGGGTATTGTTATAAATATTTAAACTACTTCCGCCCCAAATAAGACCATCATAACTTTCAATAGTATCTATATTCTCACTTATATTTTCATCAGAAGATGGATTAACTACATCTATATTTAATTGGTCAGTAAAATAGGAAAGGCTATGTTTTAAACTTTCTGTATGAGTTTGAATACCAGCCTCTGAGAAACTTTGATTTTCCTCTTTTAAATTACCCTCTACAACCAAAATTTTCTTCATTAAAATAATTCTCCAGAAATACTTTTTTTATACATCTCTTTTAAATTTTCTTGTGTTATTTTTTTTGGATTACTTCCTGTAGATGGATCTTCAAATGCCATTAAAGAAAGTTTTTCTAAATCAACTTCACTACAGTCCATAACATCTGAAAGTTTATGAGGAATATTTAAATCTTTACGCAAATTTAATATCCATTCTAAAAAACTTTCAAATGTATTATTTAGATTAAGATAATTACAAATAGATACAATCTTGTTTTCAATAACAGATTTGTTGAAAGTTAAAACATAGGGCATAAATATTGCGTTTGTTAAACCATGATGGACATCAAATTGAGCATTTATTGGATGACTTAGCGAGTGAATTGCTCCAAGACCTTTTTGAAATGCAGTAGAACCCATGCTAGAAGCGGCTAACATTTCAGATCTAGCTTCTATATTCTTGCCATTTTTATAAACATCAATTAATGAATTCTTAATCAATCTCATACCCTCTAGAGCAATACCATCTGCCATTGGATGAAATCCTGGAGCACAAAAAGCTTCAAGATTGTGAGCAAGTGCATCCATACCTGTTGCGGCCGTTATTCTCGGTGGAAGTTCTTTAGTTAAATTAGGATCTAAAATTACAATAGAAGGTAAAATTTTTGGATGAAAAATTATTTTTTTTATTCCTGTTTCCTCATTAATGATAGCTGAAGCTCTTCCTGTTTCTGAACCTGTTCCTGCGGTAGTAGGAACCGCTATAATTGGAGAAATTTTATTTCCATCAGCTCTTGTCCAATAATCTCCTATATCTTCAAAATCCCATATAGGTCTTTTTTGACCACACATAAAGGCTATTCCCTTTCCAACATCTAATGCACTACCTCCTCCAAAAGCAATTACACCATCACAATTTTTTTCCATATATAAAGAGACACCTTCCGTTACGTTTTTTCCAACTGGGTTTCCTGAAAAATTTGAAAATACTTGTAGATTTTCAAACTCATTCTTTAATTTTTCAATTACTTTTGATGTCATTGGAAGGTTTAAAAGATCTTTATCAGTCACAAAAAGAGGACTTTTAATTTTTAAGTCAAAACAGGCTTCAGCAAGGTCTTCTATTTTACCTGCTCCAAACCAAATATTAGTAGGATAATTCCAATTCATATTATTATTCTAACAAGAATATATTTATTTAATTAATTTATCACTTAAAAATTAATTATTTATTAAATCTAAATATAAAGCTGCTGACCAAGAAAAATTATTTGCACCCATAGGTTTACCATTCTTGCAACTATAATATTCATGAAATCCTTTTTTTTCGACCAATCTAATAGTACGTTCTTTAATTTTGTTTGAGTATTTTTCGTCTTTATTCATTAGGCCCTTGTGTATAAACCAATTACAGTTAATCCAAACTGGGCCCCTCCAATAACGTTTTTCCTCAAAACTTTTATGATTAGGTTTTATTGAAGAAAAAAAATATTTTTCTTTTAAATTATGTTTTTTTAAGTTTTTGATTAAGATATCGTTAATTTTACTATTTTTAATATCAGCATACAAAATCAAATAATTTGTAATTGATGGAATGAATATTTTTTTTTTATTTCTTAGATCAAAACAAAAAAAAGTTTGTTTTTTTTTATCAAAATATTTTAAAATATTTTCCTCAGTTATTTTTACATAATTAATAATTGTTGAACTATCTAAATTAAATTTTTTTAACAGTATGATTAAATCTTTATTTGATTTAAAAAATATAGAATTAAATCCAATATCAACTACATTAAACATTGAGGTTTTGAATATTTTTTTTGGATCATATTTCTTTTTTCTTAAATCATTTTTTATTGTTACATATCTATCATAATCAATATTCAGAGGCCTATGTTCGGGATTAATAACTTTATTATCAGCTCTTTTATATTGAATATTTTTTTCAATTTTCACTTTATTCATTGGTTCGTCCCATAAGGACGAGTTGTCGTACCCGCTTTCCCAAGGATGGAGTATTGAAACTAAACCAGTTTTTTTTGGATCTCTATTTTTAATAAACCACTCATGAGATTTCTTAATTTTAATTACAAATTTTTTAATTTCTTTTTTTTGTATTTTGGTAATTTTGTTTTTATCTATTATTTCTTTTAATATACTTGCAAGTACTGGTGGTTGGGTAATGCCAGATGAGCGAATTTTATTTCCACAATTCCAAGCAGTATGATTAGGATAATAATTTGTATTTGTATTATGAAACAATATATGTGGAATCATTCCATCCTTCCATTGACCATCTAAAAGTGTCTTAATTTCTTTTAATGCAAAATTTAAATTAAAATAGGAATACCCTAATGCAATAAATGCTGAATCCCAGTTCCATTGCGCAGGATATAGCTTGTTATTTGTGGGTAGAGTATATCCCCTTTTTCTATTTCCAATTAAAATTTTTTGGGCATTTTTAATATGCCTATTCATTATCCTTTTACACTCCCTGATGTTAACCCACTAACTAAATATTTTTCAAAATAAACAAAAATAAATAAAATTGGTAAAGTTACAACAACTGAACCAGCCATCAAATATTGTCTTGGAGTTTCAGCTCCAACATTTAAAAACTGTATCGCTCTTGATAATGTAAATGAGCTAGGGCTGTCTAAAAACATTAGTGAAAATAAAAATTCATTCCAGGCAATCATAAATACATACAATGCTACTGACGCAATTGCCGGTAAACTTAAAGGTAAAATGATTTTAACGATTATTCCAAACCAATTTTGCCCATCCATTATACCTGCTTCTTCAAGCTCTTTTGGAATACTTTTGAAATATCCCTGGAGCATATAAATTGCTACTGGCAGAGTTGTGGCTGTATAAATAATCAATAATCCAAATACAGAATTTCTTAGACCTAATTGACTGAAAACAGTGTATAGAGGAATCACGAGCACAATAGCAGGAAACATATAAATAATTAAAATTGAGGTAGACAAAAAGTGTTTTCCAAAAAAATTTAATCTTGCAACTGCATAAGCTGCTGGGATCCCAAGTAATAAAGTAATTATAACTGTTCCTATCGATACAATTGAACTATTCAGCATGTATTTGCCAAAATTATATTCCGTAAAAACTATAATATAGGATTTGAATAAAGATTTTATATTTTGTGTAAAATCGATACTGAAATCTAAAGGATTAATTAATAAAAGAGCCTGTGTTTTAAAACTTGTAACTAACATCAAGTAAAATGGAAATAAAATTACAAAAGAAAAAAAGATAATTCCAAACAAAGTTAAAAAATCAAAAAATATAATTTGTGTAGAAAAATTATAACTAAAGTTTTTTTTATTATATTTAGATAATTTATTAACAAAAAATAATAGGATCAGAAAAGTTCCTATATAATGCCAAATAGGTAAAGAACTATTAATAAAATAATCAATCAATACAAACACTGATGATAATATAATCACTATAGATAGTTTGTTTAATTTTTCACTCAAGAAAATTGAAACAAAAGAAATTATAATTCCACTTAAAAAATAAAAATTGAAATTTAAAGTTTTAAGTTCAATTCCTTGTAACGTAGATAGTATTTTCCAAATAGAAATTAGAGAGAATAAAAAAAACGAAGAAATTATACTGAAAGTGATAATTGATTTAACTCTCATTGGCCCTTTTTCCTATCAGTTTAAAATAAATTAACATGAAAAATAAAAGTAATAATACAATCACCATCGAAACAGCTGATCCCATTCCAATATCTCCTATTGAAAACCCCTGTTCATAAACATTTATTGGAAGCGTTCTGGTTCCTGAGGCACCGCCAGTTAAAAGGAAAATATCCTCAAACTTATTAAAGTTCCAAATAAATCTAATCATAAATAAAATAGAAATCACTGCTGTTATCTGTGGCAGTGTTATATTCATAAATTTCGTGTAAGGACCAGCTCCATCAATATCTGCTGCCTCATATAGTTCTTTAGGAACTGCTTGAAGTCTTGCTAATATAAAAAGAAATGCTAACGGAAAATATCTCCAGATTTCAAAGATAATAACGGTTGTTAAAGCTAATCTTAATTTAAATTCAAAACCAAAAACAAAAATTGATACATACTTTTGTCCTAACAAATTTATTGGCTTATCAATTATATTATAATTGAGTAGCAGATTATTTAAAGTACCACTATTGGGATCTAATAGGAGTTCCCAAGTAAAAGCCAGGGCAACAACAGGAGCTACGTAGGGAAACAATAACGTGCTCCTAATAAAACTTCGACCTCTAAAGTTTTGATTTACCATTTGGGCTGATAAAATTCCAAAAACAATTGCGCCAACTGTTCCAAAAAAAGTATAATAAAATGTTGTTAATAATAAATCTTTAAATTCATAGTTCGTGAATACTTTTTTAAAATTTGATAAAGTAAAATCAGTTGTCAAAAGAATGTTGTCTGCTTTTCCTTTTAATTTTGGTTTGTTTAACTTAAACAGTTTTTTTTCAATTTTTTCACCGTTTTTTGTTTCAAAAAAAATTACAAGTTGCTCTCTATATTTTTTAGACCAATCACCAAAATCACACTGAACTTTATTTGAAATAAACTTACATCTCTCATCTAAATCTACTGGCTGAACATTGTTTGGAAATTTATCCTGAAATTTAACATCTCTAATATCTTGAATTAAAGAGCTATTTCTTAATTTATAAATAATTTTAATTTTTGAATCTTCGTTTTTAACAGATTTAACTATTTTTTTTGCTCTTGGCTCTGGAATTCTTATATCTTTTAATTGAACTTCTTTAAAACTAATCCATACGTTTGAAAATATTGGGAATAATACTATTGCAAATACAATCAGAACTGCTGGCAAAGTTAAAGCATAGGCAGTTCTTTTTTCTATTTTTGAAAGTGTGTTGCTCATAAAAAAAGCGGATAATTAATATTATCCGCTTTTTTCAAAAAATTAAAAAATTAATTGAACTTTTTTAATGATTTGTTGATCATATCTACTGCCTCATCAACATCAATTTGATCATCAATATACAATCTTGTGATACGGTTTAAAAATTGAGAATTGATAATCTTAGAAGCTCTTGAAAGTTCGCCTTCTTTAACTCCCCATCTGCTCGCAGTATCTAAACCAGCAACAATATTGTTGATAACATCTTCTGAATACAAATCTGTCAAAGCAGCCTTTCTATCAACACCAACTGGTAATTTACTCCAAGCTTTTGTGAAAGCCTCAGGATCAGTTGAGTTTCCTCTTCTGACTGGAAATTTACCTTCTGGTGCAATTGATAATGTGCTCGTATAACCTTCGTCCATTGAATACATCACAAATTGTTTTGCTTCTTCAGTGTCAGCATCTGCTGTTATTCCGAAGTACCTTACATCTGCCCAAGCGGCACCTTTTTTATTACCTGGTCCACTAAAATTAGTTATAAAACCAGTTTTAGATGCTAGTTCAGATGATGTTGGATCATCATTTATTGTTGGTGGTGCTGAATCTCTTAAGCCAGCAAGTTCATCCATAATAAATGGAGACCAAATAATCATTGGAGTTTTTCCAGCAAAATAAAGTTCTCTTGACTGTTTCCAGTATAGTTCTCCTGGAGGACTTGCTTTTGCGATTGTTTTATAAAACTCTAAAGCTCTTTTTAATTTCCAGCCTTGATTTTTTACTCCACCTTTTTTTACAACATTCACTCCGTTAGCTAATAAAACATGCTCTAAAACCTGACTCATAAAGTTTTCATCTGTTTTAGTTGCAGCTACAAAACCAAACATATCGTCAGATGATAATGCTTCTACTGCTTTAACGATATTTTCATAACTTGTTGGTGGTTCTAAGCCAGCTTTTTTAAATAGATCTTTTCTATAAACGACCATCTGTGTCCAGCCATCTACAGGGACAGCAGCTATCTTAGTTCCTTTTTTAGCCATGTTTAAAGCACCAGGCGCAAATGTTTTCTTACCTAGTTCTTTAACAACGTCATTATTAGCATCAACATCTAAGATTCCAGCATCAGCCCATGGTAAAACGTACTGAAGTGTGTGATATATTACATCAGGTAAATCACCAGCAGCAGCTGCGGCTGTTGCTCTCTTACCTAATTCTTTTTCATCTATTGGAATAACTTCTACTCCTATACCAGTCTTAGCTTCGAAAGCTTTAGCCATATCCTCTTGCTTTGCCATTCTTGCTGGTTGAGTTTCAGTTGTCCAAAACTTGATATCTGCAAAAGCAATATTATTAATAAAAAATGCTAAAGCAGATAATAATATTAAAGTTTTTTTTAACATAGTTACCTCTTTTTATTTTTTTTTATTAAAACCTTATTCTTTTTAAAAAGCAATTCCTTATGCAATAGTGTCATATCTCAGTTGACTAAGTTACAATGAGAAATGAAAAAGACCTTTATTTAAAGGCTAAATTATTACTATCAAATAAATGACATTTGTTTATATCGAAGCTTAAGCTGAGATTGTCTCCAACGTTAACTTTGCTTGCTCCGTCAGTTTGAACTACTAGAGGTTCTCCCTCTTTTTCTAGATATAAAAAAGTTGAAGAGCCTAATTTTTCAATTACGAATACTTTGCTCTCCCAGCATTTTTCAGCAGTATTGATTAAGATATGTTCTGGTCTGATACCAATCTTTACACTATCGCCTGGTGAAACTTTATCTGAAGTTTTAGGAACAATAATTTTTCCTTGCCCTGAAATTTCAACTTCAGTGCTAGAGCTATTTGAGCTAATTACTTTAGTATTAATAAAGTTCATCTTTGGTGAACCAATAAATCCACCAACAAATAAATTTTCTGGCTCATTATATAGTTTTAATGGAGATCCTTTTTGAGATACAATACCTTGATCTAACACAACTATATCATCTGCAAGTGTCATTGCTTCGGTTTGATCGTGAGTAACATAAATCATTGTTGCATTTAATTGATCATGTAATTTAGCAAGCTCTACTCTCATCTGAACTCTTAAAGCTGCATCTAAATTAGACAAAGGTTCATCGAATAAAAATACTTTTGGTTTCCTTGTAATTGCTCTACCAATTGCAACTCTTTGTCTTTGTCCTCCTGACAATTGTTTTGGTTTTCTCTCTAAGTATTCCTCAATTTGAAGAATTTTAGCAGCCTCCATAACTCGCTCAGTAATTTCATCTTTAGATTTTTTTTCAATTTTTAAACCAAAAGCCATGTTGTCAAACACTGTCATGTGAGGATACAAAGCATATGATTGAAAGACCATTGCTATATTTCTTTCTTTAGGAGGCAGATCGTTTACAACTTGTCCATCAATTGAAATTGTTCCTGAGTTGATCTCCTCTAAACCAGCAATCATTCTTAGCATTGTTGATTTACCACATCCGCTAGGCCCAACTAATACAGTGAAAGATTCGCTTTTAATATCTAAAGATACATCTTTAATTACGTGTGTAGATCCAAAAGATTTATTTATATTTGAAATATTTATCTCAGCCATTTTGAGTTAATATTTATATTGTAATTTTATTTTATATTTGTTTATATTTAGAAAGGATATTTATAAACTGGAGAAATTACAATGAGTAAAATTGCAATTATTGGAGCAGGACCTTGTGGTCTTTCAATGTTAAGAGCATTTGAACACCTAGAGATTAAAGGTGAAAAAATTCCTGAAATAGTTTGTTTTGAAAAACAAGAAGATTGGGGAGGTTTGTGGAATTATAATTGGAGAACAGGTAGTGATCAATATGGAGATCCAGTTCATAATAGTATGTATAGATATTTATGGTCAAATGGCCCTAAAGAATGTTTGGAGTTTGCAGATTATTCTTTTGATGAACATTTTGGACAACCAATTCCTTCTTTTCCACCTAGAGAAGTGTTGCAAGATTATATTCTTGGGAGAGTAAGCAAAGGTAAACTTAAAAATAAAGTAAAACTAAATACAAAAGTAACGAATGTAACTTTTAATAATGAAAAATTCGAAATCACTTATCAAGACAAAACTAAAAATGAAATTTCAAAAGATACATTTGATTACTTAGTTGTATCTACTGGTCATTTTTCTGTTCCGTTTATTCCTGAATATAGAGGAATGAATTCTTTCCCAGGAAGAATAATGCACTCTCACGATTTCAGAGATGCAGAAGAATTCAGAGGAAAAGATGTGATCGTTTTAGGAAGCAGTTATTCAGCTGAAGATGTTGCTCTACAATGTAATAAATACGGAGCTAAAAGTGTAACTATTGGATATCGAAATGCTCCTATGGGATTTAAATGGCCCAAAGGTATGAAAGAAGTTCATTATCTTGATAGATTGGAAGGAAAAAAAGCAATTTTTAAAGATGGTACTGAACAAGATGCAGATGCAATTATATTATGCACTGGCTACCTACATCATTTTCCATTCTTAGATGAAAGTTTAAAGTTAAAAACACACAACAGATTATATCCACCAAAATTATATAAAGGGGTAGTTTGGCACGACAATCACAAACTTCTTTATCTTGGTATGCAGGATCAATTCCATACTTTTAATATGTTTGATTGCCAAGCTTGGTTTGCAAGAGATGTAATTATGGGAAAAATTCAAATGCCAAGTGCTGATGAAATTAATAAAGATATCAATAATTGGGTTGCTATGGAGGAAAAATTAGAAAACCCAGATCAAATGATTGATTTTCAAACTGAATACACAAAAGAACTTCATGAAATGTCTAATTATCCAAAAATAGATTTTGAATTAATCAGAAAACATTTCAAAGAGTGGGAACATCATAAAGTAGAAGATATCTCAACTTACAGAAACAAATCCTTTTCATCACCTGTAACAGGTACTGTTGCACCTATACACCATACCCCATGGGAAACTGCTATGGATGACTCGATGAAGACTTTTTTAAATAAGTAATTAATAATTAATTTTTAATTTTTTATTTTTTGTGATTGCACTTAATAGTGCATGCATAAGTGGTATTTTATTTTTTTTGATTTTTTTTAATACGTAAGGTGCAATCTCTTTAGCAAGATCAGCGCCCTCTACTGTATCGTTTTTCATAAATTTTTTTTTTGCAATTTTAAAAGTGTATCCTTTTCCTAAATATTCACCCATTTTACTGTTTCTCCCTCCAACAGCGCTGACATATAAGTCGCCAACTCCAGCCAACCCATGAACAGTTTCTTTTTTGCCTCTAAAATATTTTATTAAATATTCCATTTCATCTAACGATTTTCTAAATAATGCTGAAGCAGTATTTTCACCTCCCCCTGATCCTATAATCATAGAATATATATTTTTTATTGCAGATGAAAATTCAACACCTTTTACATCAATTGAATATTCTGTTTTGTAATATTTCGTTGAAATTAACTTTCCTATATTTGTGGCAATATTAATATTCTTATTTGCTATAACAGTGTAACTTTTGATTTTTTTTGCTAACTCTTTTGCCAAACAAGGTCCTTTTAATACTGAAATATTTAAATTTTGATTTCCTTTGTTTAGTTGCTCCGACATAGTAATAATTTTTTTATTGTTTCGATCATATTTAAGACCTTTGGTCAAAACGAGAATAGAAACTTTTCTTTTAATGTTTTTTAAATGTTCTCTAATCATTTCCATTCCAATAGAACTTACAGCGATAACGATCATATCCCATTTTTCATTAAGTAATTCTGATGAAAACTTTTTAATAAAAACTCTTTTTGATAATTTAAGTTTTAATGTTGGATGAAATTTATTTTTTTTTAATAATTTCTTTTGAAGATCTTTGTTGTATGGTTCGGTCAAAATAACTTGATGATTATTGTCAATCAAAGGAAACGTAAATGCAGCGCCCATTGCACCAGCGCCAATTACTAAAATCTTGTTCATAGATTATACTAAGCTAAAGTCTTTTTAATTGCTAATTTCCAACCATTTAAAAGATCTTTTCTAAAATTTTCTTTCATTTTAGGATTAAATACTCTGTCTTTTTTCCACATATTTTTAATTTGATTTAAAGATTTATATTCTCCTATTTGATGTCCAGCCAACAAAGCTACACCTAAAGCAGTTGTCTCTAATATTTTTGGTCTAACAACTTTTAAATTAATTATGTCAGCTAAAAATTGTGTAAACCAATTATTTGCAACCATTCCACCATCTACTTTAACTATTTTTGGTTTCAAACCATCCTTGTTCATTGAATCAAACAAATCAAAACTTTGATATCCAACAGATTCTACTGTTGCTCTTACTATACTTTTCCAATCACTGTCTCTTGTTAGTCCTGTAATTACTCCTCTAGCATCTGGTCTCCAATAAGGTGCCCCCATTCCACTAAAAGCTGGTACAACAAAAACACCATCATTAATTTTAGACGATTTAGAAATCTTTTCAGTTTCGGGTGCTTTTTTTATCAATTTTACTTTATCTCTTAACCATTGAACTCCTGCGCCCGCTATAAAAATTGAACCTTCCAAGGCGTAAGTATTTTTATTATTTAATCGATAGCAAATAGTAGTCAGTAATTTGTTTTTTGAATTAATTTTTTTTGGACCAGTGTTCATAATAACAAATGCACCAGTTCCATATGTACTTTTTATAGATCCTTTTTCAAAACAAGTTTGTCCAAATGCTGCAGCCTGCTGATCTCCAAGAACTGCAGAAATTGAAATTTCAACTCCTGTAATTTTTTTGTCTGTTTTTCCAAAATTATCTGCTGAGTTTTTAACTTCTGGTAAAATTTTTTGAGGAATATTTAGTTTTTTTAAAATTTCTTTGTCCCATTTATTATTATTAATATTATACAGCATTGTTCGGCTTGCATTAGATGCTTCTGTTAAATGCTGTTTTCCTTTTGTTAATTTCCAAATTAAAAAGGTGTCTACTGTCCCAAACAATAAATCATTTGAACTAAGTAATTTTTTTGAAATTTTAACATTGTCTAAAATCCATTTAATTTTAGTTGCTGAGAAATATGGATCTATAAATAATCCAGTTTTGTTTCTAAATAAGTTTTCATATTTTTTTTTCTTAAGTAATTTACAGTAATCTTGGGTTCTTCTATCTTGCCATACAATTGCATTATAAATTGGCTTTCCTGTTCTTTTGTTCCATAAAATTGTCGTTTCCCTTTGATTTGTAATTCCGATTGTTAGTATATGACCTTTTAATTTTTTTGCTTTATTTATTACCTGTTTTAAAGCTTTAAGTGTTGTGGACCATATTTCATTAGGATTATGTTCTACCCAACCATTTTTTGGAAAATATTGTTTAAATTCAAATTGTGAAACAAAAACAATATTACCTTTTGTATCAAATAAAATTACTCTTGATGATGTTGTTCCTTGGTCGATAGAAATAATAAAATTTTTCAATGGACTAAGCTATACCTAAATGTTTTTTTCTTTTCTCAACCCAAGTTCTGATTAAATTATCAAAAATCAAACCTATGAAAGCAACACAAATACCTAGGGTTAAACCTATTCCAGCTCCATTTTTATCTGACAAAGCTTTTAAAATATATTGTCCTAAATCTTCTGTTCCAATAAAAGCCCCAATAATCACCATAAATAAAGCAAATACGATTGTTTGATTTATCCCAAGCATCATATGCGGGAAGGCCAAAGGAAATTCAATCTTGGTTAATCTTTGAAATTTATTAACACCAGACATTGTTGCAGCTTCATGCAAACCGACAGGGACACTTCTTAATCCCTCAATAGTATATCTGGTTGCTGGAATTGTTGCGTAAACAATTACTGCAATTAATACTGATGTATCTGTAATTCCAAATAACATCATTACTGGAATTAAGTATACGAACGATGGAAACGTTTGAAAAATGTCACAAACCCCTAACATAAACGCCGCAGACTTTTTATTTTGGAAACATAAGGTTCCAACTGTAAAACCGATTAAACAAGAAACGACTACTCCAAAAGTTGCCATGTATAATGTAACCAATGCTCTATCCCACCATGGACTTAGTGCTATAAATAGAGTTAAAGCAGCAACAACTAATGCTGATCTAACTCCTCCAATTAAATATCCAGCACCTACAGCTAATACTAAAGTAGCAACAGCTGGCATTCTTAAATATAAAGCTCTCATTGGTTGAAGCACATCTACAATTAACCAAGTATTAAATGCTTTTATATAAACAAAAAATGTATCAAAAATCCAATCAACACCTTTGTTCCAAAAATCAGCTGTTGAAATTCCTTTGTTATGAGGAACTTCAAATAAATAATTAAACGTATCTTTAAAAACAAATGTTCCAATATAAGCAAGAATTATTCCAACAACTATTGATCCACCAAAAAATATAATATTTTTATTTCGTTGGTAAAAAGTAAGATTACCAAAATAGTCTTGTTGTTGATTTGCCCAAGCCAATGACATTTTATCTAATAAAATTGCAATCAAACTAATACACAAACCTGCTTCAAGAGCTAGACCAATATTAAGTTGGTTTAGAGCAAGTAATAAGTTAAATCCTAATCCTTTGGCACCAATAAATGCAGAGATTACTGCCATAGAAAAACAAACCATAATAACTTGGTTAACCCCAATTAAGATATCTCTTCTTGCAGTTGGAATAAGTACTTTGGTCATTAACTGCCAGTTTGTGCAACCACTCATTCTTCCAGCTTCGATTACTTCTGGAGGAACTGCCCTTAGTCCAAGAATAGTTAATAAAATCATTGGAGGCACTGCTACTACCATTGTAATTATTACAGCTGCATGATCACCAACACCGAATAAAACAAGTGCGGGTACTAATACTGCGTATTGAGGCATTGTTTGCATTACTAAAAGAATTGGATACAAAGCATTTTCAACTCTTTTACTTTTATAAGCAGCAATACCTAAACTGATTCCAAATACAAATGACAATGGAACTGCAACTAATATAAAAGAAAGTGTTTGCATAGAAGGTTTCCACTGACCAAACATTGAAATATAAACCATTGTTAAACCTGCAAATAAAGCAAGTCCTTTACCACTCAATTTATATGCAAGTATTGTTGCTCCAGCTGCAACTATAGTCCAAGGTAATCCAGGTAATTCCAACCAAGGATAAGCATCAATAAAATCCCAGCTTGTGAACGCAACTATAGTTTCTAATCCTCCAAGTAAAATTTCTC
Source organism: uncultured Pelagibacteraceae bacterium (assembly GCA_902556065.1). Classification (GTDB taxonomy): domain Bacteria; phylum Pseudomonadota; class Alphaproteobacteria; order Pelagibacterales; family Pelagibacteraceae; genus Pelagibacter. Next base: position 81,178 of record CACDUV010000001.1, read on the forward strand.
TAATCAATTCAATTAAAAACGTCATAAAAGACGTTAAATTTCTACTTATCTGTAACAATAAAGGTCTAGTTTTGAACTCTTGAGTATCTTCATTCCAAAATTCCATTGGCATCCACTCATTCATTAAGAAAAATAAAGAGTCGTTTATCCAGATAGGCAACCACCCAAGTAAAGGAGGCAATCTCCAAAATACATCAAAAGCATAATATCGTACTTCTTTACCCAGAAAAATATAAACACTTTGGTTAGGATCTTTTACAAATTCTGCTTGACCTCTTATAAATTTATAAGTTTCAGGAACATCGATTGCAAAACATAAAGAGAGAAATACAATTAACAAAAATAACCATTGGAATAATTTTGGATATTTTTTTAAATACTCCATATTTTAGCTATTATTTTTTCTTCCTCCAAAAACTGTATCAATAATTGTTGAGGGTTTTATTGAGCCAATAATATTGTTATTTGAGTCAACCACTCCTACAATTTTTTCTTGGGTAAGAATTTTTTCTGCAACATTTTCTATAATGTCGTCTTTTGAAACTTTAATATCTCCTAAGTTATCTTTATTGAACGTATCCATTACATCTTCAATGACTAAAACTTTTTCTCTTGGAACTTCCTCAGTAAATTTTCGTACATATTCTGTAGCAGGATTTAAAACAATATTAGCAGGGGTATCTAACTGCTCTATTATTCCATCTTTCATTATAGCAATTCGATCCGCTAATTTTAAAGCTTCATCAAAATCGTGAGTAATAAACATAATAGTTTTTTGTAACTTTTCTTGCAGCCTTAAAAACTCATCTTGCATTTCTTTTCTTATTAATGGGTCTAATGCTGAAAATGGTTCATCTAAGAACCAAATATCAGGTTCCACTGCCAAGGATCGAGCAATCCCAACTCTTTGTTGTTGACCTCCTGAAAGTTCTCTTGGAAAATAATTTTCTCTTCCATCTAGCCCAACTAGTTTAACCATTTCCATTGCTCTACTAATACTATCTTCAGTCTTGATACCTTTTATCTGAAGTGGGAAAGCAATATTTTCTACAACTGTTTTGTGAGGTAACAAGGCAAAGCTTTGAAAAACCATTCCCATTTTATTTCTTCTAAGTTCAATTAATTCCTTGTTGTTCAATTGAAGTAAATCTTGCCCTTCTATAAAAATTTTTCCTCCAGTTGCATCTGTCAATCTTGAAATACATCTTAGTAATGTTGATTTACCTGATCCAGACAAACCCATCACTACTAGCATTTCTCCTTTTGCAACTTCAAAAGAAGCGTTGTTAACTCCGACTATACAGCCTTTTTCTTGAAATGTTTTTGCATCAACATTGCCGTTAGATTCTTCAAGCATTTTTTTGGCATTCTCACCAAAAATTTTATAAACTGACTCACACTTAATAACGGTCTCAGACATAAATCTTTACAAAGTTATATGAAATTCAATAAAATTTAAATGTTAATTATTGTAACCTTTCATCATTAAAAATTCTTAATATAGTAAACTCTTGTATCAATACCTGTACTTAAAAAACTTAAGGCTTCTCCGCTAACTGTAATACTTTCATCAACCCCTACATTGTTTCCACTTACTGTAAAACCTGCGTAACATTTACCTTTTTCTTGGTCCCATTTAACGAAAGTTTCATCAATTTTATTTCCGTTGATCGTATAAAGTTCATGAGCTCTAAAATTTAAAAAATTGGCACCCATTATTGCTCTTTGTGGAATTAATTTCGTTGCTTTGCATACTTGTTCGTATACCTCATCGGTTAATCTATAATAATCAGTTCCGTCAAAGGATACTAGTATTCCTGAAGGTAATTTAGATATTAATTCACTAAGTTTTTTTTCTTCAGCAATTCTCTGTTCTTCCAATTTCATTCTTTTAACAAGTTCGTCTCCCTCTCCAAATATTCCATTCAATATACCGAAAAAAGCTATCACTATTACTGTAACTATTATTAAGCCAACAAATTGCTTTGAAGTGTTTGAGGTATCTTCTGTTTTATTTAAATTATTTTCTTTTGACATTACTCTTGTAACTTTCCATTTATCCAATTGCCTGTTTTTTGTTTACCGTCTGCCCAAGTAAATGTTCCTTGACCATTCATGAAACCTTTGGACCATTCGCCTTCATATGTAGATCCATCTGGAAATGTCAAAACTCCCTGTCCACTCCATTCACTATTTTTAAATTCACCTTTGTAAATGTATCCATTAGGCCATGTCTCAACTCCTTGACCTTCTTTTTTTGTTGCAACCCATTCACCTTCATAAGTTGTCTTGTCGGTATAAACCCATTTACCATAACCATTCTCACAATTTCCTTCTTTACATCCAGTGCTTCGGGCAAATACAGAAGAGCTAATTAAAAAACTAAAAAATATAAATAGGAGAAGTTTTTTCATAAGGGTATTTTACATAAATTCAGATAAAAAAAAATCCCCCCCAAAAGTTGGGGGGGATTTTAATTTTTTAAACTTTTATCCTTACTTAGTAAAAGCTTTCCAAACTGACTCGTTGTCAGCTAACCATTTTTTAGCTGCATCTTCGTGAGTCATTTTGTCAACGTCAACTAAAGCTGCCATTGCACCAATTTGACTTGTAGAGAACGACATTTTTTTGAACGTTGCTGCTGCTGCAGGATGAGTTTTTGGAAAATCTTCATGCACAGCTTTTTTTAGGTAACCATCTGGAGAACCACATTTTCCATCTCCTCCATCTTCTGGTCTACAACCAGCAGTATATGGTGGAAAATCGATGAACGTAAAACCAGCACCATCAGTAAAGTTAGGTGTCCAGTTAAAGATAATAGTTCCTCTACCCTCTTTTTCAGCTGCTGCTAACTCAGCCCAAAGTGCATCTGCACTTCCAGCAAATTTAACCCACCAAAGATCACCTAGACCTAATGCATCAACCCTTTGTGGAATTAAATCACCGTGCCAAGTTTGAGGACCTTCCAACATTCTTCCTTTTCCATCTGGAGAGTCAGGTGTTGTAAAGTTTTTAGCACAGTCTGGATTTTTTAAAGCTGTCCAATCTGGTAGACCTGGGCATAGACCTTTGTCAGTAACCCAGTTTGGGTAACCCATATCTTCTAGAGTTCTTGCCTCATGATCACCCCAGTCAAGTAAACCACCCTTATCTAAAGCAGTCGTAAATGACTTACCGAATGCAGATTCCCACACTTCGTGAGAAATAGTTACGTCTCCAATTCTGATTGATTCATAAACTGCTTGTGAGTCAGCGTTTACATATTTTACATTGTTACCCATGCTTTCAAAAATTCCGCCAATAACATATGCCATAACAATTTGTGATGACCAGTTATGAGTTGGGATTACGATGGGCTTTTTGCTATCTGCAGCGTTAGATATTCCTGTGAAACTTACTACAGAAATAACTAGAGCAGATAATAATGACATTATTTTTTTCATTTTTTCCCCTCTATTAATATTAATATTAACACTCTATGATAAAATTAATAGCAAGGTAAAGAATTATTAGTTCTAAAAAATATATATATATTTAATCAATAAAAATGGTGATAAAAAATATATCAATATTAAAATTTTAAAAAATGTTTGGAACAAGTAAAGAAATTAAAAATCCTGGACTAAATATTTTACCACCTGGAGTTGAACGATATATTGTAAATGGCGGTGCTCTTACTGCTTTTCAAATTTTTCCAGATGATGAAATAGAGTTAATCAACGATGAAGGAAATCAAATTTGTGAAATAATTTGCTTTAATAAAGACGGAAAGTCAGAATTAGGAATCTTAAATCTAATAGAAAATAGTCAAAAAAATTTCATTAGAGATATTTTAAACGGAAAAGATGAAACAATCTTAGCAACAAATTATCAATTAAAAAAAAGAAATTTAAATATTAAAGAATCTAAATCATCTATAATTTTTGATGTTGATACTAAACCTGAAGAAAAGATTAAACTTAAATCAAAAGACAAATGTTATGCAATCTTTGCTGCACCTGGTGAAGACATGGATGTCGCAAAACAAAATCCGCCAACAGATTTAACTATATTTATTAAAAGAGCTAAAATTATAAATGATAAAGAGTTAAGTGTTATACCCGATCCAGTTTTTGAACCACTTTATGAAAAAAACATAGATAAAGAAACTTCAACATCTTACCAAGTTAAAGAAGGAGATTACATTCAAGTTATAAGTCCAACTGGAAGACAATGTTCAGACTTTGTGGCCTTTGATACAAAAAAATTAGAAAAAGGAATTGAAAAAGGATTAGATTGGCAAACTACTAGAACGTTTATGGGAAATACTTTTCCTGGTCCTGGATTACATTCAAAATTTTATGATACTGATCATGAACCCTTAGTAGAGGTAATAAGAGATACAGTTGGTAAGCATGATACTTTTAATCTTGCATGTACTTCAAAATATTATGAAGATGCTGGTTACTTTGGTCATCCTAATTGCTCTGATAATTTAACTGAAAGTATGTCTAAATATGGAGTTCAAAAACAAAAGGGATGGCATGCAATTAATTTATTTTTTAATACTTCAGCTGCTGGATTAAATTCAGTAATATCTGATGAATCTTATTCTAGACCTGGTGATTATGTAATGTTTAGAGCGTTAAAAGATTTAACAATTGGTACTACAGCTTGTCCTAGTGATATTGATGCTTGTAATTCATGGAATCCTACTGAAATTTTTGTTAGAACTTATGACAAAAATAAAGAATTTAGAAAGTCATTTGCTTTTCGAATGAAAACAGATTCAGAAAAAAAATTAACAAGAAATTCAGGTTTTCACGAACGTACATCTCAACTTACTAGAAATTTTGTTGATGCGAGAGGTTTTTGGCTTCCAAATGATTATACAAAACACGGACTAGTGAATGAATATAATGCCTGTAGAAATGATGCTGTTTTAATTGATTTATCTTCTCTTAGAAAATTTGAAATAATAGGTCCAGACGCTGAAGAATTATTAAACTACACACTTACTAGAAACATCAAAAAATTATCAGTTGGCCAAGTTGTCTATTCTGCAATGTGTTATGAAAATGGAATGATGTTTGATGATGGAACATTATTAAGATTAAGTGAGACAGGATTTAGATGGATTTGTGGTGATGAGTATGCTGGAGAATGGTTAAAAGAAATAGCTAAGAAAAAAAATTTTAATGCAAATGTTAAAAATTCAACTGACCAAATTAGTAATGTTTCTATACAAGGTCCAAAAAGTAGAGAAATTTTAAAAAAAATAATTTTTACACCACCTACTCAACCATCTATTGATGAGCTTGGTTGGTTTAGATTTACAATTTGTAGAATTGAAGAATTACAAGGTATTCCTCTAATCATTTCTAGAACAGGTTATACAGGTGAGCTTGGTTATGAAGTATGGTGTCATCCAAAACATGCACCTGAAGTTTGGGATAAATTAATGGAAGCAGGAAAAGATGACGGTTTAATTCCTGCTGGTTTTGCTGCTCTTGATAAACTTAGAATAGAAGCTGGATTAATTTTATTTGGAAATGAATTTGATGGTCAACAAGATCCCTTTGAAGCAGGAATTGGTTTTGCAGTTCCTCTGAAAACAAAAGAAGAGGACTTTATTGGTAAAGAAGAATTATTAAAAAGAAAAAATAATCCACAGAAAAAATTAGTTGGATTAGAATTAATTGGCAAAGAAATCGCAGGTCATGGTGACTGTGTCCATATTGGTAGAGCTCAAGTGGGTATTGTTACAAGTGGATGTCTATCATCAACCCTAAATAAAAATGTAGCTCTTTGTAGAATTGATTCTCAATATTCGGAAATTGGAACAGAAGTTGAAATTGGAAAAATAGATGGTCACCAAAAAAGAATTAGTGCAAAAGTCGTTGGGTTTCCATTCTATGATCCAACTAAATCAAGAGTAAGATCTTAAAAATGCCAAAGGAAAAAAAGACACTTTTAGATTTCTGGGAAGAGCAAATGAAACAATCCCATACTTCAAGTAATTATTTTTTTAGAAAGTCACCTTCTCATTATCACATGATGTTATTAGTTATGTCAGCTTTTAAAGAAGGTACAAAATTATCTGTTGAAGAATTAAAAACAAAATTATTTAAAACATCTAGGCCAAAATCAGCTTTAATAATTACAGAGGCTTGTGAAAAAGGATTCTTCAAATTAGAAAAAACTTCAACTGATCAGCGAATAAAAAATATAGTCCCGAGCGAGTCATTTATTAAAGAGTTTAATGAATATTTGGATACGCTCAAAAATATCAGTTATTAATTCATTTATTTGGTAGATATTAAAAATATCTAAATTTTATATATAATTTTTACTTCTATAAATAAGTATATTAATTACCATTATCAAAAAATAATGTTTTGTGATGACGACATTACCTTCAAAAGCAAAAGTAGTAATAATCGGTGGTGGAATACATGGTTTAAGCACTGCATGGAAACTTTCAGAAACTTACAAAAATCCTGGCGACATAGTTGTATTAGAAAAAAAAGATACAGCTGCAGGTGCTAGTGGAATTGCATGTGGAGTTGTAAGAAATAATTATTTTCAGCCAGCAATGAGAGAATTGATGGCTCATTCAGTTTCGGTTTGGGAAAGTGATCCTAAAGCATTCAAATATAATCCAGTTGGATACCTACAAATATCTCCAGAAGTAATGCATGAAGATGTTGCAAGTATTTATGAACAACAGAAAGCAATTGGATATGAGTCAGTTTTTATTGAAGGTGAAAAAGATTGCACAAATTACATGAAGGGAATTTTTGATGATTGGCAAGCTCAAGGCATCACATCTGTACTTCATGAAAAAAAAGGTGGATACGCTTTTAATAAAGATTCAATTAAAGCCCTTGAAAATAAATCTACATCTAATGGTGTTCAAGTTATGAAAGGTGTAAGAGTAACTGGTTTTAAAAAAGGAAGTAACAGTCAAGCAGTAACTGGTGTTGAAACTGATAAAGGAACTATTGAATGTGAACAGGTTGTTGTTGGAGCAGGACCATGGGCAAGAGATTTTTGGAATATGTTAGAGTTACCAAAGACAGCTCACATAAAAGGTAAAGACGGTAAAATGCATGAAACCGATATGTGGACTTATTGGATGCTTCAAGAAGGGGTTATAGGAGTTGAGCCAGATTTCTTAAAAACAAATGATGGTAAACAACCGCCTGTAGTTCACGTTGACTCAACAGCACCTTTGTATTCTGACAAATCAAAAAAATTATTAACAGATAAAATTTGGGGAATTTATTATAAACCTGATATTGAAGGTTTAGGTGTACAAGGTGGAACTTCTCCTTACATTGTTAAAAAACATTTTGATGAAGTAAACGTTGATCCTTATGGAATTGAGTCTCCAGAGTATCAAACAACAGATGCTTTTAGTGAAATGTGGTGTTCAGCACTTGCACATTGCCAAAAAAGATTTGAGGGAAAATCAGATTTATACCGAAAAGGACCATCAGGTGGTTTGGGATGTATGACACCAGACTCTTTTCCAATCTTCGATAGATTTTTTGAAAACGTATACATGATTGCAGATGCTAATCACGGATATAAAATGATTGGCGTTGGTGAACTTGTTGCAAAAGAAATTCTTGGTACTGAAAGTGATTTATTGAAACCGTTTAGATTCAACCGTTACGAGAAGGGTGAACTTCATCCCACTTCTAACAGTCCATTCCCTTGGAGTTAAACTCTAAGCCTAGACACAAATAAAATTTTCAGCTACGTTTGAATAAATTAAATTCATTGAGGGGTGAAAATGACAGATCTAGAAAAACACGTTAACCAACCGGGACGTGCTAAATTAGTAAAAGATGTAAGAGCAAAAATTAAAGAGTTAGGAATAACTTATATTTATTTTCAATTTATTTCAGTAACTGGAAGAGTTGTGGGAAAAGGTATTCCTGCTGATCATTGGGAAAGAACTGCTGAAAAAGGTTTTCAACTAGTTTATGGTTCTACCGCAAACTTATTTTTAGATCGTCACAATAATTACATCGGTTATGGTCCGGAGGCTATGGAGCTTGTAGGTATTCCTGATCCAGAAACTTTTGTACAATTACCTTGGGATAAAAGAGTTGCTCGAGTTTTCTGTACTTGTTTTAGAAACAGAGAAGAAAGAGAAAATCCAGGCGGTCACTTAACTTCTGACTGTAGAGGAAATTTAAGAATTTTCATGGATGAATTTAAAAAGAAACACGGGCTAGAATTAAGAGTAGGTACAGAGCCTGAAATGATGTGGTTGACTAAAAATGAAGATGGAACACCGTCAGGTAAAGGTTTCTCGAAACCTTTCTGTTACCACATTGATCAATTCGAGTCATTAAGGCCAGTGTTTATGCAGGTAATAGAATATGCAAATGCTATGGGCCTTGACATGATTCAAGGTGACCATGAAGATGCACCAGGTCAATTAGAATTAAACTGGACTTATGATAACGTTTTAAGAAATGCAGATAGATTATCTACTTACAGACAAATTTGTGCACAAGTAGCTAGAGAACATAATTTAATTGCTTGCTTTATGACAAAACCTTTTATGGGTGTGTCTGCTAGTGGATGTCACACAAATATGTCTTTATGGAAAGGTGGAAAGGTTAAAGTAAATAAACTTGGTCATAAATCTTTACCAGGAGTTGATGGGGTATTTAGTTATGTTGAGGGTGGAACAAATACTTTCATGCCTGACACTAAGGATATGCAAATGCCAGGTAAAATTGGTTTGCAATCAATTGCAGGTATTATGAAACACTTACCAGCATTAACGGCTCTTGGATCTTCGACAGTAAATTCTTACAGAAGATTGTGGGATCAAGGATTTTGGGCACCTGTCTACGCTGACTGGGGATATCAAAACAGAACTTGTGGTTTGAGGGTTTCTGCTCCAGGAAGATTTGAGTATAGATCAGTAGACTCGATGCATAATCCTTACTTGTTAGGTGCTGCATTATTAAAAGCCTGCGATGAAGGTATAAGCAAAAAAATGAAACCAGCAGCTCCTGAATCTAGAAATATTTATGAAGCTCAAAAAGCTGGTAAAGATGTTAAAAAACTTCCATTAAGTTTAGGTGAAGCTTTGGATAGACTTGCAGAAGATGAAGTTATCAAATCTGCAATGCCAGATGAGATGTATAAAGTTTTCCATTGGTACAAAAATGATGAGTGGGAAAGATTTCTAGGTGCAACAACGCAATGGGATCTGGATACTTATCTTGATTGTCTACCGTAGGTCTTAAAAAATATAGAAAGGGTATAAAAATATGTGTGGGATAGCAGGATTAATTCATAGAGGAAAATCCTCTAATGTTGGAAGCGAATTGCAAGGAATGCTTCAAGCGTTAAAACATAGAGGTGAAGACTCAACTGGATATGCTTTGTATGGAGATACAGATGGTAAAAATTTCATCATGCGTTTCAAGGTTGGTGAAAACGTTGGGGAAGGAAGTTCATCTATTATGGAAGATGTTTCTGTATATGATGAAAGAAAAAAAGTTGTAGATCAAACTCTAGCTGAAATGGGAGCTAAGGTTGTCAAAGAAGAAAGAACACTTCCCTACTCTTTAAGGTATGAAATTGATTATAATGTAAAAGACCTTTTGGAATTTTCTCAACGTATAGAAAGTATCCCTGGTGTTGAAATTCTTTCGATGGGTAAATCTTTGGAAGTTATTAAAGATCTTGGAAACGCTAAAATGGTTTGTGATAGATACAGCTTAGATAAAGTAGTTGGAACTCATGCTATTGGTCATGCTAGAATGGCTACAGAGTCTGGTGTAGATATTAAATCTGCTCACCCTTTTTGGGGTTACCCATTCAGTGATGTATCTGTTGTTCATAATGGACAGTTAACTAATTATTGGAACAATAGAAGAGTTTTAGAAAATAAAGGTATGAGATTTATGTCTGAATGTGATTCAGAATTAATTGCAGTTTACATTGCAGAAAAAATGAGAGATGGAGCAACTTTAGAAGAAGGAATGAAAGCATCTTTAACAGGTTTAGATGGTGTTTTTACTTACTTTGTTGCAACAAAAGACTCTTTGGGAATGGCAAAAGATACGATGGCTGCAAAACCATTGGTGTTATACGAGTCTGACGATTTAGTTGCAATGGGATCGGAAGAAATAGCAATAAGATCGGTATTACCACAAGAAATTGATACATATGATCCATTTGATGGGGAGGTGAAAGTATGGCAAATCTAAAAACAATATCAAAAAAGTCAAAAGCCCAATCAATGGGTATGCACACAGAGGTATTGACAGGAAGAACTCAACAAAAATTCTTCAACCCTGATGAAGCAGAAAACTTTTATTACTTCGGTACATACGATGTAGATTTCAATAAAAGAACTGATCTTGATGTTAAAGACATGACAGCTCCTGAAGCTAATAAAGAAATCGATAACTTAATGAGCCAAGGATATGGGACAATAGTAATAAAAAACCCACAAGGTAAACATAGTCTTGGGGTTGGTATTTTAAATAAACTTAATTTAATTTTTGAGGGAAGTTTAGGATATTTTGGTATGGGTTCATGCGATGGTCCAATTGTTAGGATTAATGGAAGAGTTGGATGGTCATGTGCAGAAAACTTAATGGCTGGTAAAGTAGTAATTGAAAAGAATGCTGGATCTTGTTTTGGTGCGGCAATTAGAGGGGGAGATTTAATTTGCAAAGGTAGTGTTGGTGCCAGAACTGGTATTGACATGAAAGGTGGAACTATCATTATTGGTGGAGATGCGGGTGCATTCACAGGTTTTATGATGCAAAGAGGAAGAATAATTATCCTTGGAGACGTTGGAATTAACCTGGGTGACTCTATGTATGATGGGACAATTTTCGTAGGTGGAGAAATTGGGTCATATGGTAGTGATGCTGTAGATTCTGAATTAACATCTAGTGACCAAGACTGGCTTAAAAGAAAATTAAAGGTTGCTGAAATCGGTGAAAATTTTGATGTAAGTAAAATGAAAAAAATTGTAGCGGGTAAAAAACTTTGGAATTATGATAATTTGGAACCTACAGAGAAGAAGGGAGCAATATAATGCCTAAGAAAAAATCTAAAAAAGTTAAAAAAAATGGAAAAGGTGTTGGTGGAAAAGCTGATGTCCATGTACATGAAGAAGGTAAAAGAAATAAAAGTTTATTAGGTCATAACGCTATCTTCACACCTGAAGTAATAGACGATATTCATATTAAATCTCAATTAGGAAGATACAGAATGCGAGGAATGGCATTGATGAAAAAAATTCCTACTTTTGATGATTTGGTTTTCTTACCTGGAACACTAACTAGATTTGTAATCGAAGGTTACAGAGAAAAATGTGAAACAAAAACTGTTATTGGACCAAGATGTGAAAATCCAATTGAATTAGATATTCCAGTTTATATTACAGGAATGAGTTTCGGTGCACTTTCTTATGAAGCAAAAACTGCTTTAGCAAGAGGAGCTACTATGGCTGGGAGTGCTACATGTTCAGGTGAAGGTGGAATGATACCTGATGAAAGAAGATACTCTGAAAAATGGTATTACCAATGTATTCAATCAAGATATGGTTTTAATCCACATCATGCACAATTAGCCGATGGAATTGAGGTATTTATTGGACAAGGTCAAAAAGTTGGAATGGGCGGACACTTAATGGGTCAAAAAGTTACTGACCAAGTTGCTGAAATGAGATCGTTACCATCTGGTATTGATCAAAGATCTCCAGCGAGACACCCTGACTGGCTAGGACCAGATGATTTAGCTTTAAAAGTAGAGGAACTAAGACAGTTAACAAAAAATAAAGTGCCAATTCAGTTAAAGTTAGGTGCATCTAAAGTTTATGATGATGTACGTATGGCTGCAAAATGTGATCCTGACTCCATTTACTTAGATGGAATGGAAGGTTCTACTGGAGCAGGCCCACATATCGCTGCTGCAAACACTGGTATTCCAGGTATTGCTGCAATTCGAGAAGCTAGAAGAGCAATCGATGATGTTGGTAAAACTGGAAAAGTAACATTAATTTATGCTGGTGGAGTAAGAGACGGTGCTGACATGGCTAAGGCTTTAGCTCTTGGAGCTGATGCAATAGCTATTGGTACAGGATCTATGATCGCATTAAACTGTAACAAAGATATTCCTGAAGCTGATTTTGAAAAAGAAATGGGAGTAAAAGCAGGTGAATGTTATCATTGCCATACTGGACGTTGTCCAGTAGGTGTTGCTACACAGGACCCTAAACTAAGAGCTAGATTAAATCCTGATGATGCTGCACTTAGAGTTTACAATTATCTTCATTCAATGACTTTAGAAGCTCAGCTTTTAGCAAGAGCTTGTGGAAAAACAAATATCCACTCACTAGAGCCTGAAGATTTAGCTGCTTTAACATCAGAAGCATCAGCATTAGCAAAAGTTCCATTAGCTGGAACTAACTACACTGTTGGTGTTGATAACTACCACAAAATATAGAGGTAACTATGCCAAAGAAAAAAAATAAAAAAGCAGCAAAAACAAAAGAGATTAAAGGTCAGTTAGGCAAAAAGAAAGAGACTGCCAGAGAAAAAATGATTGGCCAGTCTATTGGTTACAGATACGATGTTAATCTTTTACCGGACTATTCTAAGCTAACTCCGTTTCTAAAAAAATATATAGAAGCGATGGGATGGGATGATTTAAATTGGTTGGAAGATGTTCACATGGGTTATGAGGAAGATAGACCAGCAGTGTTCTGTAGAAATGCAAATGGTTGGGTTACAATTCCAAAATCAATTAAACTTCCTAACAACCAACAAGACAGAGACATGATTGCAAGAGAGCTTTTAGTTAAGTTCCAAATGTCTCCAAAACATCCTCTTGTTGATTTGAAAAAAGCTTATTTAAAATTTTAATATTTCAATTAAAAGTTGATTTTTTTTAAAAACCTAGTGCACAAGCTAGGTTTTTAAATGTTTTTATATTTGTATCGAATCACAAAATTTAATAGGCTCCCATAAACTAATATGGAGAGAGAATATGACTGATCAGTTAGGTGCTCTTACAACCATATTTACAGAATTTTACTACTGGGTGACAGTGGTACTGATGTTCTTAATTCACGTCGGTTTCTGTATGTATGAAGTTGGAGCTTCTCGATACAAACACCATCAACATACTCTTATGAAAAACACGATGCTGATACCATTGGTAACAGTAACATGGTTTTTATTTGGTTGGTGGATTTACTGGGCTTTTCCAACAGGACCTGGATTAGCACCATCAATAATGAATGAAAGCACTGCGCTCATCACAGATGAGTCTGCGTTTAGTGCTACATGGTATACGGCAACAAGTGAATTAATGGCTGTCAATTTAGGAGACCATATTTCTGGTGTTTTCTGGGCTGCCTTTTTACTTTTCTCTTGGACAGCTGCTTCTATCGTTTCTGGAGCAATCATTGAAAGAATTACAACTTTTGCATTTGGAATTTTAGCAATTGCAATTGGCTCTGTATTTTGGACAATTGATGCTGCATGGGGATGGCACTTCGATGGTTGGATGCTGAAAATTCTAGGATATCACGATGCATACGCATCAGGGGTAATTCACGCAATTGCGGGTGGATTTGCCTTAGGTGTTCTAATGGTTTTAGGACCACGAATTGGTAAGTTCTCATCAAGCGGTGAACCAAGAAACATTGGACCAAGAAATCCTTGGCTAGTAACAATTGGATTATTTCTTATTTATACTGGATTTTGGGGTTTTTATGCTGCTTGTAACATACCGATATATGATCTTGGGCCAGAATACGGAATGGAAGGTATTTCATATTGGACGGCTACCAACATTTACGTAACTCCTACTACACTGAGTGGTATTACGATGAATTTCTTGATGTCATTATCAGGAGGTTTGTTGGCAGGTTATGTGATTGCTAAAGGTGATCCTTTTTGGACATATTCTAGTGGACTAGCAGGAATAATATGCGCGTCAGCTGGGAATGATTTATATCATCCAATTCAATCAATGATCATAGGTATGATCGGTGTTGTGATTTCATACAAACTACATTACTGGGTTGAGCGAAAGTTCAAAATTGACGATGCAGTTGGTGCTGTCGCAGTACATGGTTATGCAGGATTTATCGGACTAGTAATTTGTGGTTTCGTCTTGAATGGTTATCCTTCATCTGGTTACAGTGTTGGAGCTATGTGGGATGGAACAACATATGCAGCAATAAATCCATTGGGTATGTTTATAGGGGCAATAATTATGTTTGTTGTTCTTGGGCTAATACCGGGCTATATCATAGCTAAGATACTACACGGAATGGGTAAATTAAGAATCCCTCGTGAAGTTGAAATAGCTGGGCTAGACTATGAAATAATGGAGACTGCTAAAGAAGATGAAAAAGCAGTTTCATCCGCAACCAGGTAAAGGAGGAATAATATGGCTACAGTTACAAACTGGATAGATCACCTTAATAAACCAGCAGAAGAAGTTGTTGGTGCTGTTTACCCTGGTGCTGGATCTAGTGAAGGTATACTAGTTATTATTGCTATAATTATATGGATTGGTTGGCATGTTATTACTGCAAAATCTGAAAAGGATGAGCTTGACAGATTAGCACGTAAACGACATGGAGCAAATGACCATAAAAGCAATATTACTGACTGGTAATTTTAAATAAAATTTGGGCGCTACTTAATGTGGCGCCCTCATTTTTTCTTTAATCCAAAATGTCAGAAGAAAATAATAAAGATGAATTAAGACCCTCTAAAATGAGAGGTGTAGCATTTCCTAAGGCTAAGTATGGTGTGATACTAGCTATAATTGTAATTATTGTTGTAAATTTAATTTATTATAAAGAAACAATTTTATCTTTTTTCAAATAATTGTGTTAACTTAGATTGTGTCTAAAAATTTATTTCAAATTGCTAAGCAAAAAAAAATTAAATATTTTTTAATCAGTTTTGTAGATTTATTTGGTGTATTAAGATCAAAATTAGTACCTGCTCATGCAATAAAAGAAATGCAAAATGCAGGAGCTGGTTTTGCTGGATTTGCAGCATGGTTAGATATGACACCTGCTGACTCAGACATGTTTGGAATTCCCGACCCAGATAGTTTAATTCAACTTCCATGGAATAAAGAAGTTGGATGGTTAGCATCTGATCTATGGATGAATGGCAAACCAGTAGATGCATCGCCCAGAGTGATGCTAAAAAATCAGATAAAAAAACTAAAAAAACAGAATTTAACAATGAAATCAGGTGTTGAGTGTGAATATTTTTTAATTTCACCTGATGGCAATTCAATTGCAGATCCAAGGGATACTCAGTCTAAACCTTGTTATGACCAATCTGCATTAATGAGAAGGTATGATTTAATTAAGGAAATTTGTGACTGTATGATTGAAATGGGATGGGGCCCTTATCAAAACGATCACGAGGATGCTAACGGTCAATTTGAAATGAATTGGGATTATTCAGATTGCCTAAAAACTGCAGATAGACATACTTTTTTTAAGTTTATGGTAAAAACAATTGCTGAAAAGCACGGATTAAGAGCAACATTTATGCCTAAACCATTTGGAAATTTAACCGGCAATGGTTGTCATGCTCACGTATCAGTTTGGCAAGGTAGTAAAAATAAATTCTTAGATAATAAAGATAAACTTGGTTTAAGTAAAATGGCCTATAATTTTTTAGGCGGAGTAATTAATAATGCTTCATCTTTATCTGCGTTTTTTAATCCAACAATCAATAGTTACAGAAGAATAAATGCACCACCTACAAAATCTGGAGCATCATGGTCACCAAGTAGTATTTCCTATACAGGTAATAATCGAACACACATGATAAGAATCCCTGATCCTGGAAGATTTGAATTAAGATTAATGGATGGTTCTGCTAATCCTTACTTATTGCAAGCAAGTGTTTTAGCAGCTGGTCTATATGGTTTAAAAAATAAAGTTGATCCAGGTAAACCTTTGGATTGCAATATGTATGAAGACCACGCTAAATATCCAGACTTACCTAAGCTACCTGATGAACTTTCACAATCATTAAATTTATTAAAAAATAATAAAGATATGAATGATGCTTTTGGCAAAGATGTTATTGAAAGTTATATAAAATTAAGAAGTTCAGAAATGAATGAATTCGAATCAAAAGATAGTTTTGATAAAACAAAAGATGTTACAAAGTGGGAAAAAGATAATACTTTAGATTGTTAGTACATGACTATATTATCTAACGGTCATCAATGGAAATACACTGAATTTACAGACAATAAAAATTACTCGTTTAACAAAAAAGAAATTCTAAGTTCTCTAACTTCAGAAGAAATTGATGATGCTTATAAGAGTATTTCTGAGTGGAAAGATTATTCTCCTACTCCCCTACTTTCTTTGAATAAACTTTCAAAGGAATTAAATTTAAACAAAATTTTTTATAAAGATGAAAATAAAAGATTTGATTTAAAATCTTTTAAAGCTTTAGGTGGAGCTTATGCAGTAGAAAAAGTAACCAAAGGAAATAAAGATATAGTCGTAGCAACAGCTACTGCTGGCAATCATGGAAGATCAGTTGCCTGGGGAGCTAGAAGATTGGGATTAAAATGTAAAATATTTATTAGTGAATTTGTAAGTGATGCAAGAGGCAAAGCTATGTCTGATCTTGGAGCAGAAGTAGTTAAAGTAAAAGGTAATTACGAAAAATCATTGATGGAATGTATAAAGCAATCTACTGAAAATAATTGGCAAATAGTTCAGGATGTTGCTTGGAAAGATTATATGGTCGTCCCCAAGTATACCATGGCAGGTTATACGGTAATGATGAAGGAGATAACTAATCAAATGCAGGAAGAGAAAATAACTCACATCATTTTACAGGCTGGTGTTGGTGGCATGGCTGCTGCCATGGTTGCAGGTATTGCAAAATATTTGAACTATGTTCCAACAATTATAATTGTTGAACCAGATAGTGCTGCGTGCGTAATGGAAAGCATTAAAACTGGAAAAATAGAAAAATTAGATATTAAAAGAGAGAGCTTAATGGGTGGTATGTCTTGTGGTGAAGTATCATTGGTCCCATGGGAAATACTCAAAAATTCAGTTAAACATTGTATTAGTTTACCAGATGATGATATTGCAAAAACTATGAAACTACTTGGAAATTCAAGCTTTAGTGATGATAAAATAATTGCAGGAGAAAACTCAGCACCTGGCGTAATCAGTCTGATTACAAGTTGTGAAGATCAAGCAATTAAAGAAAAATTAGATCTAAATGAAAAATCTAATATTTTAGTTTTTGGTTGTGAGGGAGATACTGATCAAGAAATGTATCAAAAGTTAATTAACCAAAATTAAACCAATGAGTAGTACAGGTATTTTTTGGATAAGAGAGGATTTTAGAATTGAAAATAATCCTGCTTTATCTTTTGCAACACAAAATCATGATAATGTAATTGCATTATATATTTATAATAATAATGATTTTGACAACAAAAGAGAAGCTCAAAAATGGTGGGTTTTTAAATCTCTAGAAACTTTAAAAAAAGAATTATCTGATTATAAAATTAATCTTGAAATAGTAAAAGGTGATGAATTAGAAATTTTTTCTAAATTTAATAAAAAGGATAAGCTTTCAGTTTATTGGAATAAAATTTATGAGCCAGATGTTATAGCTAAAGGAAAAAAAATACGTGACCTATTTATTAAAAATGAAATCAATTATAAATATTTCAAAGGAAATATTTTAAATGAATTTCAAGAGATAACAAAAAATGATGGAACTCCCTTTAAAGTGTTTACCCCTTTTTGGAGAAATGCGGAGCAAGTTTATTTAAATCAACCACCAAGCAAAAATTATATTGTTAAAAAGAAAATAAAAAAGATTTCATATTTTAAAAAATCTATTGAACCAAAGGATATTTTACCAAAAAAAAATTGGTATAAAAAATTTGAAAAAAATTGGAAAGTTTCAGAAAATGAATCAAAAAAAATACTTAAAAATTTAATTGAAAATAAAATTAAGGATTATGGAACTTCTCGAGATATACCATCTATCGAAGGAACCTCTAAATTATCTCCTTACATCAAACATGGCCAAATTCATGTGGGCAGTATTTGGAAAAAATGTTCTGAAATTAAATCAAAAGGAATTGGTTATAGAAAATATATTAATGAGCTTGGTTGGAGGGAGTTTTCACATAGTTTAATTAATTATTTCCCTGAATTCTTAAAAGGAAATTTTAGAAAAGAATTCGACAAATTCCCTTGGGAAAAAAATGAGAAATTTTTAAAAGCATGGAAAAAAGGAATGACCGGTTATCCTATTGTTGATGCAGGTATGAGAGAATTGTATGAGACTGGATGGATGCATAATAGAATAAGAATGGTTGTTGGTTCATTTTTAGTCAAACATTTGAGAATTAATTGGACTGAGGGTGAGAAGCATTTTAGAAATTGTCTACTAGATTTTAACAAAGCAAATAATGTTGCTCAATGGCAATGGGTTGCTGGCTGTGGTGCAGATGCAGCACCTTATTTTAGAATATTCAATCCAATACTTCAGGGTGAAAAATTTGATAAAGAAGGCAATTATGTAAAAAAATGGGTTCCTGAACTTAAAAATGTTCCAAATAAATTTATTCATAAACCATGGGAAATGGAATTAAAGTATCAAGAAGCTATAAAAACAATTATTGGCAAAGATTACCCAGGTCCTATTGTTGTTCATGAAAAAGCTAGAGCTGCAGCTCTAGAAGCGTTTCAATCTTTGAAGAAGAAATAAATTTAATTTTATTCTCCAATAAAATGATGAATTATAGTTCTTTTTTGAGCTTCTAATCTGTGTTCAAATAAATATATGCCCTGCCAAGTTCCAAGCAATAATTCACTATCTTTCACACTTAGAGAGATTTGATTATTTGTTAATGCAGATTTTATATGAGCTGGCATATCATCTTTACCTTCAGTTGTATGAACATAAAGCGAATTATCCATTGGAGCTAACTTATCAAAATATTTAATCAAATCAGTTTGTACATCTGGGTCTGCATTCTCCTGCACAATTAAAGATGCACTTGTATGCTGAATACTTAAATTTAAAATTCCATTCTTGAAATTATTTTCATTTATCCAATCAAGAGTTTGATCTGTAAATTCATATAATTTTTGACCATTAGTATTTATTTGAAGATTAAAAAATTCTTGTTTCATGAATTCATCACTTTGGATGTTAATTCATATAATCTACTGATTGTTCTTTCAAATGGTTTTTCTAATAGTTTTGATGATGTGAATTTATCTAAACTTTGATTAGCTGTTACTGCAATTGGAACACTGTTATCATAAATTATGTCTAATAAAGTTATAAATCTTTGCTGTTGGTTAGAATTAAAATTGTCAAACTGTGGTATTTGATCGATTACTATAAAATCACAATTTTTAATAATTTCTAAATAATCTTCTGAACCTAAATTTTGATCACATAATGTTTTAAAATCAAATCTAACTACTCCTTCATAAAAATTTTCTATTTTAAAGTTTCTTCCTTTTACATTAATTATTTTTTCAGTTTTATTTTTATCTTTTGTAATAGTTCTAAAAAATTTATTTATTTTAAAATTAGTTTCTTCATCAAGTGGAAAAAAGTATCTATCTTGAGCATTATTAGATTTTCTATAGTCATCTTCAATTACAAGTTCGTATTGAAAAGATTGATCCTCCATTATTTTTATGAATGGTTTGAACTGATCTCTTTGAAGACCATCTTTATAAAGTTCAGAGATTTTAATATTAGAAGTTACAATTACTTTTAAATCTTCTTTGAAGATTTGATCAAACAATTTTCCTAAAATCATTGCATCAACTATGTTGGTTACTTGAAACTCATCAAAGAAAATTAACAATGCTTTTGATTTTAAATCTTTAACAAATTCATTAATAATATTTTCTTGGTTATCACTTTTTCTTTCATGTACAAAATTATGAAAACTCAACATAAACTCATTAAAGTGTAATCTTAATTTCTTATGATCTAATTGATCATAAAAGAAATCTAAAATCATTGTTTTACCTACACCAACATCTCCATATAAATAAAATCCTTTTTTTAAAGATTGGCTCTTAAAAATTTTTGATATTAATGATTGAAAATTACCTTGGTAGTATTCTTGTAATTTTTTTACTAAATCTATCTGGCTAGGATTAATTTCTAAATTTTGTTTTTTACAGTGAGATATAAATTTTTTTTCAAAATGTAGAGCCATTAACTTCTTTTAGTTTTAAAATCAATACCATATTCTGCTCGTGGTCCTTTTCTTAAACCAAATGGTCCTGGAATAAATATTGTCATTGGTTTTGTGCCCGGTTCTAAATCAACTCTATGAAAAGAGTTTGCGGATCTAAAACCTATGTATCCTGGCTTTCTCCAAAATCTTCCATTTTTTGTCGTTTCCCAATACCCTCCTCTTAATATTATAGTGATGTATGGGCATAAATGGTTATGCACCCCATCGCCATGATCATCATCTAACATTTCATGAATTAATATATTAAATGGAAACCATTTAGGTCTATTCCTGAATATCACATAGTATCTATTCATCCACGGTTTTGCTTCTTCAAATTTTGGGTGTGATGGTCCTCTATCTAGAACTATTTTTTTTCTTCCGATCTTCTCTAAAAATTTCAAGATCATATTTAATTGTATTGTACGATAGAACCTTTTCTAACTACATACAAATTATTATTAAATATAAATGGCTCTGAAACCATGTCTCCTGAAACTTTTTCTATGTTTAAAACTTTTCCATCACTTAAATCTGCAATTATTATTTTTCCATCTGAATTTGTTAAATATAAATTAGTATTACCTATAACAAAACCAACTGGTCTAATTTCTTTTCTTTTTTTAATTTTATAATTTTTAAAAAGATCGGTAATTCTAAGTATATTACCCTTTTTTTTTTCAACTACATAAAGATATCCATCATTGGAAACTGTAAAAATCAAATTACCAGTAATCACTGGAGTAATATTAGAATTTAAATCATTTATCCAATTAATTATCCCTGTTTTTAAATCCAATGAATAAAATTGATTTTTATTATTTGAAAAAAAAATAGAAGTTCCATCTGATACTAGTTTTGATATTTTAAAATTATAAGTTTCATTAACAATACTACTGCTTTGAGTTGGTAACTGCCATTTAATCAAGCCAGTCTCAATATCAACTGCAGTAATATCTCCAATTGAGTTACTAAATACCACCATTTCATCAGCTATTATTAATGAATATTTTGCATTTGATATTGTAAAAGAATCTTCCGTTTGCAAATTCCAACATTCGGAGCCATCTTCAATTTTGTAGCATCTCAAAGTATTTTTATAATCAACGACAAAAATTTTATTTTTATAACTTTTAATATCTGAATTAAATGGATAAGTATTATTTTTTGACCAATTTAACTCTCCAGTATCAAAATTAACCGAGTAATATTTAGCAATACTGTCTGTAATTAAAATATTATTTTCTTTAATTATAAAATTTAATTTAGGTCTTAATTTTTTTTCAGACTTTTTATAATGATTTTTTTTCCATAACACTTTTTTATTATTGTCATATCTAATTATTGTACCTTTTTTATCAAAGAAAATTATTCCATCTGACAAGAAAATTGGTTTGAAATTAAGATTGTTTATTTCATCTAACTTTGAAAATTTAAAACTACCAATTTTTTTAAACACACCATCATATATTTGGGCACCATAATTATTTTTATTATCAATTATTTTATTAGATGTTCTTAATTCTGATAAATTCAGTTTAACTTCTTGATTAAATTCAGAAGATTTTACTTCTTCCTCTGTAAATATTTTTTTTATATTTTCTTTTTCCGATAAATCTTTCTCTTTATCTTTCCAAATTCTTGAATTTTCATTGAAAGAACAATTATTTAAAAGAAAAAATGCAATAAATAATGCTAATATTCTATTCACTCAAATCTCTGCTTAATCTTTTCTCTGATTCTATTCTTATATCTGGATTTGGATTTTCTAAAGTCGTTATTTGTTCAAAAAACTCTTTTGCTTTCTGTTTTTGATCTTGTGCATAAAAATATTCAGCCATTAAATATAATGCGTGAGATTTCCATACACTTTTTGAATTGATTAATGGATTTAGTATATTCAACAAATTAGCTTCATTTGCCTGATCTGCATTAAATAACGCCTTTTTATAAATGACCAAATTTTTAATTTCTTCATCTAGTGAAGTTTTATCAATTAAGACATCGAATAATTTATTAACTTCGCTTTGATCAGAAAGGAGATTGTTATCAATTATAAAATAAAGAGAAAGGGGCGAGTAAGTTGGATCTTTTTGATTAATTATTTCTAATAATTTATTTAATGTTGTGTCTTTTGAACTTTCAGAATGATCAATAGTGATTGCATTAAAACTATCAGATATCTGCCTTTTTTTATCAGTTGTATATTTGTCATAACCGTAAACACCTATTACAATTAAAGCTAAAATAATAACTGAAGAAATTAGTAATTTTTTATTATTAACAAAAAAATTCTTAATTTTTTCGTTTCTACTGTTTGCATTTATTATCGATAAATCTTCATCCATATCAAATCATGTTCCTTAGCACATATTGGAGAATTCCTCCATTTTTATAATATTCCAACTCATTTTTAGTATCTATTCTAGACAAAGTCTTCACTTTTTTTATTTCTCCAGTGATATATTTAATCTCTATAATAACTTCATCAGAGGGATTTATACCTTTTTCAATATCAACTACACTTATTAGTTCTGAACCAATTAAATTTAAGGTTTTTCTATTTTCTCCATCTTTAAATTGAAGTGGTAAAATCCCCATCCCAATTAAGTTTGATCTATGGATTCTTTCAAAGCTTTCAGCAATGACCACTTTTACTCCAAGAAGTTTAGTTCCTTTAGCTGCCCAATCTCGTGAAGAGCCAGTACCATATTCTTTACCACCTATGACTACTAAATCAGTTCCTCTTTTTTTATATTCAACAACTGCATCATAAACTGGCATTACTTTTTCTTCAGGATATAACTTTGTAAATCCACCTTCAGTTCCTGGAACCATCTCATTTCTTATTCTAATATTTGCAAAAGTTCCTCTCATCATAACTTCATGATTCCCTCTTCTTGAGCCATAAGAATTATAATCTTTAGGTAAAATTTGGTGTTCCATAAAATATTCTCCAGTTGGACTATCTTTTTGTATGCTGCCAGCAGGTGAAATATGATCTGTTGTTATCATGTCGCCTAATATTAATAACGGTCTTGCATCTTTAATTTCTTTAAATCCTTCTGGTTCATTAGATAAACCTTCAAAGAATGGTGGTTTTTTTACATAAGTTGAACCCTCATCCCATTTATAAATACTGCTTTTTTCAGTTTTGATTTGTTGCCATTGAGTAGGACCATCTGAGACATTTGAGTATCTTTGAATAAACATATCAGCATTCAAAGATTGTTTAAGAGTATCTTCTATCTCTTGATTAGAAGGCCAAATATCTTTTAAAAAAATATCTTTTCCATCTTTACTTTTTCCTAAAGGATCTTTGTATAAATCGAACTCCATGTGTCCTGCTATTGCGTAAGCAACCACTAATGGTGGAGAAGCTAAATAGTTTGCTTTGATATGAGGAGAAATTCTTCCTTCAAAATTTCTATTTCCAGATAGTACAGAAACAGCATGAATATTTTCTTTTTGAATTGCCTCTACTATATTTTCAGGCAATGGTCCTGAGTTTCCAATACAGGTAGTGCATCCATATCCAACTAAATTAAACCCTAATTGATCTAAATAAGTATTCAAACCAGCTTTTTCTAAATAGTCAGTCACAACTTGAGATCCGGGTGCTAATGATGTTTTGACCCATGGTTTAACTTCTAGTCCGTACTCAACAGCTTTTTTTGCAAGCAAACCTGCTCCAATTAAAACATTTGGATTTGAAGTATTTGTACATGAAGTTATTGCAGCAATTAAAATTGAACCATCTTGAATTTCGTAATCAGTGTTAGAGATTTTAGAGATTGATTTTTTATCATTATTGGTTGCTTCAGATAAAACTTTTTTAAATGAAGTTGGCGCATCGGTTAACAAAACCTTGTCTTGAGGTCTTTTTGGACCAGATATAGTTGGTACAACTGTGGACATGTCTAAAGAAATTACATCAGTAAATTCTAAATCATTACTTGCCCATAAACCTTGTTCCTTCGCATATTTCTCAACTATCTCAACTGTATGCTGATCTCTTCCTGAAAATTTTAAATATTTTAAAGTTTCATCATCTATTGGAAAAAAACCACAAGTTGCGCCATATTCTGGAGCCATATTTGCGATAGTTGCTCTATCTGCAAGAGTTAGGTTTTTTAATCCATCTCCATAAAATTCTACAAATTTTCCAACAACACCTTTATCTCTTAGCATTTTTACCACTGTTAAAACAAGATCTGTTGCTGTTGTACCTTCAGGCATTTTATTTTTAACCTCGAAACCTACCACTTCAGGTATCAACATCGAAATCGGCTGACCTAACATTCCTGCCTCCGCTTCAATACCACCTACACCCCAGCCCAAAACGGAAAGTCCGTTAACCATCGTTGTATGACTATCTGTACCAACAAGAGTATCTGGAAATATATATTTCTCTCCTTTAAATTCTTCAGACCAAACTACTTTGGATAAGTATTCTAAATTTACCTGATGACATATTCCCGTTCCTGGCGGGACAATTCTAAAATTATCAAAAGCTTGTTGTCCCCATTTTAAAAATGAATATCTCTCGCCATTTCTATTGAATTCTATATCTACATTTTTTTCAAATGAATCTGCTTTTGCAGATTGATCAACTTGCACAGAGTGATCAATTACAAGATCAACTGCTGATAATGGATTGATTGTATTTGGATCTTTATTTTTTTCTTTAACAGCTTCTCTCATGGCAGCTAGATCTGCAACTGCAGGGATTCCTGTATAATCTTGAAGTAAAACTCTCGCAGGTCTATATGCGATTTCGGTTTTAGATTTTTTTGTTTCTAACCAATTTTTAATTGCTTCTATTTGAGACTTTGTAACACTTAAATCATCTTCATATCTCAATAAGTTTTCTAATAAAACTTTTAAAGATTTAGGAAGGTTACCAATTCCCTCAAGTCCATTTTTTTCTGCTTCGTTTAATGAATAATAATTATACTCTTTGTTATTGATTGTGATTTTTTTTAGTGAATTGTAAGAATTTTTGTTTCCTGGTGTCATATTTTACAAATAAAAAGTTATTATGCTCGTTAAGAGAAGCAGTGACATAGCATAATTAAAATAATTAATAAATTTCTGATTTGTCGCAAATTTCCTAAAGAATTTACCTAAAAATGTCCAAAGAGTTATGCTTGTTACTGAAACTAGTAAAGCCATAACAAGAATTTGAGTCGTATAACTCACAAATGTTTGTCCTGGATTTATATAAGTGGATACAAGAATAATAGATGCAATTACACCTTTCGGATTTAAAAACTGAAAGATAAAAGTTTCATGAAATTTAATCGGATTTTTATTTTTGTTTTCTTGGTTAGATGGACCTGAAAAAGAAATTTTATAAGCTAAATAAATCAAAAATAGAGTTCCTAAATATTTTAATATCTCTTGAATTAAAGGATAAAGCTCAAATATATTTATCAAACCTATAGCTAGGCATAATAATAAAAATGGAAAACCTAGGGTGACACCGATTATATGTGGAAGTGTTCTAGCTATACCAAAGTTAAAACCAGAATAAAAAGCAACAAAGTTATTAGGACCAGGTGTAAATGCAGCAACAATTCCAAATAAAGTTATCGAAAGAATTTCAGGATGCATTACTAAGCAATTGGTAAACCATTCTCAGCTTTTTGTGATGGGTGTACAAGCGTAACTTTCCCTTCAGCATCAATTGCTCCTAAAACCAATACTTGTGAAACTACACCAGCAATATTTTTCTCAGCAAAATTACAAACTGCAATGACTTGCTTTCCTTTTAAATTCTCTTCATTATAGTAATGAGTGATTTGTGCTGAAGATTGCTTGATCCCAATTTCATTTCCAAAATCAACTTCAACCACTAAAGATGGTTTTCTCGCCTTTTCATTTTTTTTGACTGAAATAACAGTCCCAACTCTAATATCTACTTTGTCAAAAATGTCATAGGTAATTTGCTCTTTAATCATAATATAATATAGTGTTTTATGGTAATGAGTATAGATAACAATTTATATGAAAAATCAATCAAGATTTTAACCGACTTAATTGCTTTTAAGACTATCTCGGGTCAAGATAATAGTAGTTTAATTGATTATTGTGAAAACATTTTTAATAACATTGGAATAGATACTTTCAAAGTTTACGATGATGATAAAAAAAGAGTTAATCTGTTTGGAACTTTAAAAGCAAAAAATCAAAGCACAAAAAAACCAATCATTCTATCAGGGCATACAGATGTGGTTCCAGTTTCTAAAGGTTGGAGCAGCGATCCATTTGTTGCAACAATTAAAAACAATAAACTTTATGGAAGAGGCTCATGTGACATGAAAGGTTTTATTGCATGTACACTTGCTTACGCACCAATTTTTAAAGAAAGTAATTTAGATAGAGATTTACATTTCTGTTACACATTTGATGAAGAGACTGCATGTATTGGAGCTCCTTTATTAATAAAGGAATTGAAAAAAAGAGATATCAAAAATGGAATTTGTATAATTGGAGAACCAACTACAATGAAAATAATAGATGCCCACAAAGGTATGAATGAATACACAGTGCACTTTGGAGGATTAGCAGGACATAGTTCAAAACCACATTTGGGAGTAAATGCTGCAGAATATGCTACTAGGTATGTTGGAAAACTTTTAGAAATAAGAGAACAGTTAAAAAAAAGAGTTAAAGAAAATAGTATTTTTGATCCTCCGCATTCAACTTTATCAATTGGAGGTATTAAAGGTGGTATTGCTCATAATGTCATTGCAGACAAATGTAGTGTTGAATGGGAAACAAGGCCAGTTATTAAAGAGGATGGAGAATTTGTAACAAATGAAATTGATAAATATGCAAATGAAGTACTGCTACCAGAAATGAAAAAAGTATTTCCAGATTCTTATATTAAAAAAGAAACGATTGGTGAAGTGGTTGGGTTTAATAGATTAGATGAGTCTGAGGCATGTGAATTTGTATCAAATATAACTGGTGATAATTCAAGGGAAGTAGTTTCTTTTGGAACAGAGGCTGGTTTATTCCAAGAATTAGGAATCAGTACAGTTGTTTGTGGACCTGGATCTATTGAACAAGCTCACAAAATTGATGAGTTCATTGAATTAAACGAAATGAAAAAATGCCTTAAATTTTTAGAAGGTGTAAAAGATAAATCAGTAAATTAACTCCAACCACCCACAGCTTTTACTTCTAAAAATTCTTCTAAGCCGTGTTCACCTGCTTCTCTACCAATGCCAGAGTGTTTAAAGCCTCCAAATGGAGCATCAACTGCAATACCAGCTCCGTTAACATCCACCATTCCAGATCTTAATTTTCTAGCAACTCTTTGAACTTTTTCAGAATCTTGAGTTTGAATATAGTTTGTTAATCCATAAGAAGTATCATTTGCAATTTCAATTGCCTCTTCTTCTGTTTCAAATGGGATAACAGATAAAACAGGTCCAAAAATTTCAGTTCTTGCAACATCCATATCATTATTTACATCTGCAAAAACAGTTGGTTTAACAAAGTAACCTTTGTCTAATCCATCGGGTTTACCTGTTCCTCCAGCAACTAATTTTGCTCCTTCATCAATACCTTTTTGAATTAAAGTTTGAATTTTATTGTATTGGGTTTCTGAAATAACTGGACCTATGTGCTCTCCTTCCTTTTTAGGATCACCCACCTCAAAGTTTTCAGTATATTTTTTTAGTCTATCAATAGCCTCATCATACATTGATTTTTCGACCAACATTCTTGTTGGCGCATTACAAGATTGACCTGAATTTCTAAAACATCTCAAAGCACCTCTTTCAATAGCTTCTGGATCAGCATCTTTAAAAATTATATTTGCTCCTTTGCCACCTAGCTCTAAGCTTACTCTTTTAAAATCTTTAGCAGCATTTTGAGAAATCAAAGCTCCAGCTCTTGTTGATCCTGTGAAAGAAATCATATTAATATCTGGATGACTTGTAAGTGCATCACCTGTTGTTGCTCCATCACCATTAACTAAATTAAACACACCTTTAGGAAATTTTACTTCATGTATAATTTCGGCAAGTATCATTGATGAAAGTGGTGCTAATTCTGATGGCTTTAAAACCATGGTACAACCTGAGGCGATTGCTGGCATTACTTTTAAACAAACTTGATTCATAGGCCAATTCCATGGTGTTATTAACGCACAAACACCTTTTGGTTCATAAATTAATCTTTGGTTAGGAGCGTGTTCTCCTAATGGTTTTTCAAATTCAAAATTTTTTAAATATCTAATGAATGATTTAATATGACTTGCTCCTGTACCTGCTTGTAATTTTGATGCAAAATCTTTTGGAGCGCCCATTTCAAGAGTTATAGCTTCTGCAATATCGGCCCATCTTTTTTTATAATTTTCATAAAGTTTTTCTAATAGTGTAATTCTTTCTTCTTTAGAGGAAAAAGCCCAAGACTCGTAAGCATCTTTTGCTGCACTAACTGCTAAATCAACATCTGCTTTATTTCCTGAGGTAATTATAGCACAGTTTTCCTCAGTAGCTGGATCGATTACTTTTATTTCTTCGGCACTATTTGGTTTAACCCATGCTCCATTAATATAAAAATTTTTTTTATCTAACATGATTTAAAATTATCCTTTCCTTATGATTTTGCAAATAAATTTGTTAATTCGTAAACTATTGTTGCGGCTGCAAGAGAAGTAACTTCTGCATGATCGTATGCAGGTGAAACTTCAACCACATCAGCAGAAACTAAATTTAATCCTGACAACCCTCTTAAAACATTTACCATTTCTCTGGTTGTCATTCCTGCAATTTCTGGTGTACCTGTACCAGGAGCAAATGCTGGATCTAACACATCAATATCTATAGATAAATAAAGAGGATTATCTCCTACTCTCTTTCTAATCCTTTCAGCAATTTTATCTGTTCCTTCAGTTTGAAATTCATCACAGTGAATTATTTTAAAACCAAAACTTTCATCATTTTTAATATCATCTCTACTATAAAGTGGGCCTCGAATTCCAACATGCATAGAAGCATCATCTAAAAATAAACCTTCTTCTCTTGCTCTTCTAAAAGGAGTTCCATGTGTATATGGAGCACCGAAATAAGTATCCCAAGTATCTAGATGAGCATCAAAATGAACTAAAGAAACTGGTCCTTTGTTTTTTTTATTAATCGCTCTTAACAATGGTACTGCAATTGTATGATCACCACCTAAACTAATTATTCCACCTACTTTATTTAATAAATCAGTTGCCCCCTCTTCTATTTGTTTAATTGCTTCATCAATACTAAAAGGATTACACGAAATATCTCCAGCATCGGCCACTTGTTGAATTTTAAATGGCTCTACATCATAACTTGGATGATAATTTGTTCTTAAATGTCTTGATGCTTGTCGGATACTCTGAGGGCCAAATCTCGCCCCTGGTCTATAACTGGTTCCAGCATCAAACGGAACACCTACAATCGCTACATCACAACTTTCAACATCTTTCAATTCAGGCAATCTAGCAAAAGTACTTGGACCAGCATACCGAGGTACTTTTGTTCCGCTTACTGGTTGAATAGGATTTTTATTTCTTTCTTTTGTCATTTTTTAATAATCTAAGATAATATTATCTAATCTAATTCGTCTATAATAAATTAATGAAAGTTATATTTTTATTCATCATATTATTTCAGTTTTTCCATGTAAATGCTGATGAAATATATAATCTATTAAAAATTCCAAACTTAGAAATCTACAAACTAAAAAATGAGAATAATATCCGTTATCTAAATGCAAAAGAAGATTTTAAAATAGGAGTAGATGATAATATTACTTGCAACAAAACAAATAAAGAAAATCTTAATACAAAATTTCAAGTTATTGAAAGAAATATAAAAAGATACAATTCTAAATTCCTAAAGAAAATAGATTTAAAATATATTGTATTTTGTGAAGGTTTATTTATTTCGAACATTAATACTGGTGGAATACCAGATAATAAAAATAGAACCTTAATATTAGACATAAACTTTAATGAAAAATATTTTGAAAGAATGATCCATCATGAAATTTTTCACATGATTCAAAATAGTTATGAGGATGATTTTAATGATCAAAAATTTTCTTTATTTAATAATTCTGATTTCGAATACGCTGAATGCTCCACTTGCTCTGATAGATTAAATTTAGATTTATATGAAAATACAAATGGTTTTTTAACAGAATATTCAAAATCAATTCCATCAGAAGATATGGCTGAAATCTTTTCTTTTTTAATGGTTAATAAAAATTTAATTGAAGAGAAAATAAAAAAAGACTCCATATTAAGGAATAAGGTTAATTTTATTAAGACCAATATATTTAAAATCGATGAAAATATTTTATGATTAAAACAATTAAAGCTTCAAAATCAGAAAAAATTTTATTTATTTTTTTAATAGTTTTGGGCGTTTCTGCTTTTTCATCTTTTTTTTTATTAAAAAATAAATGTTTGTTTGTAGAAAAAAATGATTTAAAAAAATTAAACTTTGAAAACCCAGATAATATTGTTGTGATGAATTTAGAATGTGGAAATGTAATTATAGAGCTATACCCAGATATATCTCCAAAAGCTGTTGAAAGATTTAAAACACTAATTAAAAAAAAAATGTATGATGGTTCAGCCTTCTATAAAGTTGTTGAAAATACATTGGTGCAAGCTGGTGATATAGAATTTGGTAACATTGAGTATTTAGATTACTCAAAAATTGGAAGTGGAAAATCTGGACTGGGATTATTAAAATCAGAGCTTAGTGATAATTTTGAATTTACTGAAGGAAGTATTGGTTTTGCAAGGTCAACAGAGTTTGACTCTGAAGATAGTGAATTTTTTATAACCTTAAAAGAAATCCCAATTTATCAAGGAGAATATACTCCAATTGGAAAAGTGAAGTATGGCCTAGATATTATTAAGAAAATAAAAACGGGGAATAAAGCA
The DNA here is from genome assembly GCA_902556065.1 of uncultured Pelagibacteraceae bacterium. Classification (GTDB taxonomy): domain Bacteria; phylum Pseudomonadota; class Alphaproteobacteria; order Pelagibacterales; family Pelagibacteraceae; genus Pelagibacter. Next base: position 112,412 of record CACDUV010000001.1, read on the forward strand.
ATATATGTGCTTAGACCTGATTATATAAATACTTTTAGAATGCTCGAGACTAATTAACTAATGGTTTTCCAGTTGTAAGAGTGTGTTTAATTCTATCCTGAGTTTGTTTAGTTTCTATCAATCTCATAAAAGAATCTAACTCTAATTTGTAAAGATCATCTTCTGATAAAGTTTTGTCTAAATTTGTATCACCGCCACTTAAAACATTTGCTAGTTCTGTTCCAACATGCATTCCGTGATCTAAAATAATTTTTTCATTATATAATTTATCTAAAACTTTAATCATCTTCTCTTTCAAAGGTTTGCCAGATAGATTAAATTTACATTCTTCTGGAGGAACAAAATCATTATTTTGATAGATAAGATTTCTAGCCTCCTCAAAAAGGCTGTTTCTATTCATGATTTTTTTATCTTCAGGTTTTAAATATTTTAAAGGCTCTGCTTCTACAGGTGAGCTTGCAGTTTTTGCGTATCCAATAATATCAAATACTTTCAAAGGAGCATAATCAGGATCAGATTTTGCTTCATCAGTTTGTGACCATCTCCAAAGCATTTCTTTACATCCACCTCCGGCAGGCACTAATCCAACAATTGTCTCTACAAGACCAACCACAATATTTGTGTGTGATGCAACAAAGTTACTTTGAACTAAAACTTCAAAGCCACCACCCAATGTAAGACCAGAAGGCGCAGAAACTACTGGGTGCTTAGAGTATTTTAATGTTTTGCAAGTATCTTGAAAATATTTAATAAATTTTTCAATAGATTTGAAATCACCCTTATCTGCAAAATTCATCGTATAACTTAAATTCACGCCTGCAGAAAATTGCATACTTTCATTCATAACAATAAGCGGTTTATCAGTTGCATTTTTTAATGCGTCCATCGAGTCGTAATCTAGTGCACAAGCTTTTGTAGTAAATTCAACAATATTAAAATCCTTAAAACGGTGAATTTCAGCAGAATTATTTTTATCTACTTTTATTGCTGATGGTCTAATTTTTCCTAGTGTTTCAATATCAGTGTAAAGTTGTCTTTCTCCATAAAAGTTTTCATCTTTTGATTTCGATAAATTTTCTAAAAATTTATTGTTTTCAAAATTATCTATTCTTGAAAAAAAATTTTCTACCCCAATTGATTTTAACATTTCAAAAGGACCCATTGCCCAATTAAAACCAAGTCTCATTGCTTCATCTATATCGTTGAACTTATCTGTAATTCCCGGAACTAAAGAAGATGCATATTTTATTATTTTAGAAATTACTCCCCAAGCATATTCTCCATATTTATCTTTTCGATTAATTAAATTATTTATATTTACAGTCTCAACCCCTAAATCTACTTTTTTTGAAGTTGTGTATTCACCTGTTTCTAAATTAATGGCTTCTAATATTTTCTGGTTTCCACTTTTATTCATTCTATAAAAACCACCTTTTCCTTTACGTCCAGTGTAACCAGTATCAATTAATTTTTTTACTAATGGAATTTCTTTTGCAACTATTTGAAATTCATCATTTTCAGAAAGTTCTTTAATAAAACTTTTTAAAACATCAGCCATCAAATCAATTCCGATTAGGTCATATAAGCCAAAAACTCCTGTTTTAGGTATACCCATTGGTCTTCCAAATACTGCATCAGCTTCTTCAATAGACAATTTCATTCTAAATGCTTCGGTCATTGCTACCTGCATTGCATAAACACCTATTCTATTTCCCAAAAAACCAGGTGTATCATTACAAACAATAGCACCTTTACCTAATTCAATTTCACAAAATTTTTTAAGAGAATTAATTTTATTTAAATCATTATTCTCATTCTTAACAATTTCTAACAATCCCATGTATCTAACTGGATTAAAGAAATGAGTTATGCAAAAATCTTTTTTTTCTTCCTCAGTTAATTTTTCTGACAAAACTTTTATTGGGATAGATGATGTATTTGACGAAACAATTGCTCCCTGTTTTCTATTCTTAAATATTTTTTCATAAATAGTGTGCTTTATATCAATTCTTTCAACAACAGCCTCAACAACCCAATCAGCTTCTTTCACTACATCAAAATTATCATTAATGTTCCCAACTTTAATATTTTCTATTTTAGTTTTATCTAAAAGTAACGGGGGTCTTGATTTATGAATTCTATCTCTAGCTTTTTCAGATATTTCTGTTGTTAAATCTAGAAGGGTTACTGGTACATTGGCATTACAAAGGTGTGCTGCAATTCCGCTGCCCATAGTACCAGATCCGATAACAACTACTTTTTTTATATCCATAATCAGTAAACTTTTATTGAATTAATCAAAAACTTGAAATAAGACAAATTTCCTGATTAATTAAAATGGTAAGCTATATAAATTAACACAATATTAAAGAGAAAAATGTACAATTCAGTAATAGTTGGTTACTCCAGGTCCCCTTTTGCAATGGCAAATAAAGGGAAATTAATAGATGTAAAACCAGTTTATTTACTAGCTGAAGTAATTAGAAACCTTGTTTCACAATCAAAGATTAATCCAAAAGAAATTGATGATGTTGTTATAGGATGTGCTTTTCAGGTTGGTGAGCAGTGTTTTAATATTGGAAGATTAGTAACTTTTTTATCAGACTTAGATATGAGAGTTCCAGGTATGTCCGTAGATAGATGGTGTGGATCCTCTATGGAAGCAATTCATATTGCTGCTGGAAAAATAGCAATGGGATCAGGTAAGATATTTATTTGTGGAGGGGTAGAAAGTATGACAAGAGTAAGAACTGGATTTGACCCTTTGCCTTATCCTTATTCGGATGAAGAAAAACAAAATCCACATTTATATTTATCAATGGGAATTACTGCAGAGAATGTTGCAAAAAAATATAATATTTCAAGAACAGAGCAACAAAAGTTCTCTTTAGAAAGTCATAGAAAAGCAAATGAAGCACAACAAAAAGAAAAATTTATAAGCGAGATTACCAAGATAGGTGATTGTCAAACAGATGAAAATATTAGACCTAATAGTACAATGGAAAAATTAGATAATTTAAAGTTAGCATTTGATCAGAATGGAACTGTAACAGCCGCAACTGCCTCTCCCCTAACTGATGGCGCCGCTGTAACTTTAATATGTGAAGAAAATTTTGCTAAAGAGAATGGTTTGGAAATTTTTGGAAGAATAAAATCTACAGCTGTTGAGGGATGTGATCCAAATTATATGGGATTAGGTCCAATTTCAGCTACCAAAAAAGCTTTGGAAAGAGCTAAACTTTCAATGAAAGATATTGATATTGTGGAACTAAATGAAGCCTTCGCATCTCAATCACTTGCTTGTATCAAGGATTTAGAAATAGACATTAAAAAAGTAAATCTAGACGGTGGTGCAATTGCTTTGGGACATCCTTTAGGTGCAACAGGTGCGAGGATAACAGGAAAAGCTGCACAACTTTTAAAAAGAGAAAATAAAAAATACGCTCTTGCTACTCAATGTATTGGTTTGGGAATGGGAATTGCAACAATAATTGAAGCAGTTTAATTTTATCTATTAATTCCTCTTAATCTCTCAGATCTTCTTCTTAACAATTCTGCACTAATTAAGATTAAAGTTGAAAGAATAATTAAACATGTTGCAACAGCTAAAATTGTTGGACTTAACTGTTCTCTTAAACCAGTCCACATTTGTACTGGTATTGTAGTATTTTCTAAACCAGCAAGAAATAAAACTACAACTACTTCATCAAATGAAGTTACAAATGCAAATAAACCTCCTGAAATTACTCCCGGTAATATTAAAGGAAGAGTAATTTTCATAAAAGTGTTCACTGGATTACTACCTAAGCTAGCTGCCGCTCTTGTTACACTATGATCAAATCCTGACAATGTTGCAGTTACGGTGATTACAACAAATGGCGTTCCAAGAATTATATGAGCAAAAACTATTCCTGTATGCGTTGCTGCTAAACCTACTTTTGCCATGAAAAAGAATATTGCAACACCTGAAATAATTAATGGAACAATCATTGGAGAAATAAGAGTGGCCATTATAATTCCTTTATAAGGCATGTGCCTACTACTCAAACCTAGTGCAGCCAATGTCCCTAGTATTATAGACCCTATTGTTGCAAATATTGCGATTATAAAACTATTTTTCGCGGCTAATCCCCATGGGTTTTTGGTTCCATAGACCATATCCTTATACCATCTTAGAGAAAAGGCATCAGGGTCAAGATTTTTCATCCCCTCAGAAAATACTAAAAATTCTTCAGCATTAAATGATAATGGAAATATTACGAATAAAGGGGCAACTAAAAAGAAAAACACAAAAGCACAAATAGCTAAATAAACATAATGCCAAATTCTATAACGAGTTTCTGTATAACTTGGTAATGCCATCTTTATCCTAATTTAATATTATCTACTCCAACAAGTTTATTATAAATCCAATAAATAACTAAAACTCCAGTTAACAACATCAATCCCATTGCAGACGCAAAACTCCAATCTAGAGTTGTTTTCATATGATATGCAATCTGGTTACTAATTAATGTTCCAGACGCACCCCCTACAAGTGCCGGTGTAATGTAATACCCAATCGCTAAAATAAATACTAACAAACATCCTGCTCCAATACCTGGGATAGTTAATGGGAAATATACTTTCCAAAATGCAACGAAAGGAGTTCCTCCTAAAGATTTTCCTGCTCTCATTAAACTAGGAGAGATTGTTTTCATCACACTATAAAGAGGAAGAACCATGAAAGGTAATAATATTTGTGTCATCGCCACGTAGGTTCCAACTTTATTGTACATCATTTCAGGCCTGCTATCGTCTGCAACTAATCCTATCATAACAAAGAAATCATTAACTACCCCTTGTTGTTGTAATAAAATCATCCAACTTGCAGTTCTAACCAAAAGTGAAGTCCAAAATGGAAGGAGAACACAAATCATTAATAGATTTGAATATTTCATTGGTAATGTAGCCAATAAATGAGCTATGGGATATCCCATTAAAAAACAGAATACTGTTACAAAAAAAGCAATTTCAAGCGTTCTTAACCACAAAATTCTATGAATTCTTCTATCTTCATCTACTTGAGTAATACTTCCATCAGCAGCATAATACATGTCCATACCTTTTAGATATTTAGCTAATGTGTAAGGCGGTGCTGTTCTTTTTATAGCCTGCCAATACTCAACTTTACCCCAATTTTTATGCACCTTAATCATCTGTTCTTTGATGCTAGCGCTTTCGTCTATCTTCTTTCTTTTAATATTTCTAAACAATCTTTTAGTTGTTGAATTAAAACCATTTTTTTCTTTATTTAATCTTTGTCCAAGTTTTCCATGTTCTTGGTTCTCGACAAGAACTTTGTAGTCATAATAAAAAGCAGAAAAAATTTCTTTGGGTGGTAATTCCTGTCCATCCCAACTTTCCATTTTCTTAAATGTTTTAGGTAGCATATTTGTAATCATTTTGTCATCAATACTTCTCGTAAACATTTCTCCAATTGGAAATATATAAGTGATGACTAGAAATAATAATAAAGGAGCCACTAGAAGAAAGGCTTTAATTTTATTCTTCCGTTCAGCTTTTTTCAAACTGACTTCTAATGGTATTCCGTCAGTTGTTAAAATTTGTTTTACTTCAGAGCTCATAAAAAAATAGGGCGGTTATTAAATAACCGCCCTAAATATATTATATAAATTCAGTGATTAAAACTGAAATTATAGGCCTGCTTTAAAAGCTTCCCACTTCTCACCAATCTCTGTTCCGTAGTCAGCCCAGAAGAATGGGTCTACTAAGAAATAGTTTTTAGTGTTAGCAGGAGCAGTTGGCATTTGAGGCATCATTACTGTTTTACCATCTTTGTACCATGGCTCACCAGCAGTGATTACATCAAGAGAAGATTTTCTGTATGGTGCATAAGCAATATACTTCGCACTACCAGCTAACATCTCAGTGTTAGTCATCATAGCTAAAGCTTTTTTAGCATCTGCTTCGTTTGGTCCACCTTTAACTAAAGCAAAGTATTCGTAGTCAAGACCTTGACCATCCCATACTTGTTTGATTGGAGCACCTTCACCAATTTCAGCATTGAAGAATCTTCCGTTCCAACCAGTTGCCATAACAACTTCACCAGCAACTAATAATTCAGGTGGTTGAGCACCTGCAGACCAGAATACACATCCACCATTTGGATCTGTACATAGTTCTCTAATTTTATTTAATGCTCTGTCGATTCCACCGTCTTCTAAAAGTTTTCTGTAAACTCTAGTTCCGCCGTCACCTAACTTCACACCATCCGCAGCTAAAGCAATTTCTAAATTAGTTAAAGCACTAGTATAGATTGCTCTTTTTCCTGGGAATTTTTTAGTGTTAAAGAAATCCTTAATTTTTGTAGGCTCTTTACCACCAAATGCTCTTGTGTCAAAAGCATAGTTCCAAGAATACAAGATGTTACCTACAGCACATTCACTAGGCATTGGTGCAAAGAAATCTTCACTTGCAGGAGTTCCATCTGGTGCAGCTGGGAAGTCTTTGTCAAAATCAAATTTAACAAATAAACCCTCATCACATCCGTTAATTGTATCGAATGCGAATAAGTCAATGATATCCCAAGTGATAGCACCCGCTTCTTTTTGCGCTTTAATTTCTGATAAACCACCAGAGTAATCAACCCAGTTGATTTCTACTCCAAGTGCTTTAGCAGTTGGATCACCATACCCTAACTTCTGAGACTCTGTATAAGCTCCACCCCAAGATGCAACCGTTACTGCAAATGCTGATGAAGTTATAGATAGAGCAAAAGAAAGAGCTAGTAATAACTTACTTATTTTCTTCATTATTCCTCCGTTTAAACGTTGATATAAATTAATTTATATAAACAAAAGTACAACAAATAGACCAACTTAAGTCAACAGCTCTTTTTTGTCTTTACAATAATAATATATTTATTTTGGGTCTAAAGCCCTAGCATCTAAGCTGTTCCATCCAATATTAATATCTTGACTTACTTTTAGCTCTAGATTGGACGTACTATTTGGAACTTTTAAAATAAATTCTGAGCTACCTAAAAGATTTAATCTCACTCTTGTATGGTCGCCATGATAGATAACTTCCTCTATCTTTCCAGTAAACATATTATCCATTTTATCTTTTGGATTTATTAGTGCCCTTTCGGGTCTTAATGAAACTGTAGTTTTTTCTCCTTTGGATTTAACTGAAATAGGATTGGCTAATATTTCTGAATTCGCCAGCTTAACTTTACATTTATCTTTATCTATATCTATAACTTCTCCATTAAAAGTATTATTCTCACCAATAAATTCAGCGACAAACGAATTTACAGGTTTTTCATATAATTCAGCTGGATCTGATAATTGTTGAACTTTTCCATCATTGAAAACTGCAATTCTATTGGACATTGTCAAAGCTTCACTTTGATCGTGAGTTACATAAACAACTGTTACCCCAATGCTTTCATGAATATGTTTAATTTCATATTGCATACTTTCTCTCAAATTTTTATCTAGCGCTCCTAAAGGTTCGTCCATTAAAACAACTGCTGGGTCAAATACTAAAGCTCTTGCTACAGCAACCCTTTGTTGTTGACCACCTGAAAGTTGGGCTGGCATTCTAGTTTCAAATCCGTTTAATGAAACCATCGACAAAGCCTTATCAACTTTTTTATCAATTTCGTCTTTCTCAACTTTTCTTACTCTTAAAGGAAAAGCTAAGTTTTCATAAACAGTCATATGTGGGAATAATGCATAGTTTTGAAATACCATTCCAATTCCTCTTTTATGAGGAGGAATATTTGAAATTATATTTCCGTCTAATAATATCTCACCATGAGTTGGTGTTTCAAATCCAGCCAACATCATTAAACATGTTGTCTTACCTGATCCAGATGGACCAAGCATGGTTATAAACTCGCCCTCAGCAATATCTAATTGAAGATCTTTGACGACAAGAACTTTACCGTCATAACTTTTATCTACTTTATCGAATTTAACGAATTCTGGATTTTTAGACATAAAGGTGAATATAAAACATTTGTGTAAATAGATTTCAATAGCTAATTAACTCTTAATATGAAGCTCTTTTGGAAAATTACAAAATAGTTCTGATCCATTTTCAGTAACTCTAATTGCTTCAGATGCCTCAACACCCCAATCACCAAACTGCATCACTGCTATCATGTGAAAACAAACATTGGGCTTAAGCACTGTCATATCTCCTTTATATATATTAAGAGTATGCTCACCCCAGTCAGGAGGATATCCAATTCCAATCGAATAACCTGTTCTAGATTTTTTTTCTATTCCATATTTATCTAAAATTTTCCAAAAAGATTGAGCAACATCATCTGCGGTATTTCCAGGTTTGATTGCACTAATTCCAGCATTTAGTGCCTCGATGGTTTTGTTCATTGTGTCAATTTTTAGCTGATTAGGTTTTCCAAGAAGAACTGTTCTGGCCATTGGAGCATGATACCTCTTATAAACTCCAGATAGTTCAATAATTGTAGCCTCTCCTTCGACAAATTTTTCTTGAGTTGCTGTTAAATGTGAAGCTGAGGTTCCTTTTCCTGTTGGTAGTAAAGTTGCTATACTAGAATACTCACCACCATATTCCTCTGTACCATAAAATAATGTTTTTTGAATTTCACCTACAGCATCACATTGTCTAACACCTGGTTTAATTACTTCCATTGCAGTTTTCATTCCTTTTTCAGATATTTTTGCAGCAGATTTCATAAAACCAATCTCAGCATCAGATTTAACCAATCTTGCCCAATTAACCAAACGATCACTATCCTTTATTTGTGCGTTTGGTAATCCCTGTTTAATTTTTTCATAACAGAAGGCGGTAAAATAATGGGCATCCATTTCAACTCCTATATTTAGTTTATCCCACTTACGCTCTTTAATGATTTCAACTAAATAATCATAAGGATGTTTTGGCCATGTATGAATGTAATTTTCATCGTAAACAATAATATTTTCGTTTTTTAAGTAAGTTGTTATATACGCGCCTCCAGCATCCTGTGCTCTTACAAAACATAAAGGCTCATCAGCATTTACATGAACAATAGCACATTGAGCATAATAGAAAGACCACGCATCATAGCCTGTTAAATAATTCATATTATTTGTATCATGTGAAATTAAAAGTTCGATGCCTTTTTCCTGCATCATTTTCTGAACTTTTTTTAACCTTTGTCTATATTCTTCTTTACTAAATGACATTAATTTACTTGGAATAATTTTCCAAACCCTTCAACTGAATTATTTTTTTTTATTTTTACAAGGGTATCCCAAATTAACGCCTGATTGCTAGATAAAACTGTCGTATTTAATTTTTTTTCTAATTTATCAATAATTTCTAGAACTGGTAAAGCTGTGCATGAAACAAATAAAGCATCAGCTCCATTCAAATCTATTTTTGATAATACTTCATACAAATAATCTTGATCAACTTTTCCAATGTCATAATCATCTTGAATATCAAAATAAGAATTTGATGTAACTTCAAAACCTTCACTTTTAAAATAATCTAAAACATCGTCATTTAATTTTTTGCTATAAGGGGTAAATATTGAAACTTTCTTAATATTTAATTTTTTTAATGCTTTAATAGCAGCAGTGCTTGGTGTTGATACATCTGCCATTGGTTTAGCAACTTTAACTTTTTCTTCAATTGAGTCATGACCAGCAGCAATAGTTCCTGATGTGCATCCATAAACTACACAATCCAAGTCTTGATCAGGTAAAATATCTTTTGTAACGTCAGTGATTTTATTAGACATTTTAATCAAGTTTTCTTTCGTGAGAGGGTTGTAACACTCAATACGATTAACGAAGAAATCGATTTTCTTATTTTTAATCACATTTATAAAATCTTTTTCAATCATAAAATCACTAGCAAGAGCAATTAAACCAACTCTAGGGTTAGCTTGGCCGATAAACTTAGGATCTATTTTTGTTGAATTCATAAATTAAAAAGTGAATATATCATAAGTTCTTTAATAATCATTAATATTAAAATAGGCATGAATATAAAAGATACTTTCGTAGCATCCCTTGTGCCTATTTTTTTAGGGTTCGGTTTTGTAATTGCTAAACCAGCATTTGAATCTTTTCCTCCTGTTCTTTTAATGGGTATCAGATTTACATTTGCTGCATCATTATTAATTTGGTGGTTTCCAATTCCAAAAGGATATTTGAAAAGAATATTTGTTGCGTCATTAGTGGCTAATTCGTTGCAATATAGTATTACATATACTGGTTTAGATTTAATTGATGCATCTTCTGCAGTTCTTTTGGTTCAGATGGAAGTTCCGTTTGGAGTTATTTTTGCTTACTTCATGCTTAAAGAAAAACCAACTATTAGAGCATTGATTGGTATAGCGATCGCTTTTGTTGGTGTTTATATTTTAACTGGATCTCCTAACTTGGATGGAAAATTTATTGGAATTGGTCTTACAATTTTAGGATCTGCTATATGGGCTCTTGGACAAGTTATGGTTAAACCTTTAAGTAAAGAAATAAATCCTTTAGCTTTAGTTGCATGGTTAGCATTATTCTCTGGACCAATTTTAATAATGCTTTCTGCAATAATTGATGGAAATACAATTAATTATTTAACAAATGCAAAAATTGATCACTGGATCATTGCAATTTATATTGGTTTCATCATGCAACCAATTACTTATGGTTGTTTCTATTATGTTTTAAAAAACAATCCGCTTTATAAAGTGCTTCCTATCGTTACGATGGGTATACCCCCAACAGGATTATTGGCTGCAATTTTTCTTTTAGGTGAAAAACCAACACAAGAATTATTTATAGGAGGTGCAATAATAATAGTAGGTGTAATTTTAATTGTATTTACAAAAAATAAAAAAGAAGAGGAAATAAAATGAAAATAGGTTTTATTGGTTTAGGAAATGTGGGTGGTAAACTAGCTGGAAGCTTAATAAGAAATAATTTTGATGTTACTGTTAGAGAAATAGATGAAAGTTTAACAAATGAATTTAAAAAGCTAGGTGCTAAAATTGCAAAATCACCTAAAGAATTAGCAGAAAAATCAGATCTAATAATTACTTCTCTTCCTTCGCCTGAAGTTTCTGCAGAAGTTATGGAAAATGAAGATGGAGTTCTAAATGGTTTGTCAGAAAATAAAATTTGGTTAGAAATGAGTACAACAGATGAAAATGAAGTTAAAAGACTTGGGAATAAAGTAATATCAAAAAAAGGTATCCCACTAGATGGTCCTGTAAGTGGTGGTTGTCATAGAGCTGCTACAGGTAATATTGCTATATTTGTAGGTGGAGAAAGAAAAGCTTTTGAAAAAATATTGCCTGCATTAACTGTAATGGGTAGAAAAGTTTTACATACTGGTGAATTAGGTAGTGCATCAGTTCTTAAAGTCATAACAAATTATCTTGCATCAGTTCATTTAGTAGCTTTAGGTGAAGCATGGACTGTTGCGAAAAAATCAAATTTAGATCTAACTAAAGCATTTAAAGGTATAGCAGTTTCATCTGGAAATTCTTTTGTACATGAAACAGAAAGTCAGGTTATTTTAAATGGCTCTTATAATATCAATTTCACAATGGATCTTGTTTTAAAAGATACTGGTTTATTTGATAATCTGGCTAAGAAATTAAATGCTCCTTTAGAGATTTCTCCAAAGATAGTTGAGATATTTAAAGATGGACAAAAAAAATATGGTTCAAGAGCATGGTCTTCCATGATTGTAAAAAGAATGGAGGATTTAAATAATATTAATTTTAGAGCTGAAGGTTTTCCTGATGAGCTTGTGGATAATGAGCCAGAAGAAAAAGGCTATGAAATTTAATAAATATGCTAAGATTATTAAATGTTAGATAAAAGAAAATTTTATATAAATGGTGAATGGGTTGATCCAGTTAAAAAAAACGACTTCGAAGTAATTAACCCATGTAATGAAGATCCTTGTGCAATTATTTCGTTAGGTTCAAAGGATGATACTGATAATGCCGTAAAAGCTGCAAAAACTGCATTTGAGAGCTTTAAAGAAACAAGCAAAGAAGAAAGATTAGATTTACTTGAAAAATTATTAGCTATTTACAAAAGAAGGTTTGGTGAAATGGCTGAAGCTATCTCATTAGAAATGGGAGCACCAATGGATTGGGCTACAGATGTGCAAACTGCATCTGGACAAGCTCACTTGGAAGATTTTATAATTAGACTTAAAGAATTTGAATTTGATGAACATTTTGATGAAAAATCAAACAACCATATTTATTATGAGCCAATTGGTGTTTGTGGATTAATAACTCCGTGGAACTGGCCTATAAATCAAATAGCTTTAAAGGTAGTTCCTGCATTTGCAACAGGATGTACAATGATTTTAAAACCATCTGAAATAGCACCAATATCAGCAATGTTATTTGCAGAAATGATTGATGAAGTTGGATTCCCTAAAGGGGTTTTTAATTTAGTGAATGGAGATGGTGTGGGCGTTGGAACTCAAATTTCAAGTCATCCTGATATTGATATGGTTTCTTTTACAGGTTCAACAAGAGCTGGGAGATTAATTTCAAAAAATGCAGCTGAAACAATTAAAAGAGTTTGTTTAGAACTTGGAGGCAAAGGCGGAAATATAGTTTTTGCAGACAGTTATAAAAACGCAGTTCGAGATGGTATCAGAAATGTAATGAGTAATTCAGGTCAATCCTGTGATGCACCTACAAGAATGCTTGTTGAAAAATCTATTTACCAAAGAGCTGTAGATGAAGCAGTTGATGAAGCAAACAAAATAGGAGTTGATCAAGCCTCTAAAAAAGGAGATCACATTGGACCTGTAATTTCAAAAACTCAGTATGATAAAATTATAAATTTAATTGAAAGTGGAATTAAGGAAGGAGCAACGTTAGCTGCAGGAGGTCCTGAGCTACCTAATGGATTAAACAAAGGCTATTTTATTAAACCCACAATTTTCACAAATGTTACAAATGAGATGAGAATAGCAAAAGAAGAAATTTTTGGTCCAGTTCTATCTATTATTCCATTTGAAACTGAAGATGAAGCAGTAAACATTGTTAATGACACTTCATATGGTTTAGGAAATTATTTACAAACTGATGATAGAGAAAAAGCTCATAGAGTTTCAAAAAAATTAAGATCAGGTTGCGTTTACATAAATGGTAATGCAGCTGACGCCGGCACTCCGTTTGGGGGATATAGGCAATCCGGAAATGGAAGAGAAGGTGGAGTATGGGGCCTCACAGAATATCTTGAAGTAAAAACTGTTACAGGTTGGAAGAATTAATACTTTTAAATTCTAGCATATCTTCAAAAGTACACATTTCAGGTCTTTCAAGAGTTAGTTTTGAAAAACTTTTGCTGAAATCAAAAAATAATTTTTTATTAAATTCAATTAAATTTTTTATTTCAGTTTGATTAAGTTCTCTTAATATATACGCTAAAGTAATATGGAAAGTGTATCTTTGATGATTTTCAAATTTAATTTTTAACAAACTGCTTAGTTCATCTCTACAATTTCTTAATATTTTTTCGTCCTTTTCAGAAAATGGTTCTAAAATAATACTGTAACCACCAAAAAACATTTTTAATTTTAAGTTTAATTCTTTAGGAAAAATATAGTCCTTAATTCTTTTATTTAACTCAATAGCTATATTTTTGTAATCCATATTAGGATCTATATTTGATGGCCAATATTTAGTGTTTTTTGTATTTAAATTACAACAATCAAATAATGTCATATGAAAGCTGGAAGGAGGTAAATAGAAATAAGTTTTTTTAGGATTAAAATTTTCTATTTTTTTTTGATAATTAATAATTTCATCAGATAAATCAGTATTTAGAGGAATATTGCAAATTATTGTACAACCTGGAAATAATAAAGGATTTCCTTTGTCATCAAATTTATTTTCAGCACCCTTTAAACTATATCCTTGAAGTTTACCTGATAAAAACTTTTCCTCATTATTAACTATATTTAAGTCCATTAAAATAAACTAAAACCAGTTTATATTTTCTTTATCACAAAGTTCTTTCAACCTTAGTGGATAATCTGTCATGATGCCGTCTACACCATATTCAATCATTTTTAACATGTCGTACTCTTTATTTACCGTCCATACATTCACTGGCAAATCCTCTTGATGTGAAATATCAACAAGTTTTTTTGTAATGTCTTTACGGTAAGGATGCCAAGCTTTTCCACCTTGTGACTTTATAATTCCTGGTAATTCATGGTCTTCATAATATGGCAAAAAGCTCAACCAAGGAGATCTGTTGTAGATAGTTTGATTAATGTTAATTCCTGTCAAATGTTGAGTTAAGTAAGCTCTTGGAATTTCTGGATAGTTATTTTTGATTACTGTTAAAGTTCTCCAATCAAATGATGAAACGATTATTTTATCTTTTAAATGTGATCCATTTATATCCTTCATAACTAATTTTACTGTATCTTCTGGTTCCGGTGTTAAATTTTCTTCGTCTGGTGTAGATTTAATTTCTAAATTAATTAATAAATTTTCAGATTTATTTTTTTTAGACATTTCTAGTAATTCAGAAAGTTTTGGTATTTTTTGATTTTCTAATTTTTTTTGATTAATAAATCTTCTACCATATCTAGATAATTTATTTACTGAACCTACGTCAAATTTTAAAAGTTCTTTATAAGTTAAATCAAATATTTTTATATTTTCATCCTCTATCCAATTTCCTTCATTATCTTTTGTTCTGCTTGGATCTAATCTAAAATCATGAGCAATAACTGGTACAAAATCTTTTGAAATTAAAATATCTGTTTCGTAGGCATTAATATTATTATCAAATAAATATTTAAAACTATCTAGTGTATTTTCTGGTAGATCGCCTCTTGCTCCTCGGTGACCATAAATTTTTATATGATTTGGTTTTGCTAAAATCAAATTTAGTTTACTCTTTTGCCGGTGCTTTTATCAAAGATATAATATTTATTTTCTTCAATATTCAAACTTAGAGTGTTGCCTTTTTTGATTGTTTGGTTTCCTGGAGATCTATAACAAAAATCTTTTATATTTTTTATTTGTCCATAAACAAGATTATCTGAACCTAGCTGTTCAACTAATTCTACTTTTAAATTTATCAAACCATTTTCAGACTCTATTAAATGCTCTGGTCTTATTCCTAAAGTAACCTCACCATTATAATCGCTATCTATATTTTTTATTTCAAAATTTTCAGCTGACAGCGTTTTGTTATTTAAATTAGCATCTAAAAAATTCATTTGTGGAGAACCGATAAAACCAGCAACAAATAAAGATTCCGGATTATTATAAATTTCAATAGGAGTTCCAAGCTGTTCAATAATTCCATTATTTATAACAGCCAATCTATCCGCAAGGGTCATGGCCTCAACTTGATCGTGTGTAACAAATATACTTGTTACTCCAACTTTCTGCTGAAGTTTTTTGATTTCAAGTCTCATCTGGATTCTTAGTTTTGCGTCCAAGTTTGAAAGAGGCTCATCAAATAAGAATATTTTAGGGTTTCTAACAATCGCTCTACCCATAGCAACTCTTTGTCTTTGACCACCAGATAACATTGATGGTTTTCTTTGTAAAAAATCTGAAATTTGTAAAAGTTTAGCTGCATCATTAACTTTTTGCTCGATTGTTTCTTTGTCAATTCCTCTGTTTTTCAAACCATAAGCTAGATTGTTATAAACATTCATATGTGGATACAATGCATAGTTCTGAAATACCATTGCTACATCTCTCTCAGATGGATCAACTTCATTTATTAATTGTCCATCAAGATTAATATCACCTTCGGTTATTTCCTCTAAACCTGCAACCATTCTTAACAACGTTGATTTTCCACATCCACTAGGTCCTACAAAAACCATGAACTCTCCTTCATCAACACTTAATGAAGTTTCGTGTACTGCTTTTGTGCCATTAGGGTAAATCTTAGTTACATTTTTTAAATCTAAAAAACTCATTTATTTCTCCGTTTGAATTAATCCTTTTATGAACCATTTTTGTAAAAATACCACCACTAATACTGGAGGGATCATAGACAAAATAATATACGCAAATCTTTCTGCAGTTCTTGGTAGTGCAACTCCTTCATAACTCTCTGTGTAAATAATTTTCATACCCATTACAACAGTCCAATATTCTTCGGCAGTAGTCATAATCAATGGCCATAAATATTGGCTATATCCATAAACAAACATGAATATAAACATTGCAGCTATCATAGTTTTTGATAGTGGGATTAAGAAATCAATGAAAAAACTCCAAGCATTTGCTCCATCTAATTTTGCAGACTCCAATAGTTCATCTGGAATTGTTTTGTAGAATTGTCTGAAGAAAAAAGTTGCCGTTGCTGAGGCTACTAATGGAAGAATAAGGCCTGTATACGAGTTGGTCAAACCTAAATCAGATACTATTTTATAGCTTGGAAATATTCTCACCTCCAAAGGAACTAGTAGAGTAATGAAGATCAACCAAAAAATTGGTACTGCTAATTTAAATCTATAATAAACTAAAGCGTATGCAGACATTGCTGAAATAGCTACTTTAAGTGTAGCAATTCCTAAAGCCATTATAAAACTGTTAATAAACATTTTTGCAGCAGTTACTTCCTCAGACCAACCACCTTTTTCATTTAATACTTCATTATAGTTTCTTGAAAATTGATCACCCAAAGTAAATCTCATACCTTCTGTAAGTATAGATACATTTTCATGTGTGGAACTTGCAAAAGAAATCCAAATTGGAAGAACCATTAACAAAACTCCTATTATTAAAATAATATGAGCTACAATTTGAAGTGGTTTTATTTTCATTTATCTTGAAAAACTCCTTTAATAAAATGTTTCTGTAAAACAATTATAATTAAGATTGGTGGAACCATAGACATCATAACAAACGCAAAACGATGAACGATTGAACCTGACATCATTTTTAATCCCATAACCACAGTCCAGTATTGCTCTGAGCTTGTTACTAACAAGGGCCATAGATACTGATTGTAACCAAACACAAACATAAATATTAACATTGCTACAATCATTGTTTTTGATAATGGAACTAAAAAATCAATAAAAAATCTCCAAGTATTTGCTCCATCAAGCTTTGCTGATTCAAGTAACTCATCAGGAACAGTTTTGTAAAATTGTCTAAAAAACAATGTTGCTATCGCTGAAGCCGAAATAGGCACAATTAATCCAAAATAAGAATTTACAAGATTTAATTCAGCCATTACTGAATAAGTAGGAAAAATTCTTAACTCTAATGGAACTAAGATTGTAACAAATATTATCCAGAACAATAATGTTGCATATTTTGTTCTATAATAAACTAAAGCATAAGCAGCCATTAAAGATGTAATAACAGATAATATTGCAACTCCGGTTGCCATTATGAAACTGTTTAAAAACATTTTTAAAGCGGTTATCTCTTTGAAAAAACCACCCTTGTATAACAAAACTCTCATATAATTTTCATAAAAGCTGTCTCCTAAAAACATTTGAAGACCATGAGTATTAATCGTTAAACCTGTATGAGTTGAGCTAGCAAAAATCATCCATACAGGAACAATCATAATTAATATTCCTATGAATAAAATAAAATGAGAAAATCCTGATGTAATTAATCTAGTCATTAATTATAATGTATTCTCCCTTCTATGTATCTAAATTGAAAAATTGTAATAAATAATACTATGAACATCATCATTATTGATTGAGCGCCTGCACTTCCTAAATCTAATCCTCTGAAGCCATCCATGTAGGCTTTGTAAACTAGAGTTCTTGTTTCACCTGATGGGGCACCTATTGTTGTAGTATCAATAATACCGAACGTATCAAAAAATGCATAAGTAATATTAATAATAATTAAAAAGAATGTTGTTGGCATTAATAGAGGAAACGTAATTGTCCAAAATCTTCTAACACTGTTTTTGCAATCTATCATAGATGCTTCAATCACAGATCTTTGTATGGCTTGTAGACCCGCCAAAAAGAAAATGAAATTTGCACTAATTTGCTTCCAGGAACCAGCAATAATTAAATAAATATATGAGTCAAAGACACTTTCGTACCAATTAAATCCCCATAGATTATTAAACAAATGGTAAAGTAGTCCAAATCTTTCACTAAAAAAATAATTTGCCATTACACCAACAACTGCAGGAGCAATTGCATACGGCCAAATTAATAATGTTTTGTATGCACTTTTACCATGTATAACATTATTTGCCTGAACTGCGAGCAACAAGCCAATAGAAGCTGTGATTAGGGTTATCACAAAGCTATAAATAATAGTAAACTTAAATGCTATCCAATAAGCAGGATCATCAAAGATGAATAAAAAATTATCAAACCATACAAACTGAGTTCCAAATCCAAATGCATCCTGCATTGTAAATGCATCTCTAAACGTTTGTATGATTGGCCAATATAAAAAAATTAATAAAATTCCTAACTGTGGAGCCAAAAATAAATATTGAGAATAACTAGATTTAAATTGGACTTTTTTCATATAGGTAAAATAAAAATAAGGAGGGTAATAACTTACCCTCCTTAATTAGATTATTGTTTATAAAGTTTTAGCAAATTGTTTTAACAATTTAGCTGCACCTTTATCCATGTTCTTCAATCCTTTTTCGATAGATATTTTACCGTTTAACATAGGCTCAACATTTTCGTAAATTACTTCACGAATTTGTGGCCAGTTACCAGCTCTATATCCACCAGGAATAGTCGAACCTTCTAAGCTTAATTGTTCACCAACTGCTTTATGATATGGAGAAGCTCTATAGAAGTTTATAGTTTCAGCTAACTCTATACCACCTTTAGTTACTGCAGAGTAACCAGTCATATTATGATAATAAAGATCCATTTCTGGAGAACCCATAAATTCTATAAATTTAGCAAGTCCTTTGTACTCTTCTTCCGTATGACCATTTAATATCCAGTTAGCAGCACCACCAATAAATGTTGGATACTCTTTACCACCTGTTACAGAATCCCAATAAGGAATATGGTTTACTGTAAAGTTAGGAACAACACCTTTCATTCCACCGAACGATGCAGCTGAACCAAACCAAAACGCAGCTTCACCAGCTATAAATGGAGCTTGGTTATCTCCCCATGCTCTTCCTTTATAACCATAAAAGCCTTTTTCATACCATTCCTTAACTTTTTTCCAATGCATAACAAATGCATCTGTTTCAGCAAATAAAGTTTTTGTTGGAACAGCATCGTAACCATTGTTTCCATCTGTCATAAGCAGATTATGCCTTGAAAAGAAATTTTCTGTCCAGATCCAAGGAAAGTGACTTTGAACTAAAGGAATGTATCCAGCAGCTTTAATTTTTGGAGCCATAGCCTCAAACTCTTCATAAGTTTTTGGAACTGATTCAATTCCTACTTTTTTCAAAATGTCCATGTTTGCATACATTAAACAAGTTGAGCTATTAAAAGGAACACCAATCATTTTTCCATCAGAGTCAGCATAGAAATTTTTAATTCCTGGAATATAATTGTCTGCATCGACTTTAATTCCATATTTCTCTGCCATTTCTTCAAAACCAATGACAACACCATTTTTAACTTGCGCTACCATTATCGCAGCACCAGCATCGTAAACCTGTGAATAATGTGGTTGGTCTCCTGCTCTAAATGCAGCAATAGTTGCCGCCATGTTATCTTCGTAACTTCCTTTACCTGTAGGAATTACTGTATATTGATCTTGTGAAGCATTAAATCTATTTGCAATTTCAATAATTACATCACCAAGAAAACCACTGTTTCCATACCACCAATGAATTTCTGTCTTTGAGTAGCTGTGTGATGTAAAAGAGAATGTAAATAGAATTGTTAAAATACTAAGTATTTTTTTCATTTTTTCCCTCTCTTTATAATTTATGTATTTACAATTAAGTAAAATATAATTGTTAAGATAACGTTAAATTTTAATTACTTAAATATTAAAATTTATAAATTTTCTATACTGAGTTGAATCTGTTAATAACTTTTTAGGTATTTTAACCTTCCAATTATCTCGTCTCTGTCCATATAATATCCTTGGAGATGTCTGTGCCCAGAATTTGGATCAAACTCAGTTCTTCCATGAAGCAATCTTCTATTATTGAAAGAAAAAATATCACCTGGCTCTAATCTAAAATTAATTTGAAATTTATCATCATGTAATAAATTTCCGAAACGGTGATGAGCTTTATAGACTGAGTCCATTATATCTGGATGACAATCAAGAGCATCCAGTGTTGCAATACTATAACGAATATCATTGTAATCTCCATCTTTAGTCAGTGATATTGCTGTTCCATAAACACTTCGGACTGCTTCTTGGGTGTAGTCTTTATCTCTAAATTTAAGCGGAGTATTTACCAATATATCAAAAGTATCTTTCTCGTTATTTTTTAAATAATCTGCCACAGCAAATGCATCTACAGCTGAGGAGTCACCACCCTTCGCTGAATTTATTAAACAATGTAAAAATTGATAACCAGGTGGGTTTTCAAACCAAGGCAAATCCATATGATTTCTTAAAGCGTGCGCTGTGTATGCGGAGTTATTTGGTTTTGGAATATTAATTACTTCAAAGGGGGTATTAAAAAATGTCTCTCGTGTATGACTAATACGATTTAAAACTTTTAACGCAGAATTTTTTTCTATCGGTGCATTTTTGACTATAGCTATACCAGTATAATGTAAAAGTTCTAACCACTTAACCAATCCTTCATCTGAATTAATAATTTCATCGTGATCAATTTGAATTGATTTTAAATTTTTTTGTAATGAACTATCCCATAACTTGTATGGAGAAACATATTTTTGTTTATTTTTTATGGTATAACAATTTTCTCTAAGCCAATTAGGATCATAATAACTTGTGTGATCTCCTTCACTCCATTCAATTTCTAATTTTCCATCTGAACTTATGCAATATTTTGCTGGATTAATGTTTTGCGAGACTTCCAAAATATTAAACATTCTGTGTCTTGAGTCTTTATCATGAGCAGTTGGACAATTATCTCTAAGCCAAAGATAATTAAACTTGCTTTCCTCACCATCATTCCAAATAACTTTTAAATATGTTGAATTTTTTTCTAGTTTAGAAATTGAGCTCACACTTAATTTTTATATAAAAGAGTAATCAAATCAACTCAATTAATAGTTGTATTTATAATTCAAAGCTTGTTTTTTATCTACATTCATTATTAACTCTCAGAATTAAAACTTAACCTTAAGGAGATAATTAATGAAGTTTTTAAAGAAATTAACAATCTCAATTTTCCTTCTGTCATCTTTGCTTGCGACAAGTGCAAATGCTGGCGAATGTAAAGCAAGATTGGGAGACTTTGACTGGAGTAGTGCTAACATTCATACGGCAATTACTACTTTTATTCTTGAAAAAGGATACGGGTGTGAAGTTTCTGTAACTAAAGGAAGTACTACCCCAATAATGGCTGCTCATTACGACGGTCAATTAGATGTTATTACTGAAGTTTGGTATGACAACATTATTGCTAATTACGAGCCACATGAAAAGGCTGGCACTATTATTAATATTGGAGTCAACACTCCTGACTCACAACAAGCTTTCTATGTAGATAAAACAACAGCTGATAAATACAATTTGAAATCAGTTGATGATATGAAAGATCCAAAAATTGCAGCTTTATTTAAAGACCCAGAAGATCCTTCAAAAGGACGTATGACTAGCTGTATATCTGGTTGGACTTGTTATACTGTAAACTTGGTTAAACAAATAGAGTATGGTTTAGATGAATACTATACTAACTTTGATCCAGGTTCAGGTGGAGCATTAGATGCTGCTATAGCAGGAGCTTTTGCCAAGAAAAAACCAATCTTTACATATTACTGGGCGCCAACTGGTTTAATGGGTAAAGTTGACCTAGTTAGACTTACAGAGCCAAAATTTGATTCTGATTGTTGGAATTCTATGTCTGCAGTTGTTGAAGATATTAAAGCAAACGGACCAGATGCTTACAAAAAAAGCTGTGCATGTGAATATAGAGATATGGCTTTGACAAAATCTGTTTTAACTGATTGGGCGAAAGCTAATCCTAAAGAAACTGATTTCTTAAAGAAATATACTATTCCAACAGCTACAGTTAACAAAATGTTAGCTTTTTACGAAGATGAGTCAGATGGTGATATGGAACTTACTGCGATGCACTTCTTAAAAAATGAAAGCATGTGGAAAGATTGGGTGCCAGCAGACGTTGCTAAAAAAGTTAGCGCCGCTCTATAATCCAATATCATAAATAATTATGAAAGAGCCCTTCGGGGCTCTTTCTTTAATTAGATTTAAATTATGGAAGCATTAAAGAAAAATAAAAAAATATTTTTTAATATTGGTTTGCTCGTTATCTTTGTATGGTTATTAATAACTAGTTATTCTCAATCAAAAAGAAAACCTGACAATATTGGAGAATTATTAAATGATTTTTCATGGTTAGGGGGTAAATGGCCAAAGTGGCTAGATTTACCATTAATGAATTGGATCAATGTTGGTTTCAAAACACTTAATGAAAAATATGGGTACATATTTGAAGCTATTAATAATGTTCTTCTTTATATGTTAATGCTTGTAAAAAACTTTTTAATTCAAGCTCCATGGCCATTGGTTATACTTGGTGTAGTAGTTCTAACTTATTTTGCAAGTGGAAGAAAAGTTGGAACGACAGTATTTGTAGGGTTTTGTACTTTTTTTATAGGGTTTCTTCACCCAATATTTTGGCAAAAAGCAATTGAAACAACTGCTATAATGTTAATTGGAATATTTCTTTGTGTTGTTGCGGGCATTCCATTGGGAATAGCGATGGCAAGAAGCGTAAGAACAAGAAATGTAATTTTACCAGTTTTAGATTTAATGCAAACTATTCCTAGTTTCTGTTACTTAATTCCAGGTATTATGTTATTTGGTTTAGGAGCAGTTCCAGCGATTATAGCTACATTTATTTATGCGGTTCCTCCTTTAGTAAGACTTACAGATTTAGGTATAAGGCTTGTTGATACTGAGGTTATTGAAGCCGCAGATGCATTTGGTGCAAGTAAAAAACAAAAGCTATGGGGGGTGCAAATGCCATTAGCTTTACCTAATATAATGCAAGGTATTAATCAGTGTACAATGATGGCATTAGCTATGGTAGTTATTGCATCGATGATAGGAACTAGAGGTTTGGGGGATGAAGTTTTACTTGGACTTCAACAATTAAATGTGGGAAGAGCTGCTGAAGCAGGGATCGCAATTGTGCTATTGGCAATAGTTCTTGATAGGATAACTCAGTCTTACGGAGAAACTCTGCAAGAGAGAACAGCTCCAAATACAAAGAAAGGTAAATAATGTCTAAAATTGAGATTAACAATGTTTATAAAATCTTCGGTAACAATCCTCAATCTGTAATGCCTATGGTAAAAGGTGGGGCGAACAAAGAAGAGGTTTTAGAACAAACTGGTCATACAGTTGGTCTTGATGATGTTTCATTAAAAATAGAAGAAGGTGAAACTTTTGTTTGTATGGGTTTGTCAGGATCTGGAAAATCAACTCTAATTAGGCATTTAAATAGATTAATTGATCCAACAGACGGTGAGATCTTGGTTGAAGGTACAAATGTTATGTCATTTAATAAAGATCAACTGATTGAATTTAGAAGACACAAAATGAGTATGGTGTTTCAAAGATTTGGATTATTCCCTCACAAAACAGTTATACAAAACGTTGGTTATGGTTTGGAAATGCAAGGTAAACCTGAGGATGAGAGATACAGAGTTGCGATGGAAAAAATTGATGCTGTCGGATTAAATGGATTTGAAAATCAATTTCCAAATCAATTATCAGGTGGAATGCAACAACGTGTCGGTTTAGCTAGAGCTCTTGCTACAGACAGCGATATTATGCTTATGGATGAAGCTTTCAGTGCGTTAGATCCACTGATTAGAAGTGATATGCAAAAACAGTTACTTGATCTTCAATCAGAATTAAAAAAAACTATTGTATTTATTACTCACGACTTAGATGAGTCTCTTAGACTTGGTGATCATATTGGAATACTAAATGCTGGAAAATTAGTTCAAGTTGGAACTCCCGTGGATATCATTATGAACCCAGCAGATGATTATGTAAAAGCTTTTGTAAAAGATGTAAATAGAGCAAAAGTTATTAAAGCCAAAGTTATTATGAAAGATATTAATAATGCTAATGATATTGATAAGTCCAGTTTAATAAAAGTAAATGAAGATCAGTTTATTGAGGAATTCCTGCCACAAATAGTTTGTTCAAATTCAAACTGTGAGGTAGTTGATAAAAGTGGAAATGTTAAAGGCTATATATCTAATAAAGAATTACAGTCATCTTTAACAAAATCATAATTAATGGTTAACCAATCATTAAAGAATAAAAAAATAATAATTTCTGCAGGAGCATCTGGAATAGGTTTAGCTACAGCCAAATTATGTCTTGCACGCGGAGCATATGTTTATCTTTGTGATATTGACACTAAATCTTTAAACAAACTCAATAAACATCCTTTAAAAAACAAAAGATTGTTTGCATACGCATGTGATGCCTCAGATGAAAATCAAGTTTCAGATTTATTTAAAAATATAAATAAAAAAACAAAAAAAATCGATGCTTTAATAAATAATGTTGGAATTGCCGGACCAACTGGATCTCTTGAAAAATTAAAATCTGAAGATTGGGAAAATACCTTACATGTAGATGTAAATAGCCACTTCTATTTCACAAAAAAAGCTATTCCATTACTTAAAAAATCTAAAAATGGTTCAATAATCAATATTTCATCAACAGCTGGAATTCTTGGTTTTCCTCTTAGGTCTCCTTATGCTGCAAGTAAATGGGCAATAATTGGAGTTACAAAAACCTTAGCTATGGAGCTTGGCAAAT
Source organism: uncultured Pelagibacteraceae bacterium (assembly GCA_902556065.1). Taxonomy (GTDB): domain Bacteria; phylum Pseudomonadota; class Alphaproteobacteria; order Pelagibacterales; family Pelagibacteraceae; genus Pelagibacter. The sequence continues at coordinate 137,355 of CACDUV010000001.1, forward strand.
TTAACATTAGAGTGAACGCAGTGTGTCCCGGAACAATTAAGGGAGACAGAATGAAAAGAGTTATAAAAGATAAAGCAAAATTTACTAAAGTTTCAACAAAAGTAATTGAAAAAGATTTTGTTTCAATGAGCTCAATGAAACAATGGATTTTGGAGGAGGATATTGGAAAAATGTGTTCTTTTCTAATTTCTGATGACTCAACCAAAGTTTCTGGACAAGTAATTTCTGTTGATGGTCACACAGAAAGAAATGATTAGTTTATCTTAATTTTTTTTCGTATTTTTTTCTAAGCTTTTGAAGCTCAACTAAATATTCATCTCTAATATTTGAGATTTTGGTAACTGATTTTCCTTTAGATTGTTTTTTCGTTCCTTTAACTAATCTATCAATTAACTTGTTTGATAATTTTGGAGCCTTAAGTTTTGTCCATGGAAGTTTTAAAGCTGGTCCAAATTGTTCTAACATGTGTCTCATACCAGCTTTTCCTCCAGCTAAATGAAAAGTTAGAAAGGTTCCCATTAATGACCATCTTAAACCTGGTCCATCTTCAATTGCTCTATCTAAATCCTCTGTAGTTGCGTGACCTTCGTTAATTATGTGTAGCCCTTCTCTCCACAAAGCTTCCTGCAATCTATCCGATAAATAACCTGGCAACTCATGTTTAACCATTATTGGATTCATAGAAATTGATTTATAAAATTTTTTAGCCAAATTTAAATTTTTTTTTGAAGTTTTCTTACCTGGAACAATTTCTACGGCAGGCAATAAATAAACAGGATTAAATGGATGTCCAATTATTCCCCTCTCTGGATTTTTACATTTAGAATAAATTCTTGTTGGTAGCAATCCTGATGAACTTGATGAAATAATTGCACTAGGTTTAGAATATTTTCCAATAGTGCTCATCAACTTAGTTTTTAAAGTATAATTTTCAGTTGCACATTCTTGAATAAAATCTGCATCCCTTAAAGCTTCATCAATAGAAGTAAAATATTTAAAATTTTTAAAATTAATTGTTTTTTTATTGAAAAGTTTTTTTACATAGGGCCAAGTTCTTTTAATCTCAGTAATTAAATTTTTTTTTAATTTAATATCTTTGTCATAAGCATGAACAATTTTATTATGAGCCAAACATCTGATGATCCAGCCTGTACCAATTACTCCAGTTCCAATAACTGCTATTTTTTTAATTTGAGACATTACTTGTGTTTAACAAGTTTTAACTTTTCTCTAGTTTCTGATGGTGTCATTGGGGCATAGCCAAGTTCATCTATAATTCTTACAGCTTTTTCTACCAATTGAGCGTTAGTAGCTAATTTACCTTTAGATAAATATAAATTATCCTCTAATCCAACTCTTGGGTTCCCTCCCATCAAAACGGTTTGAGCAACAAATGGCATTTCATTTTTTGAAATTGCAAAACCTGACCAAATCCCTTCTTTTGGCATTATATCTTTCATGGCTTGCATAGCTAATGTTGTAGCAGGTGCTCCCCATGGAATTCCTAAACACATTTGAAACATTGGTGGATCACTTAATAACCCTTCTTTATATAATTGCGCACCAAACCACATGTTTCCTAAATCAAAAGCTTCTATTTCTGGTTTAACTTTTATCTCTTTTAATTTCTTTGCTGCTTTTCTTAAATCATTTGGTGTATTAACTGTAATTACTGAGCTATCACCAAAATTTAAAGTACCCGCATCTAGAGTGCAAATTTCTGGAAGAAATTGTTCAGCGTTTGCAATTCTTTCCATTACATTTGCCATATCAGTCATAGGACCAAAATCTAAAGGATTTTTACCTTGTCCAATATCAAGATCTCCCCCCATACCTGTTGTTAAATTTAATATTACATCTGTGTCACTTGAACGAACTCTATCTACAACCTCTTTATATAACTCTAATCTTCTACTTGGTGTTCCGTCTTCTTCCCTCACATGTATATGAGCAATAGCAGCTCCTGCTTTTGCAGCTTCAATTGATGCTTTAGCAATTTGTTCTGGTGTTTTTGGTAAATCTGGATGCTTGCTTGCGGTATCTCCTGACCCCGTAACAGCACATGATATGAATACCTTGTTGTTCATTTTAAGTAAGATTTATACTATTATAAAAAGGACGAGGGAATAAAAAAATGTCTTTTCACATAACAAACCAAACAATCAAAAAAGAATGGACTGATTATAATAATCATATGAACATGGCTTACTATGTCTTAGTTTTTGATCAGACTTGGGAGATCATTCTAGAAAAGTTCAAGATGGGTGAAAAATCAGCAAAGGATACCCAAAGAAGTACCATGGTTGTTGAAACTCGCACTACATATGATGGTGAAGTTAAAGAGGGAGATGAAGTAGAAATTGTTTTAACCTTCTTTGATCATGATAAAAAGAGATTACATTTTAAGATGGAAATGATTGAAAAATCATCAAAAAAATTATCAGCAACTATTGAAATGTTAGCTCTTTATATTGATCTTAGTAAAAGAAAAGTTACAGAATTTGAAGATGAAAAAATTAAAATTATGGATAACTTCATAAATGAAAATAAAAATGAATTTAATTCCGATAATTTATCCATTATTGGAAAACTTAAAAAATGATTGATGTAAAATTATTATCAGGAGCATTAGGTGCTGAAATAAGTGGAATTGACTTGACTGACGTTTCAGATGAAAATTTTAAAAGAATAAATAACCTATTATTAGAACACAAAGTTATATTTTTTCGAAATCAACCTTTGACTTCAGAACAACATGTTGCTTTAGCTTCAAAATTTGGACCATTAGAAACACATGCTTATGTAAGAGGTTTAAGTGAATTCCCCGAAATAATAAGAATAATAAAAAAGCCTGAAGAAAAAACACAATGGGGTGAAGGTTGGCATTCAGATGTTAGCTATAACGAAAAACCAACTAAAGCTGTAATTTTAAAATCAATTAAAATTCCACCAGTTGGAGGAGATACTGTTTTCTCAAACATGGAACTTGCATGGGAGACCCTAGAAGAAGAGATAAAAAATAAAATCAAAAATAAAAAAGCAGTTCATTCCTCATTAGGAGGTGGGTTTTTCCTTGATAAATATAAAGCAATGCAAAGTAATGGAAATATGGATGAATATTCAAATACTCATCCAATTTTAAGAACTCATCCAGAAACAGGTAAAAAAATTCTTTTTGTAAATTGGACTTACACAAAAGAAATTGTTGCTATGGACAAAGAAGAAAGTAAAGAGATATTAAATTATTTATTTGAACATCAGGCAAGATTAGATCTTACTTGTAGATTTAAATGGACCGAAAATGCAGTGGCTATTTGGGATAATAGAAGTGTTCAGCATTATGCTATTGCTGATTTTTATCCAAATAAAGGCCTTGGTTTTGAAAGAGTAATGGATCGTATAGCTGTTGAAGGGGATCATCCACAATAATAAATGAAGATAATTTATAAAATCATTTCAAATTTTATAAATAATAAATCTTTGTACATTGGAGAGAAAGTAACTATGTCAGAACATATGATTCAGTCAGCAATGCTTGCTGAAAAAGCTAAATGTAATGATGATTTAATTTGTGCATGTTTACTTCATGATTATGGTCATTTTCTTTTAGAAGATCCTGAAGAATTAGTTAAAAATAAATTAAATGGAGAGCATGAAAATATTGGATATCAGTATTTAAAAAAATTTTTTGGACAAAAAATTGTTGAGCCAATTAAATACCATGTTTTGGCTAAACGTTATTTAGCTCGAGACAAAAAATATTTTGATTTTTTATCAGATGCGTCAAAAATAAGCCTCAAATTACAAGGCGGAGTTTTAAATGACAAAGAAAGTAAAAAGTTTGAAAATAAATCTTACTTTAAGCCATCAATTCTTCTTCGAAAATTTGATGAAGCCGCTAAAAGAACTGACATAAAAATGAAATCTATTCATGACTATGAAAAGTTGTTAAGTTCAAAACTTATATGAATTTCGATTATTTAATCATTGGCGCTGGAAGTGCAGGCTGTGTACTTGCAAATCGATTAACAGAAAATGATCAAAACAATGTAGCCATATTTGAAGCTGGGAAACCCAGTGATATCTGGAAAGTCAACATGCCACTTGCGATTTTATACACAATGCATGATCCAAAGTATAACTACAAATATTATTCAGAACCAGAACCTCATCTACATAACAGAAGATTATTTTGTCCAAGAGGAAAAATGATTGGTGGATGTTCTGCGCATAATGGAATGGTATTCGTAAGAGGTAATCCGAATGATTATCAAAGATGGGCATCATTTGGATTGGAAGATTGGTCTTATGAAAAAGTTCTTCCCTATTTTAAAAAAATTGAAACATGGTCTGAGGGAGAAAATGAATATCGTGGTGGCAGTGGAATACTACCAGTAAACCAATCTAAAAATAAAAACCCTTTATTCAAAGCATTTGTCGATTCAGCTGGTGAAGCAGGCTACAAAATAAATAATGACATGAATGGTAAAGAACAAGAAGGTTTTGGAATGTACGATGTTACTATCCATAAAGGAGAGAGAGCAAGTGTATCTAAGTATTATTTAAATCCTGCTAAAAAAAGAAAAAACCTTAAAGTATTTACAGAAGCTTTTGTTGAAAGAATAATTTTTGATGGAAAAAAAGCAATTGGAATTGAAGTAAAAATAAAAAATAAAGTCGAAAAGATTTATGCTAATAAAGAAGTAATTTTAAGTGGAGGAGCAATCAATTCACCGCAATTACTAATGCTTTCTGGAATTGGTCCAAGCCAACACTTAAAAGATAAAGGAATTAGTATTGTTCACAACTTAGATGGTGTTGGAAAAAACTTACAGGATCACTTGGAAACTTATGTTCAGCAAGAATGCAAAACTAAAGACACCTTATACTCATACGTTAATAAGTTAAATATGGTTAGAATTGGAATTCAATGGTTTTTGAATAAAAGTGGTCCTTGTTCTACTTCTTTCTTGGAAGCTGGAGGATTTTGTAAATCATCTCCAGAAAGAGAGTATCCAAATATTCAATTTCATTTTTTTCCTGCCTTTGTAATCGATCATGGATTAGTTGATCCAGATAGGCATGGTTATCAGTTACATGCAAGTCCAAACCATCCAAAAAGTAGAGGTCATATAACTTTAAACAGCTCAAACCCTTATGATTATCCAAAAATTCAATTTAATTATCTAGAACATGGGGATGATTTAAAACAAACAATAGAATGTATTCATGTAGCTAGAAAAATTTTAGGACAAGACTCTTTGAAGCCTTTTGCAGGAAAAGAGATTGGACCAGGAGAACATGCTCAAACTAATGAGGTATTCGAAGAATACATTAGATCTAAAGCTGAGACTGCTTACCACCCATCTTGTACTTTAAAAATGGGAGTAGACAATATGTCTGTTGTAGATCAAAAACTAAAAGTTCATGGTGTTGAAAATCTAAGAGTAGTTGATGCGTCTGTAATGCCTGAAATTACAAGCGGAAACCTTAACGCTCCAACATTAATGATTGCTGAAAGAGCATCCGAATTTATTTTAAATTAAAATTATTTGTTACGATAAACCGAGATTAAACAAATAATTTCAAACATTATAGAAGCTGCAACCATTGCTGTAATTTGATTTGGACTATCTTTTGTTGGCATTAAACAAGCAACATCTCCTCCAATTACATTTTTTCCTTTTAAACACTGAATCAGCTTACGTGCTTCATCCATATTAAATCCTTTATACGCAGGCTCTATATTTGCTACTCCTGGAGCTACTGCTGGATCTAAACAATCTAAATCGAAAGTAACATAAATTGGATTGTCACCTAGTCTATCTAAAATCATTTTCACACATTTTTCATGACCCCATTCTCTATATTCATCCATTGTAATTACTTGATAACCAATATCGTAACTTGCTTGTAACCAATCTAATGTTCTTGGATTTCCTCTTATACCTATCTGAGTACTTGTATGTGGATCAACATTTCCTTGTTTAACTAAATAAGAAGCCCAATGTGCTGCTGATTTTTTTGCGCCTAGAAAATGATCTAATTTTTCAAAACAATCTGTATGGGCATCAAAATGTAGAAATGTTATTTTTTTTCCTTTAGTTAATTTTGAATTCTTTTTTGCTAAACTTTGAACAATTCCTCCAGTTACCGAATGATCTCCACCAATTGAAACAACTGGTTTTTCAGCTTGTTCTATATGATCGTAAAAAGCCGAAATTCTTTCTATACATTTTTCATTATCATTAGCTTCTGGAAAAGGAACATCTCCCAAATCGTGAATTTTATTTTCTTTCCAAGGATCAATTTTGTAATCAAAGTGAGATCGTCTCAACATTGCAGAAATATTTCTAACTGCTCTTGGACCTAAATGCTGATCTCTTTCGGTAGTTCCATTCCCAGTACTATGAGGAACGCCTACTAACGCTATGTCACAATTTTTCGGGTCTGGATCATTTTTACATCTAAATAAAGTTGGTATACCCCACCAATAAAGGGTTTCCATCATTATTTTATCTTCTTCAGAAATCATGAATAGAATATTGCATAAATTTAATAAATTTAAAAACACATTCTTTTTTGATATATACCGACAATGAGCACTCCAAACAATAATCCTAAAGGAATAGTTTACATATTAATAGCCATGATGGTTTTTTCTGTACAGGATGGAATTATGAAACATATTTACAATTTTGTTTCACTTTATGAAGTTTACTTAATTAGAACAGTGGTAAGTTTTGTGCTTATCTTAGCATTTTTAATAATTAGAAAAAAACCAATAGTATTTAAAAGCCAATATCCTTTTTTAACTTTTTTACGAGTAATACTTTTTTTCTTTGGTTTTAGTTCTTTTTATGTTTCTTTAACTGTATTACCGCTTGGTACTGCAACAGCTTTATTTTTTGTTACTCCATTTTTAATTACAATATTTGCTCATTTTTTTTTAAAAGAAGAAATAGGAATAAGAAGATGGGCTGCTGTAGTAGTGGGATTTATTGGAGTTTATGTAACACTAAATCCTGATTTTAGTAATTTTAATTATTTAAGTTTGCTGCCTATTTTGTGTGCGTTTTGTTATTCCTTATCAATGATAATAATAAAAAAAACATCTGACAAAGATAGTGTGCACACGCAAACGTTTACATTTTATATTGGCGCAATGATACTTAGTATAATTTTTTATTTTGTCATTGGTGATGGTCAATATAACAATTCAGATCATCCAGCTTCTCAATTTATATTTAGAGAATGGTTTGTTGATTTTAATGCTAATATTTTATTAATGGTTGCAACTGGAATTACAGCTACTCTTGCTTTTCTTTTTTTATTTACTGCTTACAGCATTGCTTCTCCAGCTGTTGTTTCGCCTTTTGAATATTCAATATTATTTTGGTCGCCGCTTGTAGGATGGTTATTTTTTGAAGAGATACCTTCATTAAATACAGCAATTGGTATTTTAATAATAGTATCCAGCGGTATTTATATTTTTATTCGTGAAAAAGCACAAAATCAATCTATAGCTACAGAAAAACCTCTTAGATAAATGACAAAAGATAATAATTCTAAGGGTATTATTTTAATAATCATTGCAATGACATTATTTGCGATGCAAGACTCTTTAATTAAATATATTTTTGAAAAAGCCTCTCTTTATGAGATTTTTTTTGGAAGATACTTTGTTGCTGCTGTTTTGCTTTTTAGTTACATAAAATTTAGAAAACAAAAAGTTTCATTAAAAACTTATTATCCTATTTTAACAATTTTTAGAGTGGTTCTTCACTTTTTAGCTTTTTCAGCTTTCTTTATTTCTCTTACTTACATGCCCTTAGCAACTGCAAATGCCTTATTTTTCTCTTGTCCTTTTTTTGTGTCTATTTTTGCTAAATTTTTTTTGAAAGAATTTATTGGAATAAGAAGATGGTCAGCAATTGTATTTGGTTTCATAGGAGTTTTTATTGTACTTGATCCAAACTTTTCTGACTTTGAATACAAAAGTTTACTTCCAGTAGTATGTGCATTTTTTTATGCAGCATCCATGACAATAACAAAGTACACATCTGATAAAGACGATGTAAATACTCAATTATTTTATTTTTATTTAATAGCTCTAATTTTATGTGGTCTTATTTATTTGTTTATGGGAAATGGACAATTAAATAACCCAGACTTTGATCCGACTACACAGTTTATTTTTAGAGAATGGTTTTCAAACATCGAATATACATGGAAATTTATCTTATTTTTTGGGTTCGTCGCCTCGATTGCCTTTCTCTGTATATTTTCTGCCTACATTGTAGCTTCACCTTCTGTAGTTTCTCTTTTTGAATATTCATTAATTATAATGTCAATGATACCTGGATATTTTTTATTTAATGAAATTCCATCAAGTAGAACATTTTTTGGAGTTGCGTGTATTATAGCAGCTGGCATTTATATTTACTTTAGAGAAAAAGCTAGAGATCAATATATTGCAACAGAAACGCCGGTAAGAAGATGACCAAAAACTATATACCGACAATCAATATATCATCACTAATTAAAAATAATTTTGAAACTCAAAGTGCTTTTAAAACAATTAAAGAAATTGAAAAAGCTTGTGTAAATATAGGTTTTTTCCAAGTGACAGGACATGGACTTAACTTAAAAGAAATTAAAAATATATGTGATGTGGGAAATAAGTTTTTCAATTTACCAGAAATGAAAAAAAGAAAACTATCGCCAAAAAAGTGGAACAAAAAAAATAAAAATCTTTACAGAGGTTATTTTCCAAATGATGTGAATGGCAAAGAAGGTTTAGATATAGGAGATTTAAAAATCACTAAGAAATATTCTTCAAAAATTAAAAACCAATATATTGAATTTTTGGATTTAAATACATGTTTTAACAAAACTTCTATAAGAGCCTTGAATAAATATTTTGAAAATATTTATAATTTAAGTGAAACTTTGTTTAAAAGTGTGATTAAATTAAACAAACTTAATCCAAATCTTTCAAGCAAGGCTTTTTCAAGGTTAAAAACACTTAGCACCTTAAGATTTAATTTTTATCCAAATCAAACAACTCCAGTAGAAATTTCTAAACAAGATGGTGTGGCGCTTGGATGTGAAACACATGTTGATAGTGGAATATTTACAGTTCTCTACCAAGATAAAAAAGGTGGTCTTCAAGTACAGAATAGAAAAACGAAAAAATGGTATGATGTACCATTAAATAAAAAAGCTTTAGTAGTAAATACTGGTAGAGCTTTAGAATTTTTAAGTAGAGGAAAATTTAAAGCCACAAATCACAGGGTACTATGGAATAAAAGTAAGAGACTTTCTATTCCATTCTTCTTTGAACCCTCTTATGACTTTAAAATGAACAGATCTTTCCTTAATTCAAAAAAATATTCTAACAGAGGTCAGATTTACGAAAAATTTCTAAATCAATCATTAAAAAAATTTATTGAATATCAACGTTAAAATACTTTAAGTCGTTGAAAATTTATAATTAACTTTTATAAAGAATTTATAATTTGATGTCTAAAGTATTTGATTTATTTATAATTGGTGGTGGTATTAACGGCGCTGGTATTGCAAGAGATGCTTCTGGAAGAGGTTTGTCGGTGTGTTTGGCAGATAAAGGAGAAATTGGAGGTGCAACTTCTTCTTGGTCTACAAAATTAATTCATGGTGGACTTCGTTATTTAGAAAATTATGAATTTAAGTTAGTAAGAGAGTCACTTAAAGAAAGAGAAATTGTTTACAAAATTGCAAAACATATCTCAAGACCAATCCCATTTATCATTCCACATACCGATAAAATTAGACCAGCCTGGTTGATTAAATTTGGTTTGTTTTTGTATGACAATTTAGGAGGAAAAACCAATATTCCAAAATCAAAAACATTTGATCTTAATAAAAAATTTCCAAATATTCTAAAAGAAAAATACAAAACTGGTTTTCAATATTTTGATATTCAAATTGATGATAAAAAATTGACAAAACTAAATGCTCGAGATGCAAAAAGAAACAAAGCTAAAATTTTAGAATACAACAAAGTTAAAAAGGCAGAAATTATTAACAATGAGTGGGTCATAAGTCTTCAAAATGGAAAAAAAATAAAATCAAAAGTTTTAATCAATGCATCTGGCCCATGGATAAATGAGACTTTAAATAAAAATATAAAAATAAAATCTAAAAATAAAATTAGATTAGTTAAAGGAAGTCACATCATTACTAAGAAACTATATAAAGAAGATGTTGCATTTACTTTTCAAAATACAGATAAAAGAATAATATTTGTAATTCCTTACAAAAAATATTTTTCATTAATTGGAACAACTGAAGTGGAAGTCAAATCCCCAGAAAATAATGGAATATCAAATCAAGAAATTCAATATTTAATTAAATCAGTAAATAATTATTTAAAAAAACAAATTAGCAAAAAAGATATAATGGATACTTATTCAGGAATAAGGCCTCTAATAGAGGATTTTAAAGAGGCCTCAAAAGTTACTAGGGATTATGTTTTTGATTTACACATTGTGAAAAAATTACCTCTTTTAAATATTTATGGAGGAAAACTTACTACATATAGAAAGTTATCTGAAAAAGTCCTCATAGACCTTAAAAAGTTTTTACCCAAAACCAAAAAAGGCCCATGGACAGATAAAAAGAGACTTTTTTAGATTTCCACACCTATAAAAAAGTGATATCGTTATTCAATAAAGCGATACATAACTCGTCGTTAAAATCAAAGATTTACGAAAGTGGGATCGGTCGTCTTTAAATTAACTTTTAAAGGAGGCTTTATGAAATTTGGTTATTTTTGCAATACCACTAACTGGACACACAAACCATATCATCAATTATTAGACGAAACCAAAGAAATCACAGAATATTGTGATCAAAATAATTGGAACTCTATTTGGTTTACTGAACATCACTTTAATCACGAAGGAATGGAGTCATGCACAAACCCAATAATGATGGGAGTAGATGCAGCTGCAAGAACGAAAAATATAAGAATAGGACAAGCTGCAAATGTAATTACATTTCATAATCCTATAAGACTAGCAGAAGATATTGCTACACTAGATCAGCTTTCAAAAGGAAGAGTTGAGGTGGGTGTTGCAAGAGGAATTTATGGAAGAGAAGCAATTAATCTAAACAAAGAGGCTGATCTTAAAGATCAGGCAAAAAATTTCAGATTGTTTGCTGAAACATTAGAAGTGCTAAAAAAAGCATGGAGTGAAAAGTTTTTTAGTCATCAAGGTGAGTTTTATACTTATCCTTCTCCAAATTATGTTTGGCAGCATGATATGAGTCCGCCAAGTGAAGAATTTATGAATATTGATGATAACACTATGAAAAAGATTAGTGTTCTTCCACAACCTTTTCAAAAACCTTATCCTCCAATTCATCAAGTAGTAGATGGAATTAGATCAATCGAGTGGGCAGCTGAGAACAATATAAATATCATAATGTGGATACCAACAGTAAAAGCTTTAAAAGCAAAATTTGAAGCTTATAAAAATAAAAGATCTGAGGTGACCAAAAAAAATATTCCTTTGGGTGAGGGTGTATCTCTTGTTAGAGATATGTTTGTAGCTGACACAATGGAAGAGGCTAAAGAAAAAGCTGGTGAACATATGGTAAATTATATGCGTTGGGTTTGTCATTGGCGTGGTCTAGGAAACCATATGGATCCAGGTGAAGAACTACCAGAAACCAAAGGAAAGCTTGATTTATTAGATTATGAATTTTTGCATAAAAGAAATATGTTATTTGGAACACCAGAGTATGTAATTGATAAAATTCATGAATTAAAATCTGAGTTAAATCTTCAAAACTTGCAAGTTTGGTCAAACTTTCCCGGTGTAAAACATAAAGATTGTATGAAAAGCATTAAACTTTTTACAGAAAAAGTTATGCCTCATTTCCAAGATGATTTAGGAACTGAAGTTAAAAAAGTTTCGTGATCAAATCCAAAAAAAATATAAGCGGTGGTCAAGCTGCCGTTAGAGCTCTTAAGAGAGAAAAAACTAAACATGTTTTTGGTTTAATTGGTTCTGCAACAATGGAAATGTTTGATGCTCTGTATCATGAAAAAAGTATAAAATTTATTGGAGTTAGAGATGAGCGAACTGGAACACATATGGCAGATGGTTATGCTAGAGCATCTAATAAACATGGTGTAATTATTGCAGGCCAGAATGGACCAGGTGCCACAAATTTAGTAACAGGTGTAGCACAAGCAAAAGCTGCCTTCTCTCCTGTTGTTGCAATTGCAGGTTCTTACTCAACAAAAGATAAAATGGAAGATGCTTTTCAAGGGTTAGATCAACAATCCTTATTTGCTCCAATTACAAAAAAGACTTGGACTGTGAAAAATTCGAAAATTGTTCCTAAAATAATTGGAGATGCATTTAATTTATCAATGAAACCTAGAAGAGGACCAGTTTGCATTAATCTTCCAAGAAATATATTAGCTGAGAAAAACACTTATAATATCAATATTAATAAACCTTCGTTTTCAAATGAAAGTAATCTTAAAGGGAACAAGGAAAAAATTAAAATAGCAGCAAGCCTATTATTAAAATCAAAACAACCAACAATAATAGTTGGGGCTGGAATTAAGTATAACTCAAAATATAAAGAAGTAATTAAATTGGCAGAATTGCTAAATATTCCAACTGTTACAGCTGCAGGTCATGGTGATGCTATACCATTTAATCATAAATTAAATGCTGGACAGATGGGTCCAAGAGGAAACCCTGTTGCATCAAGACTAGTGAAAGAAGCGGATGTTATTTTAGCTATCGGAACTCGATTAGGATTTAATTCAACTTTTTATTCCTATGAAAATATAAATAAAAAAGCAAAAATAATTCAAATTGAATTAGAAAAAAAAATGGTTGGAAAGTATTTTCCAGTATCAATAGGAATTCATGCAGATGCTACAATTGCTACTATTCAATTATTTAAAGAAATAAAAAAACAAAAGATTAAATCAAATGTAAAAAGATGGACTGATTTATATTTAAAGGAAAGAAAAGAATTTTTATATAATAGAGATAATAAAAATTTAGGAAAAAACTTTCCCATTCAGCCAAAAGGGTTGTTTAAGCAACTAAGAAGGGTTTTACCTAAAAACTCAGCGATCACTTTGGATGCTGGAACGTTGTGTTTACAAGCTACAGATGCTTTAGAATACTATGATCCTCCTTCTCTATTTACACCTTTGGATTTTGGCCTAGTTGGTTTCTCATTTGCTTGTGGACTTGGAGTAAAAGTTGCAAAACCAAAAAAAACAGTTGTAAGTTTGATGGGTGATGGTGGTTTTGGAATGACAATTTCTGAATTAAGTACAGCTGTTGAATATGGAATAAATACTACAACAATAGTAATGAATAATAAAAGTTGGGGGGCAGAGAAAGCTTATCAAAAAGATTTTTTTGGTAAAAGATATTTGGGTGCTGATATAACTAGTCCATCTTTTGATAAAGTTGCTGAATTATATGGAGCAAAAGGATTTAAAGTTGAAAAAGTTTCTGAGATAAATGAAGCAGTTAGAGCTGCAATCAAAAGTAAAAAACCTGCTGTGATAGATGTTGATGTAGATCCGAAAGCATTATACAGTTTTAGAAGAGATAGTTTTCAACATAGAATTAAAAAATGAAATTAGAACTAAGAAAATTTACTAAATTTGTAGATAAAACTTTTATTGAGGGAGGCAAAGAAGCAAAAGAACCTGTATTATTGGTATCTGTTGCTGCAGTTTTTAAAAATCCATGGCATGGTCAAGGATTTGTTGAGGACTTAAGACCAACTATTTTAGATCTGGCTCCTAAGTTAGGTGATTTACTTGTTCCAGAATTAATAAAAGAAATAGGATCTCCAGAAAAAATACTAGCATATGGTAAAGCAGGAGTAGTTGGATTAGATGGAGAAATAGAGCATGCATCAGCTTTTATTCACACTTTGAGATTTGGAAATAAATTTAGAGACGCTGTGGGAGGCACATCTTATTTAAGTTTTACAAATACAAGGGGACCAGCTGGATCAAAAATTTCTATTCCCATGATGCATAAAACTGACTCTGGGTTAAGACCTTATTATCTAACACATGAATTTACTATACATGATGCACCATTTAATGATGAGGTGGTGATTGCGATAGGTGGAGCATCTAGTGGAAGAGCACATGCTAGAACAGGTGATCGATATCAAGATATGAAAGAAATGGGAATTGAACCCAAATAAATCTTGATGACTACTGGAACTACTGATTCTGGAACTTTTTACTCATACAAAAAAAAAGACCAAGAAATTCCAATTGTATTTGTTCATGGTGTTGGTTTAACCCATGAGATTTGGAAACCTCAATTAGATTTCTTTAATAATTATAGTACTCTTGCATACGATATTCTTGGTCATGGAAAATCATCTTTAGATAAAGAAATAATTTCATTTGATGATTTTTCGGATCAACTAATTGATTTAATTAATCACCTTAATATAAAAAAAATTCATTTGGTTGGTTTTTCAATAGGTTCTTTGATTGCGAGGAACTTTGCTATCAATCACAGTTCACATTTACAATCACTAACTCTGTTATGCTCAATATATAAAAGAACTGAAGAGCAACAAAAAATTGTAAATCAAAGATTTGAACAAGCAAAAAAAGATCTTAAATTATCAAGACAAGCTCTTAAAAGATGGTTTAGTGACGAATATATTGAAAAGCATCCAAATATTTATGATAAAATTAGCTCAATTTTAGCAGCTAACAATATGGAGCATTTTCTGAAAGTTTATGAGCTATTTGTAAAACATCAAAATGATGAAGATTTTAATAAAATTCAAAATCACACTTTAGTTATGACTGGAGAGCATGACATTGGCTCCACAGTTAAAATGTCTCAAGAATTAAATGCTCTAATACCAAAAAGCCAATTAAAGATCATCAAAGATGGAAAACATCTTTGTGGTATTGAGTGTGCGGATGATGTAAATTCAAGTCTCAATAGTTTTATCAAAGACAATGAGTAAACTTAAAAAATATCAAATGTATATTGATGGTCAGTGGGTTGATGCTGAAAACAACAAAACATTTGAAACTTTAAACCCAGAAAATAACGAACCTTGGGCAATTGTTCCTGAAG
This sequence comes from uncultured Pelagibacteraceae bacterium, assembly GCA_902556065.1. Classification (GTDB taxonomy): domain Bacteria; phylum Pseudomonadota; class Alphaproteobacteria; order Pelagibacterales; family Pelagibacteraceae; genus Pelagibacter. The sequence goes on from CACDUV010000001.1 coordinate 152,510, forward strand.
CAAGTGCAAAAGATACTGATAAAGCTGTTCAAGCTGCACAAAAAGCCTTTGAAGGTGAATGGCCTAAATTACTGCCAAGAGAAAGAGCAAAATTTTTAAGAGCAATTGGAGATCAGTTAAGAGAAAATGCAGAAATGCTTGGAGAAATAGAAACCATAGACACTGGAAAATTATTTAGAGAAACAAAAAAACAAGCAATCTATATAGCAGAGTACTATGATTATTATGCAGGTTTAGCAGACAAAGTTGAAGGTACTGTACTGCCAATTGATAAACCAAACGTTCAAGCAATAACTACTAGAATTCCTATTGGTGTTATAGCTGCAATAATACCATGGAATTCGCAAATGTTTTTAACTGCAACTAAGTTGGCGCCAGCACTTGCAATGGGAAATACTGTTGTAATTAAATCATCAGAATTAGCGCCTGCAGTATTATTTGAATTTGCAAAATTAATTGAAAAAACTGGAATACCAAAAGGAGTTGTAAATATAATTACTGGTTTTGGTGATCTATGTGGAAAAACTTTAACAACACATGATATGGTTGAAAAGATAGCGTTTACTGGTGGACCAGAAACTGCAAGACATATAATTAAAAATTCAGCAGAAAACCTCTCTGAAGTTAGTTTGGAACTTGGAGGAAAAAGTCCTGTAGCTGTTTTTGATGATGCTGAACAAGAGAATGCAATTAATGGAATTACAGCAGGAATTTTTGGAGCAAGTGGACAAAGTTGTATAGCTGGCTCACGGCTTTATATTCAAAAAGGAATCTATAATGAATTTTTAGATAAACTTTCTAAACGTGCATCAAAAATTAAAATAGGAGCACCAATGGATCCTGAAACAGAAATGGGTCCTTTAAGTAATTTTAAACAACTAGAGACTATAGAAAAAAACATTAAAGAAACTGTTGATCAAGGAGGAAAAATTAAATGCGGTGGTGAAAGACATTCTTTTTCAAATAAAGGTTATTATTTTCCACCGACTATAATTGAATGTGATAATCATAATTTACCTGTTGCTGAAAATGAATTATTTGGTCCTGTACTCTCTGTTATGAAATTTGATACTGAAGAAGAAGTTATATCAAAAATGAATGATAATCAGTATGGATTGTCTTCTGGGGTTTATACAAGTAATTTATCTAGGGGCATGAGAGTATCTAAGGCAATAAGAGCTGGAATAACTTTTGTGAATACTTATCGATTAATCTCACCATCAGCTCCTTTTGGTGGAATTAAAGATAGTGGATACGGTAAAGAAGCTGGAATAGACTCTATTAAAGATTATACAAGGGTAAAAACAACTTGGTTCTACACATCTGACGAGCCGTCTCTAGATCCATTCTCAATCAGATAATTGTCAGCGTCAATTAACTGTCTAAAATAGGATAATTTTGTCATTGAATATTGATTGTATTCATACTTAAATTGGTTTTTATAAATTGTTAACAATAAAGAGGAAGATAATGAGAAAACTATTTATTGCTGCATTTATGTTTGTTTCTATTTTTGGAACAAAGGTAATGGCAGATATTAAAATGGGGATCATCTTAGGATTCACTGGTCCTATTGAATCTCTAACACCAGCTATGGCTGCATCTGCAGAGCTTGCATTTAAAGAAGCTTCTGATTCAGGTTCGCTATTAGGTGGAAAAAAAATTGAGCCAGTAAGAGCAGACTCAACTTGTGTTGACTCAGCAGCAGCAACAGCAGCAGCTGAAGGTTTAATTTCAGGTGATGTGGCTGCGATTATGGGAGCAGACTGTTCAGGTGTAACTGGTGCTATTGCAACTAACGTTGCTGTACCAAATGGTGTAGTAATGATTTCACCTTCAGCTACTTCTCCAGGATTAACAACTCTAGATGACAAAGGGTATTTCTTTAGAACTGCTCCATCAGATGCTAGAGGTGGCCAAATTTTAGCTGATATAACTAAAGATAGAAAAGTAAAAAGTGTTGCAATCACTTATACTAACAATGACTATGGTAAAGGTTTAGCTGATGTTTATAAAGCAGCAGTTGAGGCTCATGGTATTAAAGTTACAACTGTAACTGCTCACGAAGATGGAAAAGCAGATTACTCATCTGAAGTAGCAACTCTTGCTTCTGCTGGTGGTGATGCTGTAGCAGTTATTGGTTATCTTGACCAAGGAGGAAAAGGAATTATTCAAGCTTCTTTAGACTCTGGTGCCTTTGATAGATTTATTTTATCAGATGGTATGATTGGTCAATCTTTAGTTGATGCATTCGGAAAAGATTTAAGTAAATCATTTGGATCATTACCAGGTTCTACTGGTAAAGGTGCAGGTATATTTGCTGATGTTGCAAAAGCTGGAGGTGTAGAAGCTTCTGGTCCTTACACAGGTGAATCTTACGATGCAGCTGCTTTGATCGTTCTTGCAATGCAAGCAGGTAACTCTGCTGACAGAGCATCAATTGCAAAAAATGTAATGGATGTTGCTAACGCTCCTGGAACTAAAATTTATCCAGGTGAACTTAAGAAAGGTTTAGATTTATTAGCAAAAGGTAAAAAGATAAATTACGAAGGTGCTACTGGAGTAACTTTTACTAGTGTTGGTGAAGCTGAAGGTTCTTTCTTAGAACAAGAAATTAAAGGCGGAAAATTCAAAACTAAAAAACAAAGATAATTTTTTATCTTAATTCAAAAAACCCCAGTAATTTAATTGCTGGGGTTTTTTTTTAGATCAGCTCTTATAGTAGATAGAGCTATGATAATTAGAAAAATCAAACATATTAAATTCATAGTTTTCCAGCTAGTTAAGCTTAGAAACACCCCAGCAGACAAACTCGCTGCTGCTTGTATAGTATAAACGATCAAATCATTATACCCTTGAGCTCTAAATTTTTCTTCTTCTCTGTAACACAAAACAAGTAAACTTGTTCCTGAAATGAATAAAAAATTCCACCCTAGCCCCAGAAAAATAAGAGCAATCAAATAATTAGTAAAGTTTTGTTCAAATAAACTAGTAATAATTGTGACTAAAAACAATAAAACTCCCATATACATAATTTTACTATGACCAAACCTTTTAATTAAATTTCCAGTAACTAATGAAGGTAAAAACATGGCTGCTATATGAAGCTGAATAACAAATCCAGTCTTGGACAAACTTATTTTCTCCATCAAGTGCATACTTATAGGTGTGGCTGTCATTAAAAAAGTCATAACAGCATAGGCAAAAGCTGAAGCCATAAGTGCCTGTAGAAATCTTGGTTGTGACATAAGTTCGAAAAAACTTCTTCCAGTTTTATATTGATTGTTTGATGTCTTTATAGGTTCCTGATAAAAAAATAAAAATATTGTTGATGAAATAGATAATACTGCAAGAGTAAAATAAGAACCTGCATACATATGATTTGAGATAAGTCCTTTAGTAATATTTGCAATGTTGGGACCAATAAATGCTGAACCTATTCCCGCTAACAAAATGATAGAAATTGCTTTTGGTGCATAGTCCTTATTCACAACCTCGACTGCTGCAAAACGATATTGATGACTAAAAGCTATTCCTCCACCAATTAAAAAACATCCTAAATTATATAAGACAAAGCTTTCTACTATTATAGAGTATGCAGTTAAAAGAGATGCAAAACATGTACCTATTGATGCATAAATAAATCCTAATTTTCGTCCAATTATACTCATTAACTTTGCAGCAAAAAAAGCAAATAACGCAATTCCGACTACTGACAAAGCCATTGGAAGAGTTGCTAAAGATTTTATTGGACTAAATTTTGAACCAATTATACCACTTAAAAAAACGGTGACTGGTGCAGCTGTAAAAGCAAAAATCTGACTTAAAATAAGTAACGAAAGATTTTTATTCATTAAAAGAATAAATACTTATCAGCCATATACAAAGCCCAAGCAGCAGCAGCACCTAATATAATATATTTCATTACATTTACTTTATTTCTATTTTTTCAGGAAGTATACCTTTAGGTCTATACCTCATTATAAACAACAATCCTAATCCCATCAGTAAAAATCTGAAATAAGGAACGCTTTCAATTAAATGAGCTTTAAGTGCATTTGTTTCAGGAATTCCCGCAGTGAAAAAGTTTATTAAGAATAATGATATTGGTGCAGCTTCAATCCATAAAAACCAAACAACAAATCCTCCTAAAATTGCTCCAAAATTATTTCCACTTCCTCCAACAATTACCATTACCCAAATCAAAAAAGTATATCTCATGGGTCTATAACTTCCTGGAGTAAATAAACCATCTTGAGTAACCAACATTGCACCAGCTATTCCAACAATTGCTGAGCCTAAAATAAAAATTAGTAAATGTTGTTTAACAACATTTTTACCCATTGCATTTGCAGCTTCCTCATTATCTCTTATTGCTCTCATCATTCTTCCCCAAGGTGAATAAAGAGCTTTTTGAGTTAAAATTAGAAGAATAATTACTACTACTAAGAATAATCCTGAATAACACAGTTTTACAAATACTGATGAACCTTCAATAACAAGTTGGTTTAAAGCAGCTTGACGATCAGCTAAATTCTCGATTACACTTAATTTTCCTGAATTAAACTTTTCAACTAATTTAATAAACCAATCAGTAGTTTGAAGATCTACTTCATAAGGTGCAGGTCTTTTTAATCCAATAACGTTTTTGACACCTCTTGTGAGCCAATCTTCGTGTTTAATAATTGCAATAACAATTTCAGAAATAAGAAGAGTAGCAATAGCTAAATAGTCTGCTCTAAGACCGAGCGCAACTTTTCCAACTATAAAAGCTAAACCACCAGCAAAAAGAGCGCCTACTATCCAAGAAAATACAATTGGTAATCCAAATCCTCCTAGGAAACCGGTTTTAGCAGGATCAACTGCTTCAATAGCTTCTATGCCGGGCTCTGCAGAAAATCTAATAAGCAAAATACCTGAAATTATTATTGCAGCTATGCTGTATGTTCTTATTTTTGATTTTTCAAATCTTTTTAAAATAAACCTTATAACTAATACCATTACTACTATCAGCCATAACGACATTAAAATATCAAAACCTCCTGCCCTCCAAGCTTCTTGAACAGGATCGACAGATATCAATACTGCGGCTAAACCACCTAAAGCTGTATAACCCATAATTCCAAAATTAATTAAACCAGCATATCCCCATTGAATATTTGCACCCATCGTCATAACTGCAGAAATCAAACAAAGATTAAATATTGATAAGGCTATGTTCCATGACTGAAATATACCAACCAACAGAATGAGCACCATCATGATGCTATATGCTGCAATTACATTTAAATTCTTTCTCACAATACTTTTCCTTTAAATATTCCTGAAGGTCTATAAAGCAAGACAATCACCAAAATTGAAAATGAAACTGCAAATTTATAATCTGTCGAAAGTAATTGAACTAAACCTTCTGGCTCCATACTTTCTGGTAAAACATATATAAAAAATTTCTTATATGCGTATGTTAATAAAATTTCTGAAAAAGCAATGACATAGCCACCTAAAAATGCACCAAAAGGATTACCAATTCCACCTACAATTGCTGCAGCAAAAATTGGAAGCATATTATTAAAATAAGTGAAAGGTTTAAAACTTTTATCTAAACCATACAAAGCACCACCTATTGTAGCTAAAATACCAGCAATAACCCAAGTAACTAAAACTATTTTTTTTGGATCAATACCTGATAACAGAGCAAGATCTTCGTTGTCCGAATAGGCTTTCATGCTTTTTCCTGTTTTAGTTTTATTTAAAAACCAGAATAGTAAAGAGACTAAAATTATTGTAACAAAAATAGTTATTACCTGAGTAGATTTAAGAGCAAGCCCTTCATTTAAGCCTGTCATTTCTTTAAATTCTCTAGCCTTGATAATGAATTTTTCTCCATCAAAAAATCTTCTGTCACCAGGTCCAATAATAATTCTTACCACTGCTTGAGTTACAAACATCACACCAATACTGACCATGGCAAACTGAACTGGTGGACTCTTTTGAGTTCTATAATACTTAAAAACAAATTTATCTATTGTAAGCATGTACAGGATCATGAAAAAAATACCAAATGGAATTGCAAGCAATGCTGTAGGCAATACTCCTAAAGAAATTCCTAGAGATTGAAAGTACCAGGTAAATAAAATTGTCATCATAGTTCCAAATGACATCATGTCTCCAGTTGCAAAGTTTGCAAATCTTAAAATACCATAAATTAAAGTAACAAAAATTGCACCTAGAGCTAATTGAGAACCATAAGTAAGTCCTGGAATAAAAATATAATTTAATAAAAGAATTATTGCATTTATAAAATCCATATTACCCTCCTAAAAAAGAACTTCTTACTCTTGGATCGTCTAATAATTCTTTTCCAGTTCCTGAATAACGATTTTCCCCAGTAACTAGTACGTAGCCCCTATCTGAAATGCTCAGAGCTTGTTTTGCATTTTGCTCTACCATCAAGATAGCAACGTTTGTTCTTTTTACTTTTACAATATGATCAAATAATTCGTCCATCACAATTGGTGATACGCCAGCAGTTGGCTCGTCTAACATTAAAACTGTAGGTTTAATCATTAAAGCTCGACCAAGAGCAACTTGTTGTCTTTGACCACCGGAAAGTTCACCAACCATTTGATTTCTTTTTTCTCTTAAAATTGGAAACAGTTCATAAATTTCCTCAATAATATTTTTAATTTCTTCGTTAATTAGAAAAGCACCCATTTCTAAATTTTCTTCAACAGTCATCCCTGCAAAAACATTTTTGGTTTGAGGAACAAATGAAATTCCTTGTTTAACTCTATCTTGGGGAGATAATTTTGAAATATCCTTGCCATCAATTTTTACTGATCCTGATTTTAAATTGAGCAAACCTAACATTGCTTTCATAGCAGTTGATTTGCCAGCACCGTTGGGACCCAGAATAGAAACTATTTCACCCTTATTTACACTAACAGAACAAGAGCTAATAATATCAGGACCATTACCATAACCACCTGTCATTTCTATTCCTTCAAAATATGCCATTAGTTTGTATCCTTCAATTTTGATCCTCTACCAAGATAACTCTCAATAACTTTCTCATCTTTTTTTGCTTCTTCAACACTTCCTTCAAATAATACTGATCCCTCAGCCATTACAATAACTGGATCACACAATCTTCCAATAAAATCCATGTCATGTTCAATCATACAAAAAGTATAACCTTTTTCCTTATTTAGCTTTTCTATTGCAGTTCCAAGATCTTTTAATAAAGTTCTGTTAACACCAGCCCCCACTTCATCTAATAATACTAATTTTGCATCAACCATCATGGTTCTTCCAAGTTCTAATAATTTCTTTTGTCCACCTGAAAGATTTCCAGCAAGTTCGTTCGATAAATGCCCTAGGTTTAAAAATTCAACTACTTCTTTTGCTTTTTCTTTAACGACAGCTTCTTCTTGGGCAACTAAACCTGGTTTAAATAATGCAGTCATTATTTTTTCCCCAGATTGATTTCCAGGAACCATCATTAAATTTTCTAAAACAGATAAATTTGAAAACTCATGTGCAATTTGAAATGTTCTTAACAAACCTTTAGAAAATAATTCATAAGATGGAACATCAGTAATATTTTCCTCATCAAAAATAACATTTCCATCTGAAGATTTTAAGTTTCCTGCAATTAAATTGAATAAAGTTGTTTTACCAGATCCATTTGGACCAATTATACCAGTAATAGTTCCTCTTTTAACTTTTATAGAACAATCAGAAACTGCAGCAAGTCCTCCAAAATACTTTGATAAATTATTTATCTCTAAAATATTTTCAGACATTTATTTATCTAATCTTTTATAAATACTATTTAAAGTTTTCTCTAATGACTTATAAAAACCAGCTTTTGTCAATTCATTAACACCCTGCTCATTTAATCCTTTAGGTGTTTGTGACTCTTTAACTAACTCTTTTAAATTATTTTTGGAATTTACAACCGCATCTTCTGACAGTGCTAAAAATAAAGAAGTTATATATTTTTGAGCATTATTTCTTTTAACTCCTTTTTTAACTAACCAATCAGACATTGTTCTTTGCATTTCATAAAAAGGGGCCATCATTCCTGAAGTAGACCAAAAGTTTATCGAAGATTTTTCATTTTTAATTTCTACAGTGGTTCCTAAATGATTAAAAAAAGCTTTTACTTTTGAATTCGGTGGACAAATTGGAACTGGTCCTTTCTTTAATGAAATTGGTGGTAGAGGAATTGCTCTCACTATTTTTGCTTTTACTTTAATGGCTTTTTTTAGCTGCGATAGAGTTATTGTGGATATAAAACTTACAACTGTTTGGGTAGACTTAAATTTTAAATCTTTAATTATTTTATCACCCACCGTAGGTGTAACAGATAAAAATACCCAGGTACATTGATCAACGATTTGTTGATTATTTTTAGCGATAACAATTTTTTTAAATTTTTTTTTTAAACTTTGAGCAATCTGTTTATTTCTTGGAGAAATTATTATTTTTTTGTATTTAAGATTAGATTTACATATTCCAGTTATAACTGAAGATGCAATTTTACCTGTACCAACAAAACCTAAAATCATAATTTTTTGGTTACTTTATATTGATTATATTGGATTAATTAACAAAAAAAGAACCTCTAATACGTAGCAATTCTCTACTTAATTCTTTATTTTCTTTAAATGGTTTTCTTCCATGGAGCCAAAAATAATTATTTGCTATTATAGAACACCCAACTGGTAACTTTGTAATTACTTTATTTTCACTTCCCTCTAGGGCATCAGATAATCTCTGTAAATAATTACCTTGTTCCATATTTTTTGGTTCAGGAAATTGATCAATATATGAAATATGAGGTCTCCCCTTCTCATCTGAAGAAAAAACTGGATGCTCAACTTTATAACCTATATTTTTACTCTTAGGTGAGCTCCAAAGAAAATCTTGTTTTCCTACAGGGTCGTTTGATAATTCTTCACAATGTTCCCAATCATCTAAATGCAACATTGCAGTTTCTCCACCCTCTACATTTTCCTCTTCTAACTTTGTCATTATTAACCAGTCAGTAATTTCTTTAACATAGGTTCCATCTGTATGAAGATCCATATTACGGTAAGCTTTTCTTAAATAAGAGTCACTTGCATCTTCGTGTTTGACGTGGAAACGGGCGTAGTATTTTCCTGCCATTGAGTCGTGGTTAGGATTACCAATTAAATAAGCAATAGCAGTTGCTAATTTTACTAAAAATTTGTCATCAATTTTTGGCGTAATATTTTTTGGTCCAATTATAAAGCATCCGGTTGAACGATCTCTTATTATTGAGTTCATTAATTT
>CACDUV010000002.1 GCA_902556065.1 uncultured Pelagibacteraceae bacterium
TCAAAAGCCATTTATGATTTTAATTCAAAGAATTTAGATGGTGCAATTCTCACTTTTGAGGCAATACATCCAAAATGGTCGTATGCTAAATGTGATGATCAAGGGTTTGTAACTGAGGTTGCAGAAAAAAAAGTTATTTCAAAAAATGCAACTGTAGGCGTTTATTATTGGAAGCATGGATCAGACTACGTAAATTCTGCAGAAAAAATGATTCAAAAAAATATTAGGGTCAACAATGAATTTTATGTGTGTCCAGTTTATAACGAGTTTTTATTAAAGAAAAAAAGGTTAAAATTTATAATGTTGATGAAATGCAAGGCTTAGGTACACCTGAAGATCTTAATAATTTTCTTAGAAAATTAAAATAATGTTAAAAAAGTTTAAGAAAAGATTACTTGGAGAAAATCATCACAAATTTAGATCAAAAAATATACTAAAAAAAATTTTTGGTGATACTTATTTAGATAAACAAAGAAGATGGAAATATTTTATTAAAAAATTTAATTTTATAAAAACAAAATTAAATAAAAAAAATGCAGGACAAAGTCTTATAAAGAATGAAAAGGGTTTTTTATTAGATTTAACATTTAACAATTATTTAACCTACCACTTGAGACCAAAAATTTTCGAAGATTTTGAGCTAGAAAGTACGTGTGAAATTTTAGAAAAATTTGCTGTAATCATACAAGGTCCAATACAAGAAAATAAAGAATTTTTAAAACAAACTATTAAAATTTATAAAAAAATATTTAAAAACTCTTTAATTATTCTTTCTACTTGGGAAAGTGAAGATAAACAAGTAATTGAAGAATTAAGAAATGAAAATATTCACATTATATTAACCGATGATACAAAAATTAAAAAATCAAGGTCTAATATTAATAAACAAATTATATCTACAAATATTGCTTTAAATTTTGCTAAAGAACAAAATGTAAAATACTGTTTAAAAACCAGAACAGATCAAAGAGTTTATAATAATAATTTAGAAAGTTTTTTAATTTCTTTACTAAAAACATTTCCAGTTAAAGAAAATAAATTAACAAAATCTAGAATATTTGTTCCACCAATGGGTACGTTTAAATTTTTTCTTTACCATTTAACTGATTTAATGATGTTTGGTGAAACGGAAGATCTCATAAACTATTGGGATAAAGAAAATTATGACATTGGTCTAAAAAAAATGGGCTTGGATGAGAAAAATTACTTTATTAACGATACACCATTGTGTCCTGAAACTTTTTTGTGTTCAAGATTTATTGCAAAAATTGAGGATAATGTAACTTGGGACTTAGAAAATTGGTGGCGATGTTTAAAAGATTATTTTTGTATTATAGATAATTCCTCACTAGATTCTCTATGGCTAAAATATGAATGGGAAGTCGAATACAGATATCTAAAAACTTATTCAGACAAAACTACTAGGACAGTAGATTTTCATGAATGGTTATCACTATATAATAATTCTAAAAATAATTGGCATTTATATTCTAATGAACATGAAAAGTTTGAAGAATTTAATGATAGTTATAGAGGTAAAAATCTATTTTTATAAATTTCAAATTTAATTATCTTAGTATGTTATCAGTGTGAGGATTATTTTTCTTTTGAAATTTTAAGAACACCAATGAACGCCTCTTGTGGAATTTCTACTCTTCCAAATTGTTTTGACCTAGCTTTACCCTTTTTTTGTTTTTCTAATAATTTTCTTTTTCGGTCAGTAGCTCCACCACCATGAATTTTTGTTAAAACATCTTTTTTGAAGCCTTTAATTGTCTCTCTTGCAATAATTTTTCCTCCAATTGCTGCTTGAACTGGAATCATAAAATTATGTCTCGGTATCAAGTCTTTTAATTTTTCACAAACTTCTCTTCCAGTTTTTTGAGCAAAATCTTTATGTATCATCATGGCTAAAGCATCAACAGGTTCACCATTTACTAAAATACCAAGTTTTACTAGATCGCCTTCTCTATGCTCAATTATTTCATAATCAAAACTTGCATATCCACTTGTCATTGACTTAAGTCTGTCATTAAAATCAAACACAACTTCATTTAAGGGAAGTTCATAATTTACTACTGCTCTATTGCCAGAATAGCTAAGGTTGGTTTGTACTCCTCTTTTATCCTGACACATTTTAATTATGGAACCTAAGTATTGATCTGGAGTAATAATAGTTGCTTTAATCCAAGGTTCTTCAATATATTTTATTAATGTCAGATCAGGTAAGCTTGATGGATTTTGTAAATCCATAGTATCACCATTATTCAAATGAACTTTATAAACTACCCCTGGGGTTGTTGTTAATAAATTAACATCAAATTCTCTTTCAAGTCTTTCTGTTACAATTTCTAGATGAAGCAAACCTAAAAACCCACATCTAAATCCTAACCCTAAAGCTGAAGATGACTCTTGTTCAAAAGAAAAGCTTGCATCATTTAATTGTAACTTTGCTAAACCATCTTTTAATTTTTGAAACTCTGAGCTATCTACAGGAAATAATCCACAAAATACTACAGGTTTACTTGGTTTAAAACCTGGTAAAGCTTCTTTTAATGGTTTTGTTGCTTCACAAATTGTATCTCCAACTTTTGTCTCTGATAACACTTTTATTCCTGTTGTGATAAATCCTATTTCTCCTGTTTTTAATTCAGTGATATCAACTGGCTTTGGTGTAAAAACACCAACTTTTTCAACGACATATTCTTGATTTGTAGACATCATTTTGATCTTCATATTTTTTGAAAGTTTCCCATCTATAACTCTAACTAATATTACAACACCTAAATAAGTATCGTACCAACTATCAACTAACAAACATTTTAAATCCGATGAACTTTCTCCTTTTGGTGCTGGTAAAGTTGTTATAATTTGCTCTAAAATATCTCCTATTCCTTCACCTGTTTTTCCAGAACACGGAATAGCATTCTCAGTATCTATCCCAATAACTTCCTCAATTTGCTTTTTTGTTCTTTCTAAATCAGAAGCTGGTAAATCTACTTTATTTAATACTGGGACAATTTCATGATTTGTATCTAATGCTTGGTAAACATTTGCTAAAGTTTGAGCTTCAACTCCTTGCGTACTATCCACAATCAAAATTGAACCTTCACAAGCATATAATGATCTACTTACCTCATAGCTAAAGTCTACATGGCCTGGGGTATCTATGATATTTAAAATATATTCTTTACCGTCTTTAGCTTTATAATTCAGCTTTACTGTTTGAGCTTTAATCGTGATACCTCTCTCTCGTTCAATATCCATTGAGTCTAAAACTTGGGCTTTCATCTCTCTTTCGGTCAAACCACCACAACTATGAATTAGTCTGTCAGCAATGGTAGATTTTCCATGATCAATATGGGCAATAATTGCAAAATTTCTTATATTATCGATTAAACTCATTGGCTTTAGGATCGAATTTTAGCGCCAGTTTTATTTTCGACTGTTTCTATAATTGATTTATTTATTTGATCTAAATCCGCTTCTTTAAGAGTTTTTTCTTGAGATTGAATTGTAACACTTATCGCAATTGATTTTTGGTTTTCAGGAATATTATCACCCTCATAAACATCAAAAACTTTAATGTTAGAAATCAAATTTTTATCAACATTTGATATGACATTTACCAAATCTTGAACCTTAATTTTCTTATCAACTATAAAAGCAAAATCCCTTTCTGACTTTTGATAATCTGAAACAGAATATTTTGTTTTTTGATCTTTTAATGATTTTTTTGGTAATTTTAAATTATCAAGAAATATTTCAAAACCTACTAAAGATTCAGTTTTCATATCAATTTGCTTAATAATATTTGGGTGAATTTCACCAAAGTATGCAGCTACATTTTCTTTACCTCTATTCAAAAATAATCTTCCTGATTTACCTGGATGATAATAATTAGGTGTTTCATCATCTATAAAAAATTTTTCTGAATCGTAACCTACTTCAACTAAAGTTTGAACTACATCTTTTTTAATATCAAAGACATCAACATTTCTCTCTTTTTCTAACCAAGAAAGACGAGATTTTTTTCCAGCTGCTAAGCCACAAACTATTATATTTTGTTCACCAGGTTGCTTTCCAAAAAATGTTGGTCCTATTTCAAAAATAGATAAATCTTTAAATCCTCTATCTATATTTTTACTCATATACATAATTAAATTTGAAAATATTGAATTTCTCAAAACTCCTAATTCTGAACTTATAGGATTCACAATTTTTAATTCATTATTTTGCCCTTTGAAATGATCATTATATTTTGCATCTGTGAAAGACCAAGTAATTGCTTCCAAATATCCTTTTGAGGCAACAGATCTTTGGAGGAAATGAAACAATTTTTGAGTTTGTGTCAGAGTAGATTTTTTTCTCTCTTTAATTGGTTCTTCCATTTTTATTTTATCATAGCCAGCTATTCTTACCAATTCCTCAACAACATCTATTTCCTGAGTAATATCTGGTCTCCAGGAAGGGATAGTTAATTTAAAAATTTTTTTATCTTTTTTGCATGTAAAACCTAGGTTATCTAAAATTTTTAACATATCTTTTGTTAAAACTTTAAAACCTGTAACTTTTTCAAATGAATTTGGATCAAATTTAATTATTTGATTTTTAAATGTACTAATTTTTTGGATATCAATCTTACTAATTTCACCACCACAAATTTCTTTAATTAAAAATGCTGCTTTATTTAAGCCTTCTTCAATTGATAATTGGTCTATTCCTCTTTCAAATCTAAATTTTGCATCTGTATCAATATTTAATTCTTTTGATGTTTTTCTGATTGATCTTGGATCAAAATAAGCTGACTCGATTAAAACATTTTGTGTATCCATCTCTGTTCCTGATCTTGTGCCTCCGATGATGCCACCTAGTCCTAAAACACCTTTATCATCACTTATAACGCACATGTCATCTTTAAGCTTATAATTTTTATTATCTAAGGCTGTAAACTCTTCGCCAAATTTTGAGTTTCTAACAATTATTCCTTTTGCAATTTTATCTGCATCATATGCATGTAGTGGACGATTAATATCAATCATTACATAATTTGTTATATCAACAATTGCTGAAATAGGTTTTTGACCTATAGAAATTAATTTATCCCTTAACCACTTTGGACTTTCAGTATTTTTTACATTTGTTACTAAACAGCTTCCAAAAGAAAAACATCCTTGATTTTTTTCATTTGTAATTTTTACTTTAACTGTTTGAGATTTTTTTGATTTTATTTTTTGTTCTTTAATTTGTTTTAGTTTACCAAAACCTGAGGCTGCTAAATCTCTAGCTATTCCTCTAACACCAAGACAGTCCGGTCTGTTAGGTGTGATTGATAAATCAATCAAATTAGAACTAGATTGAGTAAAAAAACTTTTTCCAATACTTTTGTTGTATTTTGAGGATGAAAGCTCAGTAATTCCATCACTTTCCTCAGACAAATTGAGTTCAGATTCAGAACAAAGCATACCATAAGATGTAACATCTCTAATTTTTGCTATAACTAATTTAGTTTTATTTTTTGGAATAACCGCACCAGGAGGAGCATAAACAGTGATTAAGCCTTCTCTAGCATTTGGTGCACCACATACGACCTTCTTAATTTCTTTTTCACCTACATCAACATCGCAAACTTTTAAACGGTCTGCATTAGGATGTTTTTCGGTTTTTAAAATTTTTGCTACTTTGAATAAACCTAAACCTTCAGATAAATTTTCAACACTTTCAACTTCAAGTCCAATATCAGTTAATTTCTCAATTAACTTCTCTTCCTTAGCACTTACAGATAAATGATCTTTTAACCAATCAAAAGTTATCTTCATCGACTTAGACCTCTATAATTTGTGGGTACATCAAGTGGATCAAATCCAAAGTGATTTAACCATCTATAATCACAGTCAAAGAAAGCTCTTAAATCATTAATACCGTATTTTAGCATAGCTAACCTGTCTATACCTATGCCAAATGCATATCCTTGGTATTTAGCAGGATCAACTTTAACGTTTTTTAAAACATTTGGATGAACCATTCCACATCCTAAAATTTCAAGCCACTGATCCCCTTCTCCTATAACAATTTTACCATCTTTAATTTCGTAACCAATATCTACTTCTGCAGATGGTTCTGTAAAAGGAAAATGACTTGGTCTAAATCTCATTTTGATTTTTTCCACTTCAAAGAACTCTTTAATGAAATAATTTAAACATCCCTTTAAATGACCCATGTTAATATTTTTATCTATATGAAGGCCCTCAACCTGATGGAACATTGGCGCATGTGTTTGATCACTATCTGATCTATATGTTCTACCCGGAGCAATAATTTTAAACGGTGGTTTATCCTTTAACATAGTTCTAATTTGAACTGGTGAAGTGTGCGTTCTTAACAAAACTTCCTTATTTTCATCCAAATAAAAAGTATCGTGCATATCACGAGCTGGGTGATTATCTGGAGTGTTTAGTGCAGTAAAATTATTATATTCGTTTTCTACATCTGGTCCTTCTTCAACACTAAAACCTATTTCTGAAAATATAGATGAAATCTCATCTATCGTTTGAGATACAGGGTGAATTTTTCCTCTAACAAAAGATCTTCCGGGTAAAGTTATATCAACTCTTTCTTTTTCAAGTTTTTGACTAATTTCTTTTGTCTCAATTTCTTTAATCTTTTCCGAAATCAATGATTGCAGTTCATCTTTTATTTTATTTAAATCAGCTGCAAAACTTTTTCTATCAGACTCAGGTATAGATCCTACAGTTTTGAATAAAGATGAAATTTGACCATTTTTACCAAATAACTCTGTTTTGATTAAATTGATCTCATCTAAGCTTAATTCATTTTTAAGCTTTGATACAAATTGATCTCTAATATTTTTTATATCTGACATATTAGTAGATTATTTCCTTAAGAAATAAAAACAATAGAGATTAATTTAAAGCGGATTGAGCTTTTTGTACAATTGTTTTAAATGCTTCTGGACTATCGTAAGCAATTTCAGCTAAAATTTTTCTATCTATTGCAACACCACATTTACTTAAACCATTGATGAATTTTGAATAAGTCATACCCTCTGCTCTTACACCAGCATTAATTCTTTGTATCCATAATGATTTGAAATCTCTTTTTTTATTTCTTCTATCTCTGTAAGCATACTGCATGGATTTCTCCATAGCTTGTTTAGCAACTCTGATAGTATTTTTTCTTCTACCCCACTGACCTTTTACGGCTTTCAAAACTTTTTTATGTTTTGCTTTACTTGTTACGCCTCTTTTAACTCTTGCCATTGTTACCCTCTTAAACTGTAAGGCATGTATGATTTAACAATTTTGCCATCTTGTTTAGACAAAGTTGTAGTGCCTCTTAATTTTCTAATTTGTGAATTCGTTCGTTTAATCATACCATGTCTTTTACCTGCTTGAGCAGATATAACTTTACCCTTAGCTGATATTTTAAATCTTTTTTTTGCTGAGCTTTTTGTTTTTAATTTTGGCATAATTCTGCGGACTTATACAAAGAATGTTTAAATTTTACAACCTCTATTAAGGCTTATAAAGGTTGAATTACCATAATCATTTGCTTCCCATCAAATTTAGGTTGCAACTCTACTCTACCAATATCCTTCATATCCTCTTTAATTTTACCCATCAGTTCATTGCCTAAATGAGAGTGTTGGAGTTCTCGCCCTTTAAATCTGATAGTAAATTTAACTTTATCTCCTTTGGAGATAAATTTTTTTGCATTTTTGACCTTAAATTCATAATCATGAGTTTCAGTTACAGGTCTCATTTTAATTTCTTTTAATGAAATTATTTTTTGTTTCTTTTTTGCAAGATTTGCTTTTTTTTGAGCATCATATTTATACTTACCCATGTCCATAATTTTACATACAGGTGGGTTTGCATTAGGGGCAATTTCAATTAAATCCAAACCTTGGTTTTTTGCCATTGATATGGCTTCATTAGTGTTGATCACTCCAAGATTTTCACCATCGCTAGTAATAACTTGCACATCTGGTGAAGATATTCTGTTATTAGATCTTGGACCTCTATCCTTTGTTCTTCTTTGAAAGTAGTTTTGTTTGAAATCTGCCACTTAGTTTGATGATGCTTTGTTTAAAGCAGAGAAAGTTTTTAAAAATAAGTCTATTTCCATATTTTCTTGTTTATTAGAGTCTAACCTTCTAATCGTTACTGAATTGGAGTCAACTTCTTTTTTACCACAAATTAATAAAAGAGGTATTTTTGCTAAAGAATGATCTCTAATTTTATAGTTTAAGTTATTATTTTTAATATCAACTGCAGAACTTATGCCTGCATCTTTAATTTTTTTAGACACTTCTATTGCGTAATCATTAAATTCTTCTGAAATTGGAATTACCATTGTCTGTAAAGGTGAAATCCAAAAAGGAAATTTTCCAGCATAATTTTCAATCAATATTCCAATAAATCTCTCTAAAGAGCCAAACAACGCTCTATGAAGCATAACAGGAACTTTTTTTGTTCCGTCTTTATCAACATATGATGCATCTAGTCGTCCAGGTAAATTTAAATCAACTTGTAAAGTTCCACATTGCCAATCTCTTCCAATAGCATCTCTTAAAACAAATTCAATTTTTGGTCCGTAGAAAGCACCTTCGCCTTTATTAATACTATATTCTAACTTAGAGGCTTTAACTGCTTCAAGAAGTGAAGCTTCTGCCTTATCCCAAACCTCATCATCTCCAACTCTAACCTCTGGTCGATCAGCATATTTTAAAATCACATTTTCAAAACCAAGATCTTTATAAATATCTAAGATTAAATTTGTTACATTTAAACACTCACTCGTAATTTGATCTTCCGCACAAAAAATATGTGCATCATCTTGTGTAAAAGCTCTTACTCTAAGTAAACCATGTAAAGCACCTGATGGTTCGTAACGATGAACCTTACCAAATTCTGTGATACGTAATGGAAGATCTCTATAACTTTTTAAGCCCTGATTAAATACTTGTATATGACCAGGACAATTCATTGGTTTTATCGCAAACACTTTTTCATCAGGAGTTTCTGATGTGTACATATTCTCTCCATATTTTTCCCAGTGACCAGATTTTTCCCATAATTGTCGATCTAAAATTTCAGGAGTATTTACCTCTTTATATCCAGCAGCATCTTGTCTGCTTCTCATATAATTAATTAATTTTTGAAATAATGCCCATCCTCTCTCATGCCAAAAAACTGAGCCCGGACTTTCTTCTCTAAAATGAAACAAATCCATTTCTTTTCCTAATTTTCTATGATCTCTTTTTTCTGCCTCTTCTATTCTTTTTAAATGCTCATCTAAATCTTTTTGAGAAGCCCAGCTAGTACCATAAATTCTTTGAAGCATTTCATTGTTTGAATCACCTCTCCAATAAGCTCCTGAAACTTTCATTAATTTAAAGTATTTTCCAATTTTACCTGTTGAAGAAAGATGCGGTCCTCTACAAAGATCATGCCAATCTCCATGAAAATAAATTGAAACATCTTCATTCTCTGGTATTGCTTCGATTAACTCAGCTTTATAGATTTCACCTTTTTTTTTAAAATGATCTATGGCTTTATTTCTGTCCCAAACTTCTCTTTTGGTAATCTCGTCTCGATCAACAATTTCTTTCATTTTATTTTCAATCTTTGTTAAATCATCTTCTGTAAACGGATCTTTTCTAGCAAAATCATAATAAAATCCGTTTTCAATTACAGGGCCAATCGTAACTTGTGTTCCTGGAAACAATTCTTGCACTGCCATTGCTAATATGTGAGCAGTATCATGTCTAATGGTTTCTAGACCCTCAGGATTTTTAGATGTAAAAATTTTTACCGAACAGTCTTTCTCAATTAAATGTTCTAAGTCTTTTAACTCGCCATCTACACTTATTACCATTGCTTGTTTAGCTAATGATTTGCTAATTTTTTCTGCTACTTCTAATCCAGTAACTTTATTTGGGAAATCAATATTATTTCCATCAGGTAATGTAATTATAGGCATTTAATTTATTAATCTTTTATACTCTGAATAAGTAGAAAAGCACATTTTTTCAACATTAAATTTTTGAACTATATTTTTTCTTCCCTCAATACCAATTAATTTTAATTGAGTTTCGTCAATTGTCAGAGTTTTTAAAATTTTCTTACTTAAAGACTTTGCGTCACCCGATTTAAATAAATAGCCTGTTTTTTCATCAACGACAGTCTCATTAGATCCACCAATATTACTCGCAATAATTGGTTTCTCCATAGATTGGGCCTCTACAGAAACTCTACCAAAAGCTTCTGGTTCAATAGAAGCTGAAACAATTATATCAGAAACTTTGTAAGCTAATGCCATATCTTTACAGTGATCGATAAATCTTAGCTGTTTAGTCAACCTATATTGTTCTGAAAGCCTTATTAGTTTTTTTTTATACAAATCTCTTCCCTGATCACTTCCAAGGATAACAGCATAAAATGCCTCATAACCTAATTCATTATTTACCAGATTGATTGCTTCAATAAATACCTCTTGTCCCTTCCAGGTAGTTAATCTACCGGGCAAAAGTATAATCTTTTTATCTTTTTCTATTTCCCATAGTTTTAATAATTTTTTCTCTTCCGTTTCAAGTTTTGTGGTAGGGTCAAAATAATCAACATTAATTCCTCTAAATACTACTAATAATTTTTTTTTTTGATTTAAGTAATTTGAATAATTTTCTTTGATGTGTGAAAAAATAAAATTTGATCCTGCAATAATTAAGTCAGATCGAACCATTACTGAATTATATAATTTTTTCAAATTACTTTTAAAATTATAAGTTCCATGAAATGTAGTCACAAACTTTCTACTTGTTATCTTGGATGCTATTAAACAAGACCATGCAGGCGCTCTACTTCTGGCGTGTATGATCGTAATATTATTAAATAAAATAATAAAAGTTAAAATTATCGCATTAATTAAAATTAATATTGGATTTTTACTTTGAACTGGAAGTCTAAAAACTTTTACTTTATTTTTATCTACAAATTTAAGTAACTCACCACCACTAGTAACAATAAATGATTTGCAACCGTTTTCTGGCAAATAGTGAGCAATATCATAACAGCCGGTCTCTGCACCGCCATATCCAAGTTTTGGAATTACTTGCAAAACTTTTAAATTAGATGACATTTGATATGATTATATATTAATTAGCAATTCTTATAAATGATTATGGCAAATTTCAGATTCCATAAAATTTCAAAGACTAAGAAAATTAGACATATTTGTAAAATTTATAAAAATGCTCCATTCATTGTTTTCTTACATGGATTTATGTCAGATCTTGAGGGAAAAAAGCCAGAAGCTTTTTTAAAGTTTGCAAGAAAAAATAAAATAAGTTTTCTTGCTTTAGAATATTCGGGTCATGGAAAATCTACAGGTAAATTCACAAATGGAAATATTTCAAAATGGAGTAAAGAAACTTCTACATTAATAAATAAATATATAAAAAATAATAATTTTTATGTCATTGGTTCAAGTATGGGAGCTTGGATTGCTTTAAGACAATTCAAAATATTTAAAAAACAAATTATGGGATTTTTAGGTATTGGGTCGGCACCTGAGTTTTTAGAAAATTTGATGTGGAAAAAATTCTCCAAAAAAATAAAGCAAGAAACAATCCAAAAAGGTATATATCACCTAAAACATGGGAATTATGAGTATCCAATCACTTATCAGCTTATAAAAGATGGAAGAAAAAATAGAGTTTTAAATAAAAAAATAAATTCAAAAATTAATGTTACCATGGTGCATGGTGAATATGATGAAGCTGTACCGGTAAGTTATTCTAGAAAAGTTTTAAAACTATTTCCAAAAGCAAAAAAGAAATTGATCATTGTAAAAAAGGGTGACCATAGCTTATCAAATAAGAAATGGCTTAATATAATCTTAAAAGAATTAAAATTATTAATTAACTAACTTCTTTTATAACTTTTTTTAAACTGATAGGATTTTTAAGTTTATCTAACATTTCTTTAGGACAAACCTGAATGAAATTATTAATTTCATTATCATAATTTTCAATTATTTCTTTAGATAACAAAGATCCTGTCTCTTCATGGTGTTCTTTGATTAAATTTTTTAAATTCTCTTTCCAATAATCTGTTTCGACATTTTGCCAAACAACTGATTCTGGGTTTACTTTTTTTTCAAATTCTTGTGATTTGTCATAGATAAATGCCATACCACCTGTCATACCAGCAGCAAAGTTATCTCCAACATCCCCTAGAATTACTACAGTTCCACCAGTCATATATTCACAGCCATTAGAGTCACATCCCTCAATAACCGTAACCGCACCTGAATTTCTTACAGAGAATCTTTCACCGGCTTGACCAGCTGCAAAAAGTTTTCCAGATGTTGCTCCGTATAGAACTGTATTTCCTAAAATAGTATTTTCATTCGAAACTAAGTTACTTTCCTCTGGTAGTCTTATAGAAATTGTAGCTCCTGAAAGACCTTTGCCAACATAATCGTTTGCATCACCTTTTAATACTAACTTCAAACCTTTAGATGAAAAGGCTCCAAAAGATTGGCCGGCTGATCCTTTAAAGTTTAATACTAAAAAATTATCATCAAGTTTTTCATAACCATATTTTTTATATAAATGGTGAGATATTCTTGTTCCAACTGCTCTGTGAGTATTTTTAATTAAATATTCTTTTTCAATTTTTTCAGAATTATCTAAAGCTTTTTCTATTTCAGGCCATATTTCTTGGTCTAGAGTATCTGGCACCGAATTAATTTCTTGGCTTTCACAGTATCTAGCATTGTTTCCAGAATCTGCTTGAACAAACAAAGGATTTAAATCTAAATCATCTAAATTAGGTGAACCCTTACTAACTTGTCTAAGTAAGTCAGTTCTACCTATAATGTCATTTAATGATTTAAAGCCTAATTTAGCTAAAATTTCTCTAACCTCAGTTGCTATAAACGTAAATAGATTAACAACCTTATCTGGTGTTCCGGTAAATTTTTCTCTTAATTTTTGATCTTGAGTACAGACACCAACGGGGCATGTGTTTGAATGACATTGTCTTACCATTATGCATCCCATTGCAACTAAAGCAGTTGTTGCAACTCCATACTCTTCTGCTCCCATCATGGCTGCTATAACAACATCTCTACCTGTTTTAATTCCTCCATCAGTTCTGAGTGTAACTTTGTGTCTAAGATTATTTAATGTTAAAACCTGATTAGCCTCTGTTAATCCCATCTCCCAAGGGATACCTACGTATTTTACACTTGTTTGCGGTGTAGCTCCAGTTCCGCCATTATGTCCTGAAATTAGTATTATGTCTGCTTTTGCTTTGGCAACTCCTGCAGCAATAGTCCCAACTCCTGAGGATGCAACCAGTTTTACTCCAACTCTTGCTTTTGGATTAATCTGTTTTAGATCATAAATAAGCTGCGCAAGATCTTCAATTGAATAAATATCGTGGTGTGGTGGAGGAGAAATTAGTGTTACTCCAGGTGTTGAGTGTCTTAACTTTGCTATTTCATCTGTTACTTTGAAGCCTGGAAGTTGTCCACCTTCTCCAGGCTTTGCACCTTGTGCAATTTTTATTTCAATCTCATTGCAATTGTTCAAATAATTAACTGTTACACCAAATCTTGCTGAGGCTATTTGTTTTACTCTTGAGTTTGCGCTATCTCCATTATCTAACACTTTAAATCTTTTTTCATCTTCACCACCTTCACCACTACAAGAAGCTCCTTTAATTCTATTCATACCTGTAGCCAAAGTTTCATGCGCCTCTTTAGATAAAGCACCATGAGACATGCTTCCGCTTCCAAATCTTTTTAAAATATTTTCTATTGGTTCTACTTCTGAAATATCTATAGATCCCCTTAATTTTTTTTCTCTAAAATCAATTAAGTCCCTTAAATTTATTGGTGGTAAATTATAAATACCTTCTGCATATCTTTTATAAGCGTCATAAGAATTAGAACCAACTGCACTTTGGAGTAAATGTATAAGTTTCCCTTGGTATTGGTGTGTTTCTCCATTTTTTCTATATCTATAAATCCCTCCGATAGGAAGGATTGTATCAGTGCTTTCAAATGCTTCTTTATGAATTGCTCTTATTTTTTTTTCAATTCCAGTAAGTCCAATACCAGAAATTTTAGACACAACTCCTGGAAAATAATCCGAAACAATAGTTCTACTTAATCCAACAGTCTCGAAATTGCATCCACCTCTGTAAGAACTTAAAACAGAGATACCCATCTTAGACATGATTTTTAATAAGCCTGCATTGACAGATTTAATGTATCTTTCAACGCATTCTTCAAAACTAAACTTTCCAAATAAT
Organism: uncultured Pelagibacteraceae bacterium; assembly: GCA_902556065.1. GTDB lineage: Bacteria > Pseudomonadota > Alphaproteobacteria > Pelagibacterales > Pelagibacteraceae > Pelagibacter. Next base: position 14,346 of record CACDUV010000002.1, read on the forward strand.
TTTTTTTCAAATCTTTGATATAAGCTATCAAATGCCAAATAAGGATTGACCGTTGTTGCTCCAACACCAATTAAAGTTGCAAAAGAGTGTGTATCTAATGCTTCTCCAGATTGGACATTGATTGACACATAGCCTCTTAATTTTTTCTCAATTAAATACGAGTTAATTGCACCAACTGCAAGAAGCATCGGAATTGGAAGTTTTGAGATTGACAAATCTTTATCGCTAAGAATTAATTGCGTAACACCCTGTCTAACAGCAATTTCTGCATCTTTTTGAATTGTTTTAATAGCATCGTACAAACTATTATTTTCTGCAAAGGTACAATCAATTATTGCTGAGTTGTTTCCAAAAAATCAATGAATTTTTCAAACTGAGAATTAGATAAGATTGGGCTATTAAGAACATAAATATTCTGTTTTGTTAAATTATCAAAATCTAGAATATTGCCAAGATTTCCAAATCTTGTTTTTAGACTCATCACTTTATTTTCTCTCAACGAGTCTATTGGTGGATTTGTAACTTGACTAAAATTTTGTCTAAAAAAATGATAAAGAGGTCTATATTTATCTGATAGCACAGCTAAAGGGGTATCATCACCCATAGACCCTGTTGCCTCTTTTGCATCCTCTGCCATAGGGTGTAAAATTAATTCAAGATCCTCTAAACTAATTCCAAAAGTATATTGTCTTCTTCTTAAATCATCACCTGAATAAGAATTTTTTTCATCCTCAATCGTTAGCTTGTCATCTAAATCAATAATTTGTGAATTAAAATGCTTGTACTCTTTTGCTAAATAATCCTTAATTTGTTTATTAGTAAATACTTTTCCTTTTTCAATTCTTACTCCAATAATTTCTCCAGGACCTAATCTTCCTTTTGATAAAATTCTTTTTTCATTTAGCTCAATCATCCCAGTTTCTGAGCCTGCAAATAATAATTTATCCTTTGTGATTGCATATCTTAAAGGTCTTAGTCCATTTCTATCATTCGCAGCAATAACCCACTCGTTGTCAGTTCCAGCTATAGCAGCAGGTCCATCCCAAGGTTCCATCGTGCTATTTAAAAAGTTAAATAATTGCTGATGATCTTTTGGCAAAGTTTTATTTTTCTTGGACCATGCATCAGGAACTAACATTAGTTTAGCCAATGGTGCAGGTTGACCTGAAATATTTAATAATTCGAAAACATTATCTAGAGCTGCAGAATCTGAGGCTCCTTGTTGAATAACTGGCTTAAGATTTTCTATATCATCAAATAATGGGCTATTCATTTCTTGTTCATGAACTTTCATCCAATTTTTATTTCCCCTATAAGTATTAATTTCTCCATTATGCGCAATTGCTCTGAATGGTTGAGCAAGATTCCAACTTGGAGCTGTATTGGTTGAAAACCGCTGATGAAATATTGCGTATCTTGATACAAATCTTTCATCATTTAAATCTAGATAAAATTCTGAAATTGCTTCAGCTAAAAACATTCCTTTGTAAATAATTGACTTTGAACTTAACGAACAAATATAAAAATTATTCAATGATTTTTTGAAAGCTTCATTTTCGATTTTTCTTCTTGTCTCATAAATTTTTCTCTCCAAATCTTTATTTGTGAGTTCTTTATTATGAGATTTAAAAAGTACTTGAATAATCTCAGGCATAGTTTGAAAAGCTTTTTCACCTAAAACCTTTGGATTAACAGGAACTTGTCTCCAGCCATAAATATTAAAATCATTTTTCGTTAGTTCGCTTTCAACAATTGTTTTACAGCTCTCTTGTGCTGCATAGTCATTACGTGGAAGAAAAATCATTCCTATGCAGATGTCAGAACTATCATGCGTATGTCCTGTAACCTCAATTTTCTCAATAAAAAAATCTTTTGGAATTTCTACGTGAATTCCTGCTCCATCTCCTGTTTTGCCATCGGCATCTACTGCACCCCTATGCCAAACTGCTTTTAAAGCTTCAATTCCATATTCAACTACATTTCTAGATTTTTTTCCCTCTGTTGAAGCTATTAAACCTACTCCACAAGCATCATGTTCCATATCCTCAGAATAGACATTGTTTTTCTTAAGTAGATCAAAATTTTTTTTATAGGTTTTCATTAAGCTACTTTTTTTTCATTTTTGGATTTGGTTTCTAAATGATTTTTTATGGAATTCGCTGCGTCTCTCCCATCTTTAATTGCCCAAACAACTAATGAAGCTCCTCTAACTATATCCCCAGCAGCAAAAACACCACTTAGATTAGTTTCCATAGTATCGAAATCAGTCTTTATTGTTCCCCATTTTGTAACTTGAAGTTCATTGCTATCAAATAAATTAGGTAAATCCTCAGGATCAAATCCAAGAGCTTTAATAACCATATCTGCTTTTATTTCATAGCTTGATCCTTCTTGAACTTCAGGTTTTCTTCTTCCAGTTTCATCTGGTTCACCTAACTTTATTTCATCTACAACTAAATTTTCTACCTTATTAGTTCCTTTAAATTCTTTAGGACTAGATAACCAAACAAATTCAACACCTTCTTCTTCTGCATTTGCAACTTCTCTTGCTGAACCAGGCATATTTTCTTTATCTCTTCTGTACAAGCATTTTACTGATTTTGCTTTTTGTCTTACTGAAGTTCTCACACAATCCATTGCTGTATCACCTCCACCAATTACAACAACATCTTTTCCTTCTGCATTTAAAATTCCCTTGTCAAATAATTCAACCTCATCACCCAATCCTTTCTTGTTTGATGCTGTAAGAAAATCCATTGCTGGAAAAATATTATCTAAATCATTACCTGGTAAATTAACTTCTCTTGCTTTGTAAACTCCTGTTGCAATTAATACTGCATCATGTTTTTTTCTTAATTGCTCTAAACTTGCATCCTTGCCAACTTCGAAATTTTGTATGAATTCTATTCCACCGTCTTTTAAAAGTTTTGTTCGTCTTTCAACTATTTCTTTTTCTAATTTAAAATTTGGAATTCCATATATTAACAATCCTCCAGCTCTATCATAACGATCGTAAACTGTAATTTTATACCCATTTTTTCTTAACTGTTCTGCCGCCGCTAATCCAGCAGGACCAGCTCCTATAATTCCAACACTTTGATTTTTTTCATTTGTAACTTCAATTGGTTTAACCCAACCTTGTTCCCAGGCGTTATCTGTTATATATTTTTCTACAGAGCCAATTGTAACTGTTCCATGACCAGACTGTTCAATTACACAATTACCCTCACACAATCTATCTTGCGGACAGATTCTTCCACAAACCTCAGGCATATTGTTAGTGCTTTGGGAAAGCTCGTATGCTTCTTTTAATCTTCCCTCAGCAGTTAACTTTAGCCAATCAGGAATATTATTACTTAAAGGACAATGAACCTGACAGAAAGGAACACCACACTGAGAACATCTACTTGATTGCTCTTTAGCTTTTTCATTGATATATTCATCATAAATCTCTTTAAAATCCTTTTTTCTTTGATCAACTTCCCTTTTAGGTGGAGTTTGTTGACCTATTTTTACAAATTTTAACATTTTGTCAGTCATAAAAAATACAATTTTTCGGCAAATTATATAATGATTTTATTTAATAAAGCATTAAATAGGTCATATTTATTGACTTTTAATCTCTCATTTTTGTTATAAATAAACAGGTTTCTAATAAATGCATAGCTACTATGATCAAATCGTATTGTTTGAAATATAAACTTTATAAGCTACGAAGAAATTATGTTTCAGAATATTATAGAAGTTTTAATCCTTTCAGCAATTCAAGGGATCTCGGAATTTGTTCCAATAAGTTCTTCTGCACATTTAATTCTAGTTTCAAGTTTATATGAATTTAAATCTAGCTCATTACTAATTGATATTAGTCTTCATTTAGGATCTCTTTTTGCAATAATTTATTATTTCAAAGAAGAGCTATTAAACATCAATAAAAATAAGAGATTGATAAGTTTAATTATTATTGGATCTATTCCATTAATAATCTTTGGATATATTTTATATACCACAGGATTAATTTACAGCTTACGAAACATTGAAACTATTGCATGGACAACTTTAATATTTGCAATTGTTTTATATATTTCAGACAAAAGTCGCTTTGATAAAAAAATTTCTTCAAATTTAAATATTCAATCAATTCTATTTATAGGAATAATGCAAATTTTATCTTTAATACCAGGGGTAAGCAGAGCAGGTGTTACAATAACAGCTGCGAGGATTTTGAAATTTAATAGAGTGGATTCGAGTAAAATATCTTTTTTACTATCTATCCCAGCATTAGCTGGTGCAAGTGTACTTAGTTTAAAAGATATTTTTAATCAACCAACTGAATTTAATTATTTGGTAATAATTGCAATTATATCTTCTTTTATTTTTTCTTTTTTAACAGTTAAATATTTTTTAATTTTTATAAATAAGTTTTCTATGAATGTATTTGTGATTTATAGAATAATAATTGCTTTAGTATTGTTTAGTTTAATTTATTAAATTTTTTTTCTTTTTATTAGAGGGAGTAATTGTGATAATAAAACTCCACACAAAATAAAAAAACATCCAAGTATATTATTTATATCTAATACTTGATTTAAAATAAACCATGCCGCTACAGTTGCAAATACACCCTCAAGGGAGAAAATAATTGCTGCTGGTGCAGGTGTAATATTTTTTTGTGCATAAATTTGTAATACAAATGCAAATCCTCCGGATAATATTCCAGCATATAATATAGAATATATTTCCATTATAATGTTGTTCCAAACAAATTCTTCGTAAAGAATTCCAATTAAAAAAGATAAAATAGCTACGATTAAAGTTTGAATTGCTCCAATTGTAAGTGGAAGATTATATTTAAAAATAATGATACCGGTAAATATAATATGTGTACTCCAAAATAGAGCTCCAAGTACAACTAAAGTGTCGCCCAACCTGACAGTTGCATCATAAAAATTTGTTAATAAATATCCTCCAATTAAACACAAAATTACTGAAGGCCAAACACTCCAGTGAATTGATTTTTTTCCAAACAGATAAATTATGATAGGCACCATAGGCACATAAAAGATTGTAAAAAAGGCTGCATTTGCAACATCTGTATAGAGCAAAGCAACCTGTTGTAATGCAGAACCTAAAAATAAGGATAGTCCTATTAAAGACACATAAATTATAAATGTTTTTTTATCTGTTTTTAATTCTGATTTAAAATTTTTTAACTCAAATAAAATTACGAGTGGGGTAATAGCTAAAAAACCAACAAAGAATCTGACTGCATTAAATGTAAAAGGACCAATATTGTCCATCCCAGTATCTTGAGCAATAAAAGTTGTGCCCCATATAAAAGTGCATAACAAAGCACTAAATAGGGAAATGGACTTAGACATTTTTGATTATACAGCTAGCTTATAGGCAAAATTTTTGCCTAAGTTTTCTTTAAGGTCATTGTTAAATCTTGCAGCCTCAGCACCGTCAATGATTCTATGATCATAAGACAAAGAAATCGGCAGCATTGTTCTAATTTGAAACTTTCCATTTATATAAATTTGTTTTTTCTCTGACCTACCTACTCCTAAAATTGCTACTTCAGGATAATTTATTATTGGTGTAAAAAATGAACCACCTATTCCTCCTAGGCTAGTAATAGTCATTGAACCACCAAACAATTCCTTTTTATCTATTTTTAAATTTCTACAAAGCTCGCTCACCTCCCTTAACTCTCTACTAATATGTGAAATTTTTTTATTATTAGCATTTCTAATTTTTGGAACCATTAATCCGTTTGGAGTGTCTACAGCTATACCTACATGGTAATATTTTTTCATTGTCATTTTACCTGTTTCAATTTCATCAATAGAAGAATTAAAACTTGGAAATTTTTTTAACGAGGCAACTAAAGCTTTTACAATAAATGCTAAAGGAGTAATTTTAATTTTTTCTCCTGTATAAATATCAGTCAAAGAATTTCTAAAGCTTTCCATTTCTGTAATATCAGCCTCATCATGATTTGTAACATGAGGTATAGTAGTCCATGAATTTGTTAAATACTTTGATGATAATTTTTTTACTCTTGGTATATCTTTGATCTCTATTTCACCAAAATCTGAATGCTCAAATTCATTTTTAATTTTATTTGGTTTTTTTTCCTCAACGACTTCAGCGTTATGGTTTGATCTTAATGCTACAAATTGTTTTATATCGTCTTCAACTACTCTTCCATCTCTCTCACTTCCTAAAACTTTATTTATATCTACACCAAGTTCTCTAGCAAATTTTCTGGCTTTTGGGCTTGCTGATGAAATGTTAGACACATTATTTAAAACTTTAGTTTGTTGTTGAATTTCAGGTTTTGTTACTTCAATTTTTTTAAACTCTTTTTCTATTATTGGTTTCTCTTCATCTTTTTGATTTATCTCTGATGATTTTTCTAAAGTTAAAATTAAATCTCCTTCGGATACTTTATCTCCAACTTTTATATTTAAGTTAGAAATTTTACCTTCAAAACTAGATGGTATTTCTACGCTAGACTTATCACTTTCTATTGTAATTAAAGGGTCATTTTTTTTAATTGATTGGCCTTTATTTACTAATACCTCAATAACCTCAACATCTTTAAAATCTCCTATATTTGGTACCTTAATTTCAATATCTGACATTATAATTTTGTTGGCATAGGTTTATCGCCATCAATTTTGTATTTTTTCATAGCATCTTTAGCATATTTTGAAGCTATCAATTGTTCTTTCGCTAAAATGCTTAATCCATAAGCAACTAAATGTTCTTTATCTACCTCAAAGAATTTTCTTAAATTTTTTCTAGTATCACTTCTTCCAAAACCATCCGCACCTAACGAATAAAAGCTCTTATTGTTTGTGTAAGGTCTTATTTGATCAGAATTCATTCTCATATAATCAGATGCTGCCATAATTGGACCTTCAGTACTTCCAAGACATTGCTCTACATATGATTTTTTAGGAGTTTTGTCTGGATTTAAAAGATTATACCTTTCAACTTCCATTCCATCTTTTCTTAACTCATTAAAACTTGTAACGCTCCATATTTCACTATCAATTTGATAGTCGTTTTGTAAAATTTCAGCCGCTGACATCATCTCTCTTAATATTGTTCCTGAGCCTAAAAGTTGAAGTTTTGTTTTTTTATATTTGTTAAATTCCTTTATCTTATACATTCCTTTAAGAATTCCTTCTTCGCAATTTTTATCCTTAGGCATTTCAGGATGTGAATAATTTTCGTTCATTGTTGTAATATAATAAAAAACATTTTCTTTCTTCTCATGCATTCTTCTTAGACCCTCTCTAAAAATAGTTGCTAGTTCATAATGAAATGTAGGATCATAGGTTACACAATTAGGAATTGTTGATGCAATCAAATGACTATGTCCATCTTGATGTTGTAATCCTTCACCTGCTAATGTTGTTCTTCCAGCTGTTGCACCAACTAAAAAACCTCTAGCCTGGCTATCACCAGCAGCCCAAGCTAAATCTCCAATTCTTTGAAATCCAAACATAGAATAAAAAATGTATATTGGAATCATTTCAATATCATGATTTGTGTAAGCAGTTGCAGCTGCTATCCAAGAAGACATCGCTCCTGCCTCATTAATTCCTTCTTCAAGTACCTGTCCACTTTTATCTTCTCTATAAGAGCTTAGTTGTGCAGCATCTTCGGGCTCATATTTCTGTCCTTCATGAGCGTATATTCCGATTTTTTGAAAAAATCCTTCCATACCGAATGTTCTTGCTTCATCTGGGATAATTGGAACTAATCTAGGCGAAATATTTTTATCTCTTAACAAATTAGTTAACATTCTTACCAGAGCCATTGTGGTAGACATTTCTTTTTCACCAGTTGAAACTTTCATAAAATCAAAAATATCTTTTGATGGCGCTTTAATAGGTTTTGCAAAGGTTGATCTCTCTGGCAAATAACCTCCCAATTTAAGTCTTCTCTCTTTTATGTATTTAATCTCTGGAGATTTCTCATCAGGCCTAAAGTATTCTATGTTTCTAACTTGTTCATCAGTTAGAGGAACATCAAAACGATCTCTATAATACAAAAGATCATCCACATCTAATTTTTTGGTTTGGTGGGTAGTGTTTACACTTTCACCTGTTTTTCCCATTCCATATCCTTTGATTGTTTTTGCAATAATAACTGTTGGACTTCCTTGGTTTTTAATTGCTTTATCATAAGCTGCATATACCTTATGGGGATCATGTCCTCCTCGATTTAATCTCCAAATATCTTTATCTGACATAGATGAAACCATCTCCAAAGTATCTGGGTTTTTTCCAAAAAACTTTGTTCGCACATATGCACCATCTCTTGCTTTCATAGCCTGGTATTCACCATCTACAGTTTCATTCATAATTTTTACTAATTGACCAGTTTTGTCATTAGCTAACAATGAGTCCCAGTATGAACCCCAAATAACTTTTATTACATTCCATCCAGCACCTCTAAAGCTACCTTCAAGTTCTTGAATAATTTTTCCATTTCCTCTTACAGGGCCATCAAGTCTTTGGAGATTACAGTTAATTACAAAAATTAAATTATCTAATTTTTCTCTGGCCGCTAATCCAATTGCACCCATGGATTCTGGTTCATCCATTTCACCGTCTCCTAAAAAGGCCCAGACCTTTCGTCCCTCATCTTTAATCAATCCTCTATTGATTAAATATTTCATGTATCTTGCTTGATAAATTGCAAGCATTGGTCCTAACCCCATCGAAACAGTCGGAAATTGCCAAAAATTTGGCATTAGCCAAGGGTGAGGGTATGAAGATAATCCTCCAGGTTTTACTTCCTGTCTAAAACTATCTAATTGTTTCTCACTCAATCTGCCCTCTAAAAATGCTCTAGCATACATTCCTGGTGCGCTGTGCCCTTGAAAATATACCAGATCACCTCCAAATTTATTATTTTTTGCTCTCCAAAAATGATTCATTCCAACATCATATAAAGTTGCAGCCGATGCAAAGGTTCCTATGTGTCCACCTAATTCTGGAAATTTTTTATTAGCTCTTACTACCATTGCAGCTGCATTCCATCTGATCAGAGATCTTATTCTTCTCTCAATATTTTGATCTCCATTTGATTTTATTTCAGCCTCAGGGGGAATGGTATTTATATACGGAGTATTTTGGGTGTAAGGGATATTTGCTCCTTCACGATAGGCTTTGTTAATTAATTCCTTAATTAAAAAATGAGCTCTTTGATTTCCATCTTTTGAAATTACTGCAGATAAAGATTCTAGCCAATCTTGAGTTTCTAAAGGATCTGTATCTAATCCATTTGTAACTTGAATTATAGATTGTTTTTTTTCTTTAGCTGGCTCTGGAACATTCACCAGCTCCTCTTTATTCACAACCATAGCTTCTTCGGCTTGTTTAATAATATTTTCTGTATCTTTAGGAAGATTGCTCTCTTTAAGACTTTTGGTTGAATTGCTTAAACTTAAAAGTAAATCACCTTTTGAAACTTTATCGCCTACTTTAACACTAATGGTATCAATTTTTCCTGAAATAGTTGATGGGATTTCAACACTAGATTTATCACTTTCAATTGTAACTATTGGATCATTTTCCTTGATTGTATCTCCAGGTTTTACCAATAATTCTATTACCTCAACATTCTCAAAATCACCAATGTCAGGAACAAGTAGTTTTTCGCTCATTTATTAAAAGGCTTATACACTCAAATAAAATATATTTTTATGCTATTTTATCACATTAATTAATCTTTTTATGCAAAGCTGTGTTTTAATTGAACAAAATTTGTTAATAAAACCATAAAATACAGTATCTTTAATAAAATTAATTTTGGACCGCTGGCCAAATTGGATAAGGCGCTCGGCTACGAACCGGGAGATTCCAGATTCGAGTTCTGGGCGGTCCACCATAAAAGGATAAAAATGATTGATTGGCTTTTAAAAGCATCTTTACAAAAATCAGTAATTTACTTTTTTATAATTATTACATTTTTATTATTGTTGTTAACAATTGTATTGTAAATTTTATGAGTAATGAATTTAAACAAATAAGTTTGACCCCAGGGTTCATGAAACATAATGGAGGTGTTTTGTTTAGAAACATTTCTGAAACTGAATATGAATTTAAATCAACTATAAATGAAAATCACTTAAATGCTGCTGGAATAACTCATGGGGGCTATCTATCAGCATTAATAGATGCTGGCGCTGGAACTGCAGCCCACAGATCTGCTGGTAATGCTCCATGTGTAACTATTTCGTTAGACATTAAATTTATTGGTGCCTCAAAAGTTGGCGATGAAATTATTGGGCATACAAAAATTTTAAAAAAAACAAATACATTAATTTTTTTATTTTGTGAGCTAAAATGTAACAACAAAATTATTACATCAGCAACAGGGGTTTGGAAAATTTTAAAAGTTAAACCTTCAAATTTAGGTCCAGGTGGTTAATTTATTCTTTTCTTCTGATATTAAAATATCCACAAATAACCAATAAAATTAAAGCAATTGGATAAACTATATTTTTCGATGGTCTATCTGAATTTTCAATTTTGAATTCAATGATATAGTCGCCCATTTCAAAACCATTTTTTTTTGCTTCTCCATTCCATTTTAAATTATCAACTATTATTTTTTTATCCTGCGCTAATAAAGTAATTCCATAATCCTCTAGAGTAAAATGATCTTCAAAAGTATTTTTTGATATTACAAAAAGTTTATATCTTTCTCCATACAAACTAGGTCTTGTTACTTTAATTTGAATTTCTTTTTCTGAATCTAATTTTAACGAGTTTATTTTACTAATTTCTTCATAATTATATTTTGGATAAAATTTATTTAAAATAAAATCTGGAGACAATAAAGAAATAGAAATGATTAAAAAAATAATTATCTCATACCATTTAAGCTTATTTACAAACCAACCTTGAGTTGCTGATGTAAAAACTAAAATTCCGATTAATGATGTTGCAATAACAACAAACCCATGCCAAATATTCTCAATACCAATAAGTAAAATTTCATGATTAAACAAAAAGACTATTGGCAATATTCCTGTTCTTAAACTATACCAAAAGGCTTGAACTCCAGTCCTTAATGGATCTCCTCCAGATATTCCAGCAGCTGCATAAGAAGCTAGACCTACTGGTGGTGTTACATCTGCCATCAGTCCAAAGTAAAAAACAAATAAATGAACTGCTATCAATGGAAAAATAAATCCAGATGCATTACCAACATCTACTAAAACAGTTGCCATCAAAGATGCAACCACAACATAATTTGCTGTAGTTGGTAAACCCATTCCCAATAGTAAGCATAAAATTATTGTTAAAAATAATAATATTGTGACGTTATCTTTAGCAATAGATTCGATAACAATAATTAAGTTTGTACTTAAGCCTGTTGAACCAACTGCACCTACTATGATACCAGCTGTGGCAATTGCAATCCCGACTGCTACCATATTTAATGCTCCTTTTTCAAAACCAATGATTGTTTGATTAAACCATTCTTTAAAAGAGTCTTTGGAATAATTATTTTTAATAATTAAGTTAATTAAATTGACTAAAATCAAAGTAATTGTTGCATAAAAAATTGAATACGAAGCAGTAAACCTTAAATAAACAAGAGTATAAATTAAAACAAAAATTGGAATTAAAAAGTGAATTCCAGATAAAAATGTTTTTCTCAAATTAGGAACATCAGCATCGTCCATTCCTTTCAGATTTAATTTTAGAGCTTCTAAGTGAGATATATAAAATAGAGCAATATATGAAATAATTGCGGGTAAAAAAGCATGTTTAACTATTTCAAAATAAGTAACTCCAATAAAACTTGCCATTACAAATGCTGCAGCACCCATCACTGGAGGCATTATTTGTCCATTTACAGATGATGAAACTTCGATTGCCCCTGCCTTTTCTTTAGAAAAACCTGTTTTTTTCATTATTGGAATAGTAAATGTTCCAGTGGTTACAGTATTAGCAATTGATGATCCTGAAATTAAACCAGTCATTCCCGAACCTAAAATTGCAGCTTTGGCTGGTCCTCCCCTCATTTTGCCAACCATTGCGAAAGCTAAATCTAAAAAATATTTACCACCACCTGCTGTTTCAAGTAAGGCACCAAATAAAACGAACAGAAAAATAAAATCTACAGAAACTCCAATAGGAATTCCAAATATTGCCTCTTGATCCAACCATTGAAATCCTATCAATCTATTTAAAGACAAGCCTCCATGAGAAATTATCTCTGGTGCATACCTTCCAAAATATGAAAATAATAAAAAACAAGTTGCAATGATAACTAAAGGTAATCCAATTGCTCTTCTTGTGGCTTCTAAAAGAATTAAAATACCACATCCTCCTAAAATTAATTCTACTGGAAAATTAAATGTATCATTGATTTTCAAACTTAGAAGGACACCACCCCTCTCTACTAATTGATCATAAAAAAAATAAATATAGAGACAAGAAAAAGCACCCACAAAACTTATGATAACATCAAAAAATGAAATCTTTTTTCCTTTTGCTACTGGGTAAATTAAAAATGCAAGAGTCAATGCAAATCCTAAATGTATTGCTCTCGCGGGTAAACCTTTGAACATTCCAAAATTCAGCATAAATGGAAATGGTGAAGCGTACCAAAGTTGAAATAAGGACCAAATGATAGCTATTGCGGAAACTATCTTTAAATGAAATCCAGTAATGTTTCTAGTTGGTGATAAATCTTCGCTTATTTTATTTTTTATATTGGCGCTAATTGAATCACTCATAAGAAATATTCATACCATAAAAAAAAGGCCCGGTAAAAATTACCAGGCCTTTTAAAAAGTAAAAAACTTGGATTACATTAATCCAGCTTCTTTATAATATTTAATTGCACCAGGATGTAGTGGAGCAGATAAACCATCTTTAATCATGTTTTTCTTTTCCAAAAATCCAAATGCTGGATGTTGTTTTTTGAAATCATCAAAGTTTTCAAAAACTGCTTTTGTGACTAAGTACACCAATTCTTCGGAAACATCTGCCGAAGTTACCACAGTTGCTTTAACGCCAAATGTAGTAGCATCTTTTTTCTGTTTAGTATAAGTGCCTTTAGGGATTACAGCTTGTGCATAATAATCAGCACCATCAATTAAACCTTGAACTTCTGGTCCAGTCAAATTGATCGGAGATGCTTTCGCGGCACAAGTTGCTGCTTGTTCCATTGCACCATTTGGAAATCCAACTGAATAACCAAATGCATCAATTTTACCATCACATAAAGCTTTCACTTGCTCTGAAGAAGTTAGCTCTGTAGTTGATTTAAAGAAACTATTATCAACACCCATAGCTTTCATTAATTCTTCCATAGTTCCTCTCTGACCAGAACCAGGGTTACCAATGTTAACTACTTTACCTTCTAAGTCAGCAAAATCTTTAATTCTTGCTTTTTTTCTAGCCCAAATTTGAAAAGGTTCGTTGTGAACTGAAAACACAGCTCTCAAATCACTAAACTGTTTTCCTTCCCATTTGCTTGAACCATTCACTGCGTGATATTGCCAGTCAGATTGAGCTACGCCAAACTGAAATTCTCCAGCTGCTATTTGTCCAATATTATAGTTTGAACCACCTGTTGATGGAGCTGTACATCTATACGCTTTAGCTGTACCTTTTTTTCTTCCATGCTCAGCACTAATTGCTGATTTGTGAAGCATTTTACATATAGCGTTACCTGTTTGGAAATATACTCCAGTAGGTCCACCAGTTCCTATCGTAAAGAACTCGGCTGATTTAGCAACTGTAGTTAATGACAGTGATGCAAATAAAATCAGTAAAGCACTTGATAGAGATGTAATTATTTTTTTCATTATTTTCCCCTCTCTATAATTGTATGTCGTTATTTTTTATAAATTAATCTTACCAAAAAATTATAATGGATGTACAGGCTGATTTTAAAGATTTTCTGACCATTTTTTTAAATTATCAACACCTTCTACAATCTTTGGTGCTAACTTTATAATTATGTCAAAATCAATAGACTGATCTTCTTCAATACTATTCATAAATTTTTCTCCATCAAAATCAGTAAAGCTTAATCTTGCCAGCATTTTACTTTCATAAAATCCAAAATCAGATCCAGGTAATAATGCAACACCTGTTTCTTTTAGAATATTTTCACACATTTCTGATGAAGTTTTAAATTTAGAATTTAAAAATTCAGGCATTAAGTAGAAACCTCCTTGAGCCTCATTAATTAAAATTTTGTTTGATTTTAAATTTAGATAAACATAATTGCCAACAGCCTTTAAAATATTTTTAGATTTATTAATGTATTTACTATGATTATTTTCATAAGCTTTTATTGCAGCATATTGAATAGGCGCACTTACTGCTGAAAAAGTTTCACTAGCTAAAACATTAATCATTTTTTTTATGTTATTTAAACCCTCTGGAACAATAAAATACCCTAATCTCCAACCTCCAGCTCCACACCACTTACTCAGACCAGTGCTAATAATTGTTTTTTCAGGGCAAAAGTTTGAAATAGACTTGTAATTGTTTGTAAAAGTTAGTTCTGAATATATCTCATCAGATAAAATTATAAGATTATATTTATTAGCAACATTAGAAATTTCTTCCAAATTTTCACAAACTTGCCCTGAAGGATTATTGGGGGAATTTAAAAATAATAAATAATTTTTATTTTTATCTTTTAATATTACTTCTTCTATTTCTTGAGCTGTAGGGAACCAATTATTTTCTCTTTTTGTTTGTAATATTTTAATTTTGTTTCTTCCTAATATTGCTTGTGGCGCGTAAGAAACCCAACTAGGTGCAGGTAATATAATTTCACCATCGAATATTACATGAAGTAAAAACATCAACTCTTTAGAACCTGGTCCTATGATGACATTTTCAGAATTATATTCATAATTTTTTTTCTTTGATGTATATTTTGCAACAGACTTTCTTAGATCGGAAAGACCCTGCATGGGTAAATATTTGTTTTGATATGCATTATTTTTAAGCTCCTCTATAACATCTTGTGGAACTTTAAATGGTGATTGCCCAAAACCAAATTTAAATATTTTTTTTCCTTCATCTTCAAGTTTTTTTGAAGCTTCATTAATTGTTAGTGTAGAAGATGGTTTTAAATCTTTAACTATATTTTTTAACATTTAATAACTTAACTGTTTCAAATTTTTGTATTGTTTTAAAACTTCTGGGTTTGCTAAAGCCTCTCTGTTTTTAACAATGCTTCCTTCTATAGTACTTTTAACTGCAAGCTCAACAATTTTACCACTTTTAGTTCTCGGAATATCTTTTACAACAATTACTTTACTAGGCACATGGCGAGGTGATGTATTAGTTTTTATTTGAGTTTTTATTCTATTAAGTAAAGTATCATTAAGTGCGTATCCATTAGTCATTACAACGAAAAGAATTATTCTTATATCGTTATCCCAAGATTGACCAACTACGAGTGCTTCTTTAATTTCTTCAAACTTTTCAACCTCTGAATATATTTCAGCAGTACCAAGCCTTACACCTCCTGGATTAAGGGTAGTATCAGATCTTCCATGTATAATAAAACCGTCGGTATTTTTTCTTTCAGCATAATCACCATGATGCCAAGTATTTTTATATCTATTGAAGTAAGCTTTTTTAAATTTTACATCATTTTTATCATTCCAAAATTTAAGAGGCATTGATGGAAATGGATTTTTACAAACAAGTTCACCTTTATAATTTTTTAAAGATTTACCTCTATCATTAAAGACATCAACGTCTAAACCTAACCCCGAATTCTGTATTTCACCAATATTTACTGGCTGGTATATATTTCCTAAAACAAAACAAGACACAATATCTGTACCTCCTGAAATAGATGAGAGATGAACTTTCTTTTTAATATTTTTATAAACATATTTAAAACCTTCATTTGATAAAGGAGAACCTGTTGAACAGATTGTTTTTAGTTTTTGAAGTTTATATTTAAATTTAAGATTAGGTTCTAATTTTCTTAGAGCATCAATATATTTAGCACTAATTCCAAACAGAGTAATTTTTTCTCTTTGTGCTATTTTTAAAAGTAAATCATTTGTTTTATACATTGGAGAACCATCAAAAAGTACTATTGATGCCTTTGAAGCTAACGAACTAACTAACCAATTCCACATCATCCAACCACAAGTGGTAAAATAAAATACATTATCATTCTCTTTTATATCACAATGTAATTGGTGTTCTTTTTTATGCTGAAGAAGAACTCCACCAGCTCTGTGACAAATACACTTTGGTTTTCCAGTTGTTCCACTTGAATATAAAATAGCTAACTCATTTTCAAAATCATACTTTTTGAAATTTATTTTTTCAGATCGATTTTGAATAATTTCACGCCATTTTATTAATTTTATTTTCTTATATTTACTATGATTAGTGACATATTTTTTTCCAGGATAATTAACAATCACAACATTTCTAATTGATGGAATTGATTTTAAAATTTCAGACAATCTCTCTAATACATTAATTTTTTTACCATTATAAAAATACTGATCTGTAATGAATAAAACTCTTGGATTGATTTGAGAAAATCTTTCAACAACACCTTTAATACCAAAGTCAGGACTACATGATGACCAAATACTTCCTATAGCACTTGCTGCTATAAAAGCTTCAACTGTCTCGATAGTATTAGGCATATAGGCTGCAACTCTATCTCCTTTTTTAATTTTAATTTGTTTTAAAAAATTTACAATTTTGCCTGTGGTTAAATTTAATTCTCTCCAAGATTTTTCTTCTCTAAAGCCATTTTCACTTACAAAAGTAACTGCCTTATCATCATTATTTTTCGATAATAAATTCTCACCAAAATTTAACTTACTACCTGGTAGGAATAAATTTTTATAAAATATTTTAGATTTTTTAATGTTTTTTTTACTTTTCAATCCCTTAATTTCTGAAAATTCCCAGAAATAATTCCAAAACTCAGGTGAATTTTTAACAGTCCAATTTAAAAAAGTTTTGTAATTTAAATTAAATTTTTTTTTAATTTTTTTTGAAATAAGTTTCTCAAAAGCATAAAGATTTGAATTTTTTTTCTCTTTTAAAGATGCTTCCCAAAGTTTATTGGTCATTTTTATTTTATTAATTTACTATTATAGAATTAATCTCAATTATGATATTCTCATTAATATTAATATAAAAATGAGAACTTTTTACCCTCCGATTCGGTCATGTTTTAGTCTATTTTTGTTCTTTAACACTAACAATATCTGGTAGGTAAAAAAAAATATACACCAAAGATAGAAATGCCTAAAAATAAAATTACAGCTGTTCTTGGTCCAACAAACACAGGTAAAACTCATCTTGCAATTGATACAATGCTATCTTTTGACAGTGGAATGATTGGGTTCCCATTAAGATTATTAGCAAGAGAGGTTTACGATAAAGTAATAAAAAAAATAAGTATAGACAAAGTTGCTTTAATAACTGGTGAAGAAAAAATAATTCCTACGAATGCAAAATATTATTTATGCACAGTAGAATCAATGCCTATGGAAAAGCATTTGGATTTTGTGGGCGTAGATGAAATCCAAATGTGTGCAGATCATGAAAGAGGTCACATATTTACAGATAGACTATTAAATTTAAGAGGTGAAAAACTTACGATGTTAATGGGTTCTAGCACTATTAAAAATATTATATCTAAATTAAACGAAGATATAGAATTTATTAATAGAGATAGATTATCAAAACTCACCTACGCTGGACATAAAAAAATATCAAGAATAAATAGAAAAACTGCAATCATAGCTTTTTCAGCGGAGGAAGTTTACG
Organism: uncultured Pelagibacteraceae bacterium; assembly: GCA_902556065.1. Classification (GTDB taxonomy): domain Bacteria; phylum Pseudomonadota; class Alphaproteobacteria; order Pelagibacterales; family Pelagibacteraceae; genus Pelagibacter. Next base: position 32,177 of record CACDUV010000002.1, read on the forward strand.
CAATAGCAGAATTAATAAGAAGACAAAAGGGTGGGGCAGCTATAGTTATGGGTTCATTAAGTCCCAAAACAAGGAATGCTCAAGTAGAGCTTTATCAATCTGGAGATGTTGACTTTTTAGTGGCCACTGACGCTATTGGAATGGGAATAAATATGGATCTAGATTATGTATATTTTTCAAACCTTAAAAAATTTGATGGAAAAAAATTAAGAAAATTAAATTTATCAGAAATAGGTCAAATAGCAGGAAGGGCTGGAAGATATTTAAACGATGGTGGTTTTGGAATTACTGGTGATTGCAAAGAAATTTCCCCTGAAGAAGTAGAATTAATTGAAGGACATAAATTTGAGGAGATAAGAACTTTATTCTGGAGAAACTCTGATCTAAATTTTAATAACCCAAATTCACTTATTAGAAGTCTTGAAGAAAGACCTCAGATGGAGTGGTTAAGAAAAGTTCATGAATGTGAAGATGAAAGAGCGTTAAAGTATTTTTTAAAAAATGAAAAAAATAATCTAGAATTTAACGAAAGAACACTTAAATCATTATGGGAATGTTGTCAGATACCTGATTTTGTTAAAAAAACCTACGGCAATCATTATGAAGTGATCAGAAATGTTTTTAAATTTTTAAATAGTGAAAAAGGTCTAATTTCAGACGATTATATGAGAATACAGCTCATGAAACTAGATAAATTAGATGGAAATGTAGATTCTTTATCAAATAGAATTGCAAATGTGAGAACTTGGTCTTATGTTTCTAATAAAAATAATTGGGTAGAAAATCAAAATTACTGGATAGAAAAAACAAAACATTTAGAAGATAGACTCTCAGACAGACTTCATGAAGAACTTACCAAGACTTTCATTGATAAAAGAGCAAGTATACTTGCAAGAGGTTTAAAACAAGATATGGAATTTAAAACTGAAATACTACAGAACAATGATGTTAAAATTGACGAGCAGTTTATTGGTAAGATCAAAGGGTTAAAATTAGAATTAGATTTAAAAAAAGGCTCTCTGGAAACTGATATCAAATCATTAAAAAAAGCTGCTAGACAATCTATTGGGCCTGAGTTTGATAAAAGAATTCAATCAATTATAGACACAGGATTAATAGATTTGAAAGAAGACTTTAAAATCTATTGGAATGAATTTCCAATCGCTAAACTATTACCAGGTAATGATTATTTAAGTCCTAATTTTAGTTTAGTTGTTGATGATATTATTGAACAAAATCCAAAACGAAAACTAAGTGATTTTATTCAAAAATGGCTAAACTCAAAAATAAGTAATACCTTAAAAAGTTTAATCGATTTAAAAAATATTAAAGAGGATAAGTCATCAATTAAAGCTTTAGCTTATCAGCTTTATGAAAATAATGGTGTTTTAAAAAGAGAGCAAGTTTCTGATTATCTAAAAAATCTTGAACAAATTGATAGAAAAGTACTTAGAGAATTAGGTGTAAAATTTGGAAGATACCACGTATTCCTTTATCAACTTATAAAACCAGATGCTGTATCTTTGAGAACTGTATTGTGGAAAAATTTCCATCAAAAATTCTATAATTTAAAACCGCCAACTTTTGGATTAAATTTTCTAGAAGATAAAGATTCTAAAAATAAAAACTTTATGCTTTTGTGTGGATTTGAAAAATTTGACAATCTTTTTGTAAGAATAGATATTCTTGAAAGACTCTTTGTACAAATAATTAACGCTACTTCAAAAGAAAATAACGAAATAAAAATGATACCTGAGATGTTAAATCTCTTAGGTTGCAGCAAAGAGAAATTTAAAAAATTATTACAAAAAATGGGTTATAAAACTTATGAGAAAGACCAAGATATGTTTTTCAAATACAATCCTGTTAAAAAATTTAAAAAGATACAGAACATAAAAGTTTCAAATGAAAATCCATTTAAAGTTCTTAAAAATCTAAAGTTGGGTTAATTTAATGTTTTTTAAAAATACAGATCAAAAAGAAGAGAATAATTTTATAATAAAAGTTTGTGCTTTATTAATCCATGCAGCAAAAATAGATGAAAATTATACAGATAAGGAAGAAGACATAATTAAAAAAACACTTTTAGAGTTGGGACTAGAAAATGAAAAAATCATAAAAACTATCCAAAATGCAAAAATTATTGAGGAAAATTCAAACCAGATTTTGGACTTCACCAAGGAAATTAAAAATCTACCTGAAACCGATAAAATTAAAATTGTAGAAGCTCTTTGGTCAATTATTTACTCTAATGAAGATGCTGATATGTATGAAACAAATCTCATGAGAAGGTTGGCGGGACTTTTATACATTGACAGTAAAACTATGGGAGATATTAAGCATAGAATAAAAACGGAAAGTAAAGAGTGACTTATATTGTAAACGATAATTGTATTAAGTGTAAACTTACTGATTGTGTAGATGTTTGTCCGGTTGATTGTTTTTACGAAGGTAAAAATATGCTTGTAATTAAACCGGATGAGTGTATAGATTGTGGCGTTTGTGAACCAGAGTGCCCAGTTGATGCTATAAAAGCTGATACTGAACCTGGAAGCGAAAAATGGTTAGAAATTAATAAAAAATATTCAGAAATCTGGCCAAACATAAGTGAGAAAAAAGATCCTCCTGCGGATCATGAAAAATTTAAAAATGAGAAAAATAAGTACGAAAAGTATTTTAAAGAAAATCTTTAAAGGTAAATCAGAAAAAGAAATGAAAAAAAAAGTTAAAAAGAAAAAAGTAACTAAAGTTAAAAAAGTTGCAAAACCAAAAACAAAAAAAGTTAAAAAAGTTTCAGTAAAAAAAAATAAAAAAGTCCTAAAAAAAATTCCAAATAAATCAGCTAAATTAAAAAAAGTTGAAAAAACTACTCAAAGATCAGATGAAACAAAAGTAGATAATTTAAGAATATCAAAAACTAACGAGATTAAACCTGAGATAAAAAAGGTTAAAAAACAAGAAACTGAAAAAAGAGAATTTAAAATTAAAGATTACGTTGTTTATCCAAAACACGGTGTTGGTCAAATTACAGAATATAAAAAGATAAATATTGGTGGAATTGATGTCGAAACATACGTAATAAAATTTGAAAAGGATAAAGCTAATGGTATGGTACCTGTAAACAAGCAGTCCCACTTAAGACCTTTAGCGACAATTAATCAAGTGAATAAATGTATCTCTATATTAAAAAGCAAACCAAAGATCAAAAGATCAATGTGGAGCAGAAGAGCACAAGAATACGAAGCAAAAATTTCATCAGGCAAAATCTACGAATTAGCTGAAGTTGTAAGAGATCTTAACAAAGGAGATGATCTTATGGTTGATCAATCTTATAGTGAAAGACAATTATTCGAAAAAGCTTATGAGAGAATGCAGTCAGAATTTCAGATAATTTTAAATTTATCTCCAGATGACACTCAAAAAAAATTAGACAAAGCATTAAAGAGAAATATTGCTGGACAAGTACAAACAAGTAGTAGTAGCACTCCTAAAACTCCAACTACTGATTTACCTGTCGAAGAACCTATTTCTGACACTGACGAACCTATAGACGAATAAAAAAAAACGCCTCTCACAAAAAAGTTATGAGAAGCGTTTTTTGTAAAGAATACTAAGTTCTTATTTTCTTCTTCTTTTTTTAGCTTTCTTAGCTTTCTTTGCTTTTTTCTTAGCTTTTTTCTTAGTTTTCTTTGCCGCTTTTTTTCTTTTCTTAGGCATCTTTAGCTCCCTTTTTAGTTTAACGAATCAAATTGATTCGCTATTAACTTATTTTTATTTTTTTATACAACTTATGTCAAATCATTAATTAAAAGGGAATTTTTTAAAAAATTATTTTTTATTTTTATTTTTTTATAAAAAATTTTTTATTAATTTAGTTAATGTTTATGCGGTAAATAAACTATTAATTTAAAGTTATTTAATAAAGATTTTCTATTTCACTTTTATACTTTTGAATAATTTTATATCTTTTTAACTTTAAAGTTGGTGTCATTAATCCATTTTCAATTGTAAATTGATCTTTAGTTACAAAATATTTTTTTATTTTTTCTATCTTAGATAAATTTTTATTTATTATTTCTATTTCTTTTAAAATATTTTCATCAGAAAAATTACTTGAATCTTTATTTAAAACTAAAATAGCTACTAAGTAAGGTTTATTATCTCCATAAACTAATGCTTGCTCAACAAATTCAATTTTAAGCAAATCATTTTCAACTTTTACAGGAGAAATATTATCACCACCTGGTGTAATTAAGATATCTTTCTTTCTATCAGTAATTTTCAAATAACCATTTTCAAAATGCCCTATATCTCCAGTATATAACCAGCCGTCCTTTAAAACTTTTTCGGTTTCTTCTTTTTTATTCCAATAACCTATCATGACATTTTCACCTTTAACCAGAATTTCACCATCATCAGCAATTTTTACTTCATTGCCACTAAACGCAGGACCTACTGTATCAATCCTTATATCTTTTATTGGATTGCAACTAACAACTGGAGAAGTTTCAGTCAAACCATACCCTTGCAAAGTTGGTAGCCCTATCGAATTTAAAAAAACACCTACTTCTTTATCCAATGCACCCCCTCCAGAAATAAATGCTTTTAACGAACCTCCAAATTGAGCCTTTATTTTCTTTCTAACTATTTTTTCACAAATCGTATTTTGCACTTTTTCGAAAAAAGTAAGTTTTTGTTTAGATAGTACTTTTTCTCCAAGATAAAGCATTTTGTTTATTAAAGATTTTTTAAAACCAGTGGCTTTATTAAAAGTTGAATTAATTTTTTGATAAAGATTCTGGTAAAATCTTGGAACTGCTGTCATGATATCAGGGCTACATTCTCCCATATTTTTTATTAACTTGTCTATACTTTCTGCATAATAAACTTCGGCACCTATTGCTATCTGAACAAACTGAACAGTATGTTCATAAGAATGAGATAATGGTAACCAAGTTAGGAATTTTGGTTTGTAGGATATTATTTCTTTTAAAAGTGAAATAGATCCTTCACAATTATTTAGAATTCCTCCGTGGCTCAGCATTACTCCCTTAGGGTTACCTTGAGTTCCTGATGTATAAATAATACAAGCTATATCTTTCCTTGAAATTTTTAGTTTTAAAAAATCAATCTCCTCATAATTAGTCTTCAAAAAAATATCTTTTATATATCTAGTATCTGATTGACTGTCTATTTGATCAAAAGAAATAATTTTTTTTATAAATGATTTTGTTGAAATTATATTTTTAATTTTATTATATTGAACTTGATCTGAAACAATTATTACTGAAGGATTACAATCATCAATTAAATATTCATAATCTCTCTCAGTGTAAGTAGTATATGCAGGAACTGTAATTCCACCTGCTAACATTATTGCTAAATCAGATATCATCCATTCAGGTCTATTTTCTGAAATTAATAAACATCTATCTTGTTTTTGAATTAAAGATTTTAATTCATCACTTACTTTTAAAATATTCAAATAAGTATCTTTCCATGAAAACTTTTCATTTGGATATTTTAAAGATTTAAGAAAAATCTGATCTGTTTTCTCTTTTTTATACTGATTATAAAATAGTTCTAAAAGATTATTTTGGTTTTTTATATTCATAAACTTTGGTGGGCGAAGAGAGAATCGAACTCTCACTTCTTGCGAAACACGATTTTGAGTCGTGCGCGTCTACCAGTTCCGCCATTCGCCCAATAAATTAAATTATATTTAAATAGTATAAGAACTAAAATTATATTAAAACCAAAAAATGTTCCAAAGTCTTTACAAAAAGTGTTTAAATTTAGCTGCTCACAAAAGTTCAAATTTATACCTAGGTATAGTTTCCTTCATTGAAAGTTCATTTTTTCCTATACCACCAGATGTAATGATAATTCCAATGGTGATTGCAAAAAAAAAAGAATATTTTAAAATATTTTTAATCGCTTCTATATTTTCAGTTTTGGGAGGAATTTTTGGATATTTGATAGGTTATTTGTTTTATGATTTAGCTATTCATGTGATTGAATTTTATAGTTATGAAAATAAATTAGAAAGTTTAAAAATAAGTTTGTCTGAAGGATCAGGTTTTTTTGCCTGGCTAAGTATACTTTTTCTAGCTGGATTTACTCCACTTCCCTATAAAGCATTCACGATTGCAAGCGGTATTGTTACTTTTAATTTCCCTGTATTTATTATTGTAAGTTTAATCTCTAGAAGTTTGAGGTTTTTTATAGTTTCTTATTTATCTTATAAATTTGGTGATTTATTTACTGAATTCATGGAAAAGCATGGATCAAAATGGTTCACTATAATTGGAATTTTAATAGTTATAGTATTAGGAATTATATTTTTAATTTTTAAATTTAATGCTTAATAACAAATCATTGTTGCTTAACCTAATTTTATTTGTCAGTTTTGTTGCTTTGATATCAGCATTCTTTATTGAGTATGTTTTAGGTCATCAACCATGCAATCTGTGTATTTTAGAAAGAATTCCATATGTAGTTGCAATAATAATTATACTTTTGAATTATAAATTTTCTCATTTTGAAAAACTATTTTTGGTTTTATTAATAGTAGTTTTTTTAACAGCTACCATCTTATCAGCTTATCATTTTGGTATTGAACAAGGATTTATTGAGGAATCTCTAGTTTGTGACCTTAAAAATGGCTCAGGAGTAACTTCAAAAGAAGAAATTTTAAAACAATTGCGAGAACAAAAAGTAAGCTGCAAAGATGTAACATTTAAAATTTTTGGATTATCTCTTACAACTTATAATATTGTAATTTCTATATTAATTACAATCAATACATTAAAGATTTATTTAAACTATGCCAAAAGTAAGTAAAAAAAAAATTGAAGAATTTATAAGGGTAGATCATGCTGGTGAGCGTGGGGCAGTTAAAATATATGAAGGTCAATTATTAGCTTTAAATACATTTGTAAAAGATGAAAATTTGAAAAAAATCATAGAGGATATGAGAATTCATGAAAAGGAACATAGTGAATTCTTTGAAAATGAAATTAAAAAAAGAAATATTACTCCTACAAAACTTTTACCACTATGGGATTTGCTTGGTGTTGGTTTAGGATTTGGTTCTACTTTGTTAGGCAAGAAAGCAGCTATGTTATGCACAGCATCTGTAGAAGAAGTAATTGATGAACACTACTTAAATCAAATTAATCAATTAGATGAAGGTGAAAAATTTCTCAAAAACAAAATTACAAAATTTAGAGAAGATGAGCTTAATCATAAAGACATCGCTTATGAAAAAGGAGCAACTAAAAAAGGACCTTATAGTATTTTAGATAAAATAATTAAAACTGGTTCTAAAATTGCTATAAATATTTCTGAAAAAATTTAGGTTTCTAATTCAACATCCCAATACAAATAATCCATCCAACTTTTATGTAAAAAATTAGGAGGGAAGTTCTTACCATTTTTATGCAAATCTTCTGTTGAAGGTCTAAAAGGATATTGATTTAATTTCATTCCTGAATATTTTAATAATTTTCCACCTTTTTTTACGTTGCAATCTGAACAAGCTGTAACAACATTATCCCAATTTGTTTCTCCACCTTTGGATCTTGGAAGCAAATGATCAAAAGTAAGTTCCTCATTACTTCCACAATATTGACAAGAGAATTTATCTCTTAAAAAAACGTTAAATCTAGTAAAACTTGGTTTAGTTTGAGGAACAATGTAGTCTTTTAAAGCTATAACGCTTGGTAACTTCATATTAAATGAAGGACTTCTGATAGTTCTATCATAATGACTTACAATAATAACTCTATCGAGAAAAACTGATTTGACTGTATCTTGCCATGACCACAACGATAGTGGGTAATAACTAAGAGGTCTATAATCAGCGTTTAGAACTAATGCAGGACATTTTTCTAATGACACATCTTGTTCAATAATATTATTCACATTTAAATATTAACTTAGTTTAACGTCATAATCAATATGATCAAATGTTAAATTTTTTTTAAAATATAATTTAATGCTGTACTTGATGCTTCAATAGGAATGTGATGATCACAATTTTTCATTAATAAAGTTTCAACTGGAATATTATTTCGAATTAAAAAATCTTTAGTTTCAAGTAAATGTGTTGATGGAACAATTTGATCGGAATCACCGTGTATTAATAATATATTTGTGCTATTTTTGATTCTATTTTTTAAATTAATTTGATCTATTATCTTTCCAGAAAATCCTACAACACATAAAAATTTTTCGTTTGAGGTAAGGCCGACATTCAAGGACATCATGCAACCCTGGCTAAAGCCTGATAAACAAATCTGTTGACTCGATAGCTTGAATTCTTTTTTAACCTCCTCAATAAACTTTTTAATAACATTTTCAGCTTTAATAGACTCTTCAAGGATATAAGAAGAATCTTCTTTGGTTAAATCAAACCATTGATATCCTGATGGATTGATTGCACACTTTTCATGTCCATCAGGACAAATAAATACTGTATTTGGTAGATGCCTTTTCCAATTTAAAGTTAACATGCTTATGTCTTTTCCATCTCCACCATAACCATGAAGTAAAATTATTGCATTCTTAATCACTGTTCCATTTTCTGGTTTGATTATTATTGAGTTAAGGCAAAATGTCATAGATGATTTATTATGTTTTTTATTTTTAAAAACACACTACAATAACTTAATGATTTCTGGAATATTAGTTAAAATCTTATCTATTGCTCTCTTAATAGCAGTTGGAATAGTGCTAGTTTTAGGTATTGGAACTTTATTTAAAGGCGGGGAAACAAGTAAAAAATATTCAAATAAATTGATGCAACTTAGAGTTCTCCTGCAATTTGTGGCTATACTTGTTTTAGTAGCTTTTGCTTATTTTTTTAAGAACTAATTATAATTCTCAATCCACTTCAAAAAATCTTTATCATTAAAATCTATATCGCCAAGAATCCTTGCAAATTCCTTACCTTCTTTATTTATAAATATTGATGTTGGAACCCCTCTCAGTGAAAAAGTTTTAGCTAAAGTTACTTCTGGATCAAAAAAAGGTTCTAAATTTTTTAAGTTTAATTTTACAAAAAAATCTTCAACTTTATTTAGCTTTTCTCTACCAATATTAATTGGAAAAACTTTTAAATTATTAAGTGACGGATTTACTTGCATATTGTCTAATGAAGGCATCTCTTCTTTACAAGGGGGACACCAAGTAGCCCAAAAATTTAAAACTAACAATTTTCCTTTGAAATCGTTAATTTTAATTTTTTCATTTTTTTTATTTAAAAAAAATACGTTTTCATACGTTTTTGGAACTTTATGAATAACAATATTTTTAATGTTTGGTAAATCACTAGCTTCTACTGTTGTAATTAAAAAAATAAATAATGCTAAAATTCTCATATTAAATAGGTATAACTAAATATCATGACAAAAAATAAAAACAACCAAGCAATATGGAACACTCGGATACAAAAGGAATCCTCAAACTTGTTTCAAAAAGTTGGTAATTCTATCGATATAGACAAGAGACTTTACAAAGAAGATATTCAAGGATCTATCGCACACGTTGAAATGCTTTTTAGACAAAAGATAATTTCTTTTAAAATAAAAAACAAAATTATTTATGGTCTAAATAAAATTTATAAAGAAATAACTTACAAAAAATTTGAATTTAATAAGAAATATGAAGACATTCACATGAATATAGAGAATAGATTATTTCAAATAATTGGTGAAGAGGCTGGATACATTCATACAGCTAGATCAAGAAATGATCAGGTAATAACTGATTTTAAAATTTGGATTAAAACTGCAACAAAAGATATTAATAATAATATAGATAAAGTAATCAAAAGCACAATTAAACTGGCTGAGAAAAATGTTGAGACTATCATGCCAGGATTTACTCATCTTAGAAATGCTCAAGCTATATCATTTGCACATTATTTAATGGCTTATGTGGAAATGTTTACTAGAGATAAAAAAAGATTTTTAAATAATTTAGATAATTTAGATGAAAGTCCTTTGGGTGTAGCGGCTCTATCAGGCACTTCGTTTAATATAGATAGAAATTTTACGTCTAAAAAACTTGGATTTAGAAGACCAACTAATAATTCAATAGATACAATTTCGGATAGAGACTTTGTACTAGATTTTCTTTATGCTGTTTCAGTATGTTCAATGCATATTTCTAGAATTGCAGAGGAATTAATTATATGGAATTCAGATGGATTTAACTTAATCAACTTGTCAGATAAAGTTGTTACAGGCTCTTCGATTATGCCTCAAAAAAAGAATCCTGATCTCCTAGAATATTTAAGAGGAAAAACCGGTGCTTCTTATGGAAATTTTTTTTCTATGCTAACTATACTTAAGGGCTTGCCACTATCTTACTTTAAAGATTTACAGGATGATAAGGAATTGGTTTTTAATTCTAACGACACTCTAATTAACTGCTTAAAAATATTTGATGAAGTTTTAAAAAATTGCAGTGCGAATAAAAAGAACATGCTTGAACTTGCAAATATAGGTCATATTACGGCAACAGATTTAGCTGATTACTTAGTTAGAAAACACAACATGTCATTTAGAAAGGCATATCAAAAAACAGCTGCTATTGTTAACATGGCTGAAAAAAGAAAGAAAAATTTAAACGAATTAACTTTAAATGAACTTAAAAAAATTGAACCAAAGTTAACAGAAGAGGTTTTGGAAATTTTCAATTTAAAAAACTCTGTAAATTCAAAAAAATCATTTGGGGGAACTTCTTTTGAAAATATTAAAAAAATGATAACTAAATATAAGAAGATAAAATGATAAAAAAAACTACATTTACATTAGTTATGTTGCTACTGTTATTTTCATGTGGCAAGAAAGGTGACCCTGTATACAAAGAGGAAAAAAACCAAGTTTATCTCAATCTATTCTCTAAATATAGAGTGTAATGAAATACATAAATAAAAAATTATCTATTGATAAAGTTAACTTTCTAAAGATTGCGAAAAAATATGGTACACCAACCTATTGCTACTCATATTCAAAATTAAAAGAAAATATATTAAATTTCAAAAAAAATTTTAAATCAATATCACCATTGATATGTTTCGCGGTAAAATCAAATACTAATGTAAATTTAATTAATGAGATTTCAAAATTTGGTTTTGGAGCCGATGTTGTATCTGTTGGTGAAATGATGATGGCTCTTAAAGCAGGTATAAGTCCGAAAAAAATTGTATTTTCAGGAGTTGGAAAAACTACAAATGAAATAAGTTACGCAATAGATAAAAAAATTTTATTAATAAATGCAGAATCTAAAAGTGAAGTAGCAGAAATAAATAGAGTTGCTAGACAGAAAAATAAAATTGTAAAAATAGGTTTAAGATTAAACCCTAACACTGATGCAAAAACACTGAGCCAAATTTCGACTGGTAAAAAAGAGAATAAATTTGGTGTAAATGAAAAAACATTTTATGAAATAATTGATTATTGCAAAAATTCACAAAATATAAATCTTAATTGCCTAAGCGTTCATATTGGAAGCCAAATTTTAGATCATAAGCCATATGAAAAGATGCTTAAAGTAGTCGATAATATTTTAAAGAAAACATCTCATGAATTTGAACATATCGATTTAGGTGGTGGTATGGGTATTTCTTACACAGATAAAAATAAAAAACTAAATTATAAAAAATATAATTTAGCTATTAAAAAATTTTTAAAAAATAAAAAATGTAAAATTATATTTGAACCAGGAAGATCTATAATAGCAAATTCTGGAACATTACTCACAAAAGTTATTTATATAAAAGACAGTGAAAGTAAAAAATTTATAATATTAGATGCGGCAATGAATGATTTAATGAGACCAGCACTATATGGTGCAATTCATAAAACTTTACCTGTTATTAAATCTGGAAAAGTTTCTAAAAAAACTTATGAATTTGTAGGACCTATTTGTGAAAGTACAGACAAATTTGTGGTAATTAAAAATTTTCAAGAACTTCAAGAAAAGGACTATATCGCAATATGTGATGTGGGTGCTTACGGAATGTCACTAAGTTCAAATTATAATTTGAGAACAAAACCACTAGAAATATTAATTAAAAACAACAAAATAAAAATAATTAGAAAAAGACAAAAGCATAAAGATTTAATTTAGCTTTTGAAAAAATGACAAGAAACATTTTATTTTCAATAATCTTTTTTACTGGAATTATTATTATTTCTATAATTTTTTTACCTTCTTTTTTTCTACCAAGAAAAATTGTTTTAGTTGGTGGTAAATTAATGGGTTATTGGACTAGTATTTGCTTAAGGTTTATCCTTTCAGTAAAAATCCTTATCAAAGGTGAGGAAAATATAATTAAAGAGGATAAATTTTTTATTGCTGCTTCTCATCAATCAATGTTTGAAACCTTTTATTTGCAAACTATTTTTAATTCACCAGTTTTTATTTTAAAGAAAGAGCTTCTACAAATTCCAATATTTGGTTGGTATTTAAAAAAAATAGGATCAATTTCAATAAATAGAAATAAAACAACTAAAGATAATTTAGGTTTTTTTAATGATATTGCAAAAACAATATCACAATCAAATCGTCCATTAATTATTTTTCCTCAAGGTACAAGAGTATTACCTGACGATAGAACTCCATTTAAAAAAGGAGCAGCAAGAATATACGAAGAATTAAAGATAAATTGTCTACCAGTAGCCATAAATTCTGGCTACGTGTGGCCAAAAAAAGGTAGCAAAAATAGTGATAGAACAATTACTATATCAATATTGAAACCTATTTCTGCTGGCCTAGAAAAAAATGAATTTTTAAAAACTCTAGAAAAAAATATCTATCAAGAATTAGATTTGATAAACTAACCCTTCATTGGCATCACGACATAAATACTATCAAAATCACCTGGATCTTTTATTAAAGCTGGTGAGCCAGTATCATTAAAGAAAATTTCAACTCTATCTCCGTCTAATTGCGAAGCTACATCAATCAAATATCTGGAGTTAAAACTTATTTCTAAATCGTGATCAAATTTAACATTTAATGTTTCTTTTCCGTCTCCGCTATTAGTATTATTTACTGAAAGATTAAGAGTATCATTTGATAAATTAAATTTTACACCATCTTTTTTATCCAGAGATACAGAAGCGACTCTATCAACTGAGTTTAAAAAAAGTTTTAAATCAATTTCTAATTTTTTTTGATTATTTTTAGGAATTACCTGAATGTAATTTGGAAATTTTCCATCGATAAGTTTTGAAATCAAAATACTATTATTTAGCTCAAACTTAATTTTTGACTTTAGGTTTGATACTTTTACATCACCATCATAACTATCTAGCAGTGAACAAAGTTGAAAAATTGTTTTTTTAGGAAGTATAATAGGATCAAATTCAATTTTTTCATCTAGCCTGATTTTTGAAATCGACATTCTATGACTGTCAGTAGCAACAGCTGTTAAATAATTTTTATCTTCAACTTCGCTTTGGTGAAAATAGATACCGCTCAAATAATGTCGAGTTTCATCATTTGAAACAGAAAATTTACATTTATTAAGAAGCTTTAATAATTGTTTTGATTTTATAATAAATTCATTTTCATTAAAATTTTCATCAGTTAGTGGAAACTCAGTAGCACTGATACAATTTAAATTAAAAATAGATTTTTCTGACTCTACTTGTAATTTACTTACATCGGTAAGGGTAAGATTAATTTTTTTTCCCGATGTTAATTTTCTGATTATATCATACATAATTGATGAGGTTGTTGTCGTTTTTCCTTCGTCTAGTATTTCAACATTATTAAGCTTATGAATAAAAATCAAATCAAGATCTGTAGCAGTAATTGTTAATTTAGAATTACTGGCATCTAATAAAATATTAGATAAAATTGGCAACGTACTTCTCTTTTCTATTACACCCTGACAATAATTAAGTGCTTGCTGAAGGTCTTGTTGATTTACGTTAAATTTCATTTTCTTTGTTATTGTATAATATTTGATTTTTAAGTTTATTGATATTATCTACCATTTCTGGATTCTTTTCTTTAATTTTCTCAATTGTTTTTACTGAATGAATAATTGTAGTATGATCTCTATTTGAGAACTCTCTTCCTATTTCTGGTAACGATTTTGAAGTTAAAACTTTAGTTAAGTAAATTGCAGTCTGTCGTGGTCTTACAAGATATCTTGATCTTCTTGAAGAAAGCATTTCATTTTTGCTTATCTTGAAAAACTTACACACAATAGTCTGTATTAAATCAATTGTAACTTTGTTTTCTGAGATATTCAAAAGATCTTTTAATACCACTTTAGTTTCAGGTAAATTAAGAACTTTATTATATATTCTTGAAAATGAAACAATTCTATTAACCGCACCAACTAACTCTCTAACACTTCCAGAAATCTCATTGCTAATAAAATCTTGTATCTCTTTTGAAACTTGTAGCTGATCCGAATATAAATTATTTAACTCATCTGTTTTTTTTTGAACTATTTTTTTTCGTAATTCTAAATCGGGTTTTTGAATATCAACTACCAAACCTCCTGAAAATCTAGATTTAATTCTCTCTTGAATACGCATTAGTTTATTGGGTGCTCTATCAGCAGATACAATTATTTGTGATCCTTTGTCTAATAAAGCATTGAAAGTATGAAAAAATTCTTCCTGCATTGCCTCTTTACCGCTAATAAACTGGATATCATCTATTAATAAAATATCAGTATTTCTAAAATATTCTTTAAACTTAACCATATCATTTGACTTGATTGATTTTACAAACTGATACATGAAACGTTCAGCTGAGATAAACATTACTTTATTTTTTTTCTTCATCTCAAAACCTATAGAATTTAATAAATGAGTTTTTCCCATTCCTACACCACCATAAATATAAAGTGGGTTGTAATGAGAAATAGTTTCAGTAACTTTTAAAGATGCTTCGTAAGCAAGTCTGTTGCTTGATCCATTTATAAAATTATCAAATCGTTTATTTGGATCTATTCGATTATATTGAAGATAAGAATCTTTAATAAAAGAAACTTTTTCATTTTGGGTGTTTTCAATATTTATTGAGTCTTTTAACTCTTTGTCTATTTTTTGATCAATAATCTTGAATTCAATTCTAATTATATCTTTTTTATACAATTTAATTATTTTTAAAATTTGGTCTAAATACCTTGAAGTTATCCAGTCTCTAATAAATCTTGTAGGAACAGATAATAATAAATAATTATTATGTTCCTCAATAAATGATATTTTTTTTAACCAACTTTCATAAACTTCAGAACCTAATTTGTTCTTCATTTCAGATTGGATTATTTTCCAATCAAGCTCTTTTGAAGTAAAATTATCAATGTTATTGTTTGTAAAAGTTTTGTTCATAACTTAAGGGAGAATCTCAGTTAGAACTATTTAAAAAATTTTGCAACAAGTATCGAATTCAAAATTAAAAAAATATTAAATCTGAAATTGTAAATTTTTTTTGTCGAGAAATTTTTTAAATGCTTTAAATTTTAAAAATATTAAAAATATTTTGTGAAAATAAAATTATTAATTGAATCAAATACAGATTGAATCAAACACTAATTGTATCGCTTGAGACCAAAAATTTACTAAATCTAAATATAGTAATTTAAAAACTTAAACTCTTATATAATGTGTTGCTAAAATTTATCTTAGAAAAAAATTAAGCAGTATTAAATTGCTGCAATCTTTTTTGTTATTCTTGAAACGTTTCTTGATGCATTTTGTTTTTTAATTACACCAGTCTTTGCAATTTTCATCAACTCAGAGTTTAATTTAGGTAGAAATTTTAATGCTTCCTCTTTCTTTTTTGTGTCAATTAAAGCATTCATTTTCTTTATTGCGTTTTTAAATCTACTTTTTCTAGCTTTGTTTACTACTGTTTGCTTAGAAATTCGTCTTATACGTTTAATAGCTGATTTTGTATTTGCCATGCGCAGGGGTATAGCTTGAGAACTGAAAACGGTCAACTAAATATTTATCTAATTTTGACAAGAATTACAAAAGAAAGTGGATCTATTTGATACAATTTTTTTCTTTATAGTATCTCTGCATCCTCTGGTTTTACATCTTAATCCTTGCTGCTGATAAACTTTAAATTCTTTTTGATAATTTCCAGAAGATCCCAATGTATCTTTAAAATCTCTAATACTCGATCCACCTTTTTTAATTGCTCTTGATAATATTTTTTTTGAATTATAAATAATTTTTTTACAATCATCTCTAGACAATAAACTTGCTTTTTTAAATGGATAAATTTTACTTATAAATAAAATTTCACTTGCATAAATATTTCCAATTCCAGAGACAAATTTTTGATCTAATAAAAAAGCTTTTATATTTTTGTGCTTTCCTTTGAAGTAATTAACAACATAATTCAGATTAAAATTTAAATTAAATGGTTCTGGTCCTAAATTTTTAAATCTATTTTTTAAATTTTTGTCATTTTCTACTAATTCAAAAAAACCAAATCTTCTTGGATCATTATAAACTACTTTTAAAGAATTAAATATTAACTCAATATGATTATGTTTTTTTGGTAATCCTGGGGAATGATAAAAACTAGCATTAGTAAATTTTAAATCTTTTTTATTATCAATGATGTGGATAGTTCCAGACATTCCTAAATGTATCAAACAGAAATCTCCATTTTTAAAATTCAATATTAAATACTTAGAAAATCTATCAACTTTAGTAATTTTTTTATTCTTTAAATAAGAGCTAAAATTTTTTGGAATTGGAAATCTAAGATTTTTATTTCTAATAATTACTTTTTTAATACTTTTTTGTTTAATTTTTTTATCTAAAGATTGTCTAATAATTTCTACTTCTGGTAATTCTGGCATTTCTAACTATATTCAATATATATTTTTATATGCAACAATATCTTCAAAATAAAAAAGGCCTTGTAGAGGGTGTTTTTGATCAGGTTTATAGTAAATACGATTTGATGAATGATTTCATGTCACTTGGCATTCATCGATTTTGGAAAAAGAGTCTGATCAATATTATGAAACCATCTCCAAACAAAAAGTTAATAGATGTTGCTTGTGGAACTGGAGATGTTGGTAAATTATTTTTGGATAATACAAATCAAATGTCGGAAGTCACTTGTATAGATCCAAATAAAGGCATGATTACTCAAGGCAAGCAAAAATTATCTAACTATAAAAATATAAAATGGATTAATGCATCTGCTGAAAAACTTCCGCTTCAAGGTAATCTGTTTGATTATTATACAATAAGCTTTGGACTGAGAAATACAAAGAATTTAGATAAAGCTTTATCAGAAGCATATAGAGTATTAAAACCTGGAGGAATATTTCTGTGTTTAGAATTTTCAAAAATTCAAAATTCTAACTTAGATTTTATTTATAAAAATTATTCAAAAATAATTCCTCACATTGGCCAACTCATTGTTGGTGATAAAAAACCATACGAATATTTGGTAAAAAGTATTGAGGAATTTATTAATCAAGAAGAATTGATTGATTTAATGAAGGTAAATAACTTTACTAAATGCAAATATAGAAATTTTTCTGGAGGTATAGTTTCTATACATAGTGGTTGGAAGATATAATGCTAAAAAAATTAATTACTTTATTTAAATTAGGAAGAAAAATTGCAAAATCTGATATCCTAGATATCGCATCAAAATTTAAAAAACCACCAGTAGCAATCACAATTCTATTTCAGCTGCTAGCTATCTCTTTTGAAAAAAAAGAATTAAATCAACATGTGCAAGACGACGGCGAAAGACTTTCAAAATCATTAGAGTCGATGGGTACAACTTTTATAAAATTAGGTCAATTTTTAGCTACCAGGCCAGATATTATAGGAGAGGAACTTTCTTCAAAACTGGAAAAATTACAAGATCGTGTACCAGCGTTTTCTATTAATCAAGCAAGAGAAATAATTAAGACTGATTTAGGTAATAATGCATATAATTCTATTATAGATTTAAGCGAACCAGTTGCAGCTGCATCAATAGCACAGGTTCATAAAGCTAAAATAAATGACAATGGTACGATTAAAGACGTAGCAATAAAAATTATAAGACCAGACATTAAAAAAATATTTAATGAGGAAATTGATGCAATGATGCTATTTGCTTTTATTGTTGAATCATTTTTAAAAAAAACAAAAAGATTAAAACTTGTAGAAGTTGTTTTTTTATTGAAAGAAATAACTAACCTAGAAATGGATTTAAGATTTGAGGCAGCTGCTGCAAATGAATATGCAGAAAATACAAAAAATGATGCTGGATTTAAAGTTCCTGAAATATATTGGAATTTTACTAGTGAAAATGTGATGACATTAGATTGGATAGATGGTGTTTCTATTCGTGAAACAGAGGAGCTGAAAAAAAGAAATCTAAATACCAGTAAAATTGCTGAAGATATTATCCAACATTTTTTAAGACATGCTGTTAGGGATGGTTTTTTTCATGCTGATATGCACCAAGGAAATATATTTATTGATGAGAGTGGTCAAATAGCTCCAATAGATTTTGGCATTATGGGTAGATTAGACAAAATGAGCAAACGTTTTTTAGCTGAAATTTTATTTGGATTTATTCAAAGAGATTACAAAAAAGTAGCTGAAGTTCACTTAGTAGCAGGATTGGTCCCTAAAAATGTCCCAATAGATGACCTTGCCCAGGCATTAAGGTCAATAGGGGAACCTATATTTGGCCAAGAAGTTAAAGATATTTCGGGTGGAAAATTATTAAAACAACTTTTTGATGTTACAGAAAAATTCAATATGCAAACTCAGCCCCAGTTATTAATGTTACAAAAAACAATGGTTGTAGTTGAAGGGGTTGCTAGAAAATTAAACCCTAAAACCAATATTTGGACAACTTCTAAGCCAGTTCTTGAAAATTGGTTAAGAGAAACAAAAGATCCTATAAATAATTTTAACGAAACACTAAAAAATAGCACTGAAGTAATTAAAAGATTACCTGAGTTACCTGAAATCATGGACAAAGCAAATCAAGCACTAACATTTTTAGCTAGTGGACAAATTCCACAAAACTCTAATTCTTATACAGCTTTAAACGATAAAAAATCTGAAATGATAGCATTTAGAAACCAATCTATTATTGGCTTATTACTCCTTGTAATTCTCGGTCTTATAGTATTTTAATTCTGCAAATGAAAAAACTTAGTAGCAAAAAAATTCTGTTTATTATTTGTGGTGGTATTTCAGCTTATAAAAGTCTTGAAACTATAAGATTATTAAAAAAAAATGGTGCAGAAATAAAAACAATACTTACATCTAGTGCTAAAGAATTTGTAACTCCATTATCAGTAGCATCATTATCTCAAGGTAAAGTTTATAGTGATTTGTTTAGCTTAGAAAATGAAACTGAAATGGATCATATATCACTTTCTAGATGGGCAGACGTAATTGTAGTTGCTCCAACAACTGCGAATACAATTTCAAAATTAGCGCAAGGTACTACTGATGATTTGGCTTCTACTGTTATACTGGCTTCAAATAAACAAATTTATTTAGCTCCAGCAATGAATGTTAGAATGTGGCAACATAATTCTACAATAATTAATTTAAAAAAATTGAAAGATTTTGGTTATAAATTTATTGGTCCAGAAATAGGAGATATGGCATGTGGAGAATACGGTGAAGGTAAAATGTCCGAACCATTAAAAATTGCAGATGAATTAAACCAATTTTTTTTAAACCAAAGTCAAAATAAAAAATTTAAAGCTTTAGTTACCGCAGGACCAACAAATGAATATATCGATCCTGTGAGATTTATAACAAATAAATCAAGTGGTAAACAAGGATATGAGTTAGCCAAATGTCTATCAAAAAAAGGTTTTGATACAACCTTGATTTCAGGACCAACTAATCTAGAGGTAGAAAAAGATATTAAACTTATCGAAGTTGAAACAGCAGATGAAATGTTTGCTGCTACTCAAAATAATTTACCTGTAGATGTAGCAATTTTTTCAGCAGCAGTATCAGACTTTAAAGTAAAAAATAAATCTTTAAATAAAATAAAAAAAAAAGAAGCATTAAATTTAAATTTAGAAAAAAATGTTGATATTTTAAATTATATATCAAATCATAATTCTATGAGGCCTGAAATTGTCATTGGTTTTGCAGCAGAAACAAATAATGTTTTAAAAAATGCAGATGAGAAATTAAATAAAAAAAATTGTGACTGGATAATTTCCAACGATGTTTCTAAAAAAAATATTGGATTTAATTCTGATTATAATGAAGTTACGATCCATTATAAAAATAAGTCTTTAAAAAGTGAAGTGCTACCATACAAACGAAAATCTGAAATTTCTGAAGAAATAGTTGATAGAATAATTGATCAATTAAATTGATGGCAAAAATCCTTGTAAAAAAATTAGATCCTTCAATAGAGTTACCTGATTATAAATCAGAAGGAGCTTCAGGAATGGACCTTATGGCATTTATAAAGGAACCTATTCTACTTAAATCTCAAAATTCATGTTTAGTCCCAACTGGAATTGCTGTTGCTTTTTCAAATGAATTTGAAATTCAAATAAGACCGCGATCAGGTTTGGCTGCAAAAAATAAAATTAGTGTTTTAAATACACCTGGAACAATAGATAGTGATTACAGAGGCGAGATAAAAGTGATACTTTATAATCATGGAAAAGAAGATTTTTTAATAAACAATAAAGACAGAATAGCTCAAATGGTTCTTGCACCAGTAATAAAAATGAATTTTGAAGAAACAAAAGAGCTTCCAGAAACAATAAGAGGCGAAGGCGGGTTTGGCTCAACAGGAAAATGAGCAAAAAATTAAACAAAAAACAAATCGAACGTTTTTCAAGACAAATCATACTAAAAAATGTTGGTATTTTAGGCCAAAATAAAATTACAAATTCAAAAGTATTGATAATAGGTATGGGAGGACTCGGATGTCCTGTGGCAGAATTCTTGACTAGGTCAGGAATTGGCTCATTAGGAATTGTAGATCATGATCGAATTAGCCTTTCAAATATTCATAGGCAAAGTTTATTTAATGAAAAAGATTTAAATCAATCAAAAGTTAAAATTGCTAAAAAAAAGTTAAACGAGATTAATTCTTTAACAAAAATAATAATTTTTAATTACAAATTAAATAAATCTAATTTTCAAAAAATTATTAAAGATTATGATTATATTGTTGATGGAACTGATAATTTTGAAAGTAAATTTCTAATTAATGACTTGAGTTTGAAGCATAAAAAGTTTTTAGTAACTGGTGCCATAAGTAAGTTTGATGGTCATATTTTTACATTTAATTTTAAAAATAAAAATCAACCATGTCTTCGATGTTTTTATCAAGAGGAAAATATATCAGATGAAATACTCAATTGTGAATATGAGGGGATCTTAGGAACTGTTGCTGGAATTGTTGGCACAATGCAAGCAAATGAGATTTTAAAAAATATTTTGAATATAGGCCAAAATTTAAATAACTATATTTTAATTATTGATTTATTAAATTTAAATTTTAGAAAAGCAAGAATTAAAAAAAGAAAAAACTGTCTATGCGATTAATTATTAGAACAATTTTAATTTTTATTTTATCAATATCAATAAGCTTAGCAAATGAGATATTTGTCTCTTTAAAAAAAAATAAAGTAAACGTTAGATACGGTCCAAGTTTTGATTCAGATGTGAAATATGTTTATAAAAAAATTAATCTTCCTTTAAAACAAATTGATAAAAAAGAAAACTTTAGAAGAATTATAGACTTTAAAAATAATGGTGGGTGGATACATACATCTCAGTTAAAAAAAAATAATTCTGTAATAGCAGCCAAAGATAAAATTTTATTTAAAAGCCCTACATCTTTTGCAAAACCAATTGCTCTTATTAAGAAAGGGAGGTTATTAATATTAGAAAAATGTGAGCAAGAATGGTGTGAAATAACCTCTGGAGAATTTCAAGGTTGGATTAAAACAGATAATATCTGGGGATTTAATTAACTAAAATCAGCTGAAAGTGACTTTTTATTTTCAGTAGAGAGTTTAGTGGTATGGGAATATTCTTTATGATCTATTCCAATTTCAACTTCAGTTTCTTCAGACTTAAATTTGGCTATTTGGTCATCAGTAAAATTAAAATGAATAAATTGAACTGAAGAGGCTTTCCCTTTAGCTGATGTTCTATCAACATCTTCCTCTGGTATGGCTTTTATTTTTTCACCATTAATTTTCATAAACACTGTTTCTTCTATTCCACCTACTTTTCCTAGAAAAGCTGAACGTGATATAGGGTTGTCTATTTCAAACATCAGTGTAGCTGTTAATTCTTTACCATTTGGTATTAGAGGATTATATGCTGATAACTCATCTTTAAGTTGCTCGTCTCCACCTTTTTCAATGTATAGCATTTCTTGGACCTGTGCTAACATAGTTTCAAAACTCTCAAAATAAAAAGTCGCGTAGGGACCTAAAGCTATTCTTCTATTTTTTTTAAAATCAACAATATTTTTTCTTAGTTCTCTTCTGTTCTCAATATAAACATCTAAAGGCATGATGTCTTCTTTTAGAATTTTTCTTTTTTCTCTAGGCATGATCATAATTTATAACTTTTTGCCATTAATTCGATAGGGTGTAGTGCCTCATCGTTAGAAATATTTGTATCTACCTCAAGCTGTTTTAAATGTTTACCTGCCAAAGGACAGTCTGATGCCATATATTTATTATTTTTATTTTTAATTTGTCTCGCTGTAGGTCTACCAACTTTATTTGCTAGATCGTGTGTTTCTTTCATCACACCAAAAGTTCCTCCGTGACCCGCACATCTTTCAACTACATCAATTTTTATATTTGGTATTAGTTTTAACATGTCTCTTGCTTTAATACCCATATTCTGAGCTCTAGCATGACATGCATGATGTACAGTCACACCACCATCAATTTCTTTAAGCCCTTCAACTAATCCCTCATTGTTTGCTATATCAACAACATACTCATCCACATCCAAAACATTTGCAGACAATTTTTTAATTTTTTCATCATTTGGTAACAGCAAAGGCCACTCAAATTTTAACATCAATCCGCAACTTGCAGTCAAAGTTACCACTTTATAACCTTTATCAATCCATTCTATTAGATCTTTTGAAACTTTCTTGGCTTGTTCAACAACTTTTGGAAGATCTGCTTGCTCTAGAAATGGCATTCCACAGCAACCAGGATAAGCCTCCTGAACCTCTACACCATTTTTTTTCAAAACTTTTAAAGCAGCAACACCAGTATTTTTTTTATTAAAATTTACAAAACAAGTTGAATAGATAACAACTTTTCTATCTTTTAAAGGTGTCTCATAGTTTATTTTATCTTTATTTTTTTTAAAGAAGTTTGAAAAAGTTTCTGAGTTGTACTTTGGCAACTGAACTCTTTTATCTATTCCAGCAATAATTTCTAAGATTTTTCTAATTAATTTATTTTTAATATTTGATGCCCAGTTAACTATTTTAGAGAACATGACGCCAATTTTAGCATTTCGATCTATTTGAGCTAATTGTGTTGGTACGCTTGGCAATTTACCTAATTTTTTTTGAGCTGTTCTATACCTCAGCATTAAGTGTGGAAAGTCTAGATCAAAATCATGTGGAGGAACATATGGACACTTAGTCATAAAACACATATCACACAAAGTACAAGAATCTACAACAGGTGCAAATTGATCACTTGATAAACTATCCACATCCTCGTTTTTAGAATCATCAATCATGTCAAATAATTTTGGGAAAGAATCACAAAGATTAAAGCACCTTCTACATCCATGGCAGATCTCAAAGACTCTTCTCATTTCAGCATCTAATTTTTCAGGATTTAAAAAATCAGAATTTTCAAAATCTATTGGATGTCTAATAGGTGCACTTAAACTTCCTTCTTTACTCATGTAATTAATTTTTTGAAATTTGAATTGTTTTTAGTGGGCAATTAAGCCCACTAAGAAATTTGATTAGCTGATAGACTCTAAAGTTTTTTGAAATTTACCAGCATGTGATTTTTCAGCTTTTGCTAAAGTTTCAAACCAGTCAGCAATTTCTTCAAAACCTTCTTCTCTTGCCGTTTTAGCCATACCTGGGTACATATCAGTGTATTCATGCGTCTCACCTTGTACCGCAGAAGCTAGGTTAGCCTTTGTTTCACCAATTGGCATACCAGTTCCTGGATCACCAACTTCTTCTAGATACTCCAAATGACCATGTGCGTGACCGGTTTCACCTTCAGCTGTTGATCTAAAAACTGCAGCTACATCATTGTAACCTTCTATGTCAGCCTTTTGTGCAAAATAAAGATATCTTCTGTTTGCTTGACTTTCACCAGCAAACGCTTCTTTTAAATTTTCTTCTGTTTTACTTCCTTTTAAAGACATTATTTCTCCTTTTTATGATTATTAAATCATATAATGCATCTTAAAGGTATGTCAATAGTTTAGAATTATTATAATGTAGTTTTTAAGTGTATGATTTAATTAAATTATTTTTGATTTTGATTATCACTCGCAACTCTAACCAAAACTTCAACGGAATTTATTTTTTTTCCTGTAATATTTTTTCTAATATTTATTTTGTCTATATCACTTTCATTTAAATCGATTAGCTCATGCGTGTCTTCATCAAAAAAATGATGATGTGCTAATGTGTTTGTATCAAAATAACTTTTATGACTATCAATTGATATTTCTTTTAAATATCCTTTTTTTTCCAATGCGTGAACCGTGTTGTAAACTGTAGCCAGAGATATTTTCTCATTCATTTTTTCAGATATCATTTTTACAAGATCGTTAATTGTGAAATGAAAAGTTTTTTCTCTATTAAACAAAACTTCGCACATGTTTACTCTTTGCTTGGTAGGTCTAAGACCCACTTCTCTTAATTTTTCAATAAAATTGCAGTTTTTTGGCATTGTTTTTTATAATTATTCTAAACTATGAATAAAAATATAGTGTTTTATTATATTATATTAGGATTAAATCAAGTAATAAGGGAGCTCAAATTTTATGAAAAAAAACTCATACTCCTATAATGATCTCATAACTTGTGGAAATGGTGAACTTTTTGGTCCTGGTAACGCTAAATTACCTCTTCCACCAATGCTTATGTTTGACAGAATAACAGAAATCAATGAAAATAACGGTGCATTTAATAAAGGCTCTTTAAAAGCTGAATTAGATATTAAAAATGATCTTTGGTTTTTTGATTGTCATTTTAAAAAAGATCCAGTTATGCCAGGATGTTTAGGTTTAGATGCTATGTGGCAACTGGTAGGGTTTTTTCTAGGTTGGCTAGGAAATCCTGGAAAAGGAAGAGCTTTAGGGGTAGGTACTGTAAAATTTACAGGTGAAGTTTTACAGAGTGTAAAAAATGTAAGATATGAAATAGATATGAAAAAAATTATGTCTCCTGGTGGAACAACCGTGGGTCTTGCTAATGGAATTGTACTTGCAGATGACAAAAAAATATATTCAGCAGAAAGTTTGAAAGTGGGGTTATTTAAATAATGAGAAGAGTGGTGATTACAGGTTTAGGAATTGTTTCTTGTTTAGGAAATAACCAAGAAGAGGTTCATCAATCATTAGTTAACTCAAAATCAGGTATTTCTTATGCTGAAGAATATAAAGAACATAATCTTAAAAGTCATGTTCATGGCAAACCAAATATAAAATTAGAAGATCATATCGATCGAAAAACAATCAGATTTATGGGTTCAGGTTCAGCTTATAATTATATTGCAATGAAAGAAGCAATTAAAGACTCTGGATTAGAGGAAAGTGAAGTAAGCAATTTTAAAACCGGAATTGTAATGGGTTCTGGTGGCCCATCAATTGAAAACGTAATTCTAGCAGCTGACAAAACAAGAGCCAAAACTCCAAAACTCATGGGACCTTTTATAGTTCCAAGAACAATGGCAAGTACAGCTTCTGCAACACTTGCTGTTCCATTTAAAATTAAAGGAACCAACTACACAATGAGTTCCGCATGTGCAACAAGTGGACACTGTATTGGTAATTCAATGGAATTAATTCAAATGGGCAAGCAAGATGTTGTTTTTGCAGGTGGAAGTGAAGAAGTTCACTGGGCAATGACAGCAATGTTTGATGCAATGACTGCTTTATCATCAAAATATAATGATGCTCCTGAAACAGCATCAAGAGCATATGACAAAACAAGAGATGGTTTTGTAATTGCAGGTGGTGCAGGTGTGCTAGTACTTGAGGAATATGAGCATGCTAAAGCGAGAGGTGCTAAAATATACGCAGAATTAACTGGTTATGGAGCAACTTCAGATGGATACGATATGGTAGCTCCATCTGGTGAAGGCGCTGTTAGATGTATGCAAATGGCAATGTCTACAACTAAAAATAAAATTGATTATATCAATACTCATGGAACTTCGACTCCAGTTGGAGATATCACGGAGTTAAATGCGATTAAAAATACTTTTGGAGAGGACATTCCAAAAATAAGTTCAACAAAATCTTTATCAGGTCATCCATTAGGGGCTGCTTCAGTTCATGAAGCAATTTATTGTTTGATAATGATGAAAAATAATTTCATAACAGGATCAGCAAATATTACAGATATGGATGATGATGCTAAAAAATTTCCTATAGTTTCAAAAACTGAAACGGGAGCAACTTTAAATACAGTAATGTCAAATAGCTTTGGTTTTGGTGGAACTAATGCAGCTTTAATTTTTGAAAAGGTTTAATTTATGAGTTTAATGAAAGGTAAAAAAGGATTAATCATGGGTGTCGCTAATGAAAGATCTATTGCCTGGGGTATATCTCAAAAACTTGCTGAAGCAGGAGCTGAACTAGCATTTACATATTTAGGTGACGCTTTGAAAAAAAGAGTGGTTCCTTTAGCGGAAAAATTAAATTCAAAAGTTACATTTAGTTGCGATGTTGAAAAAAAAGAAGAAGTTGTAAAATTATTTGAAGATATAAAATCTCAATGGGGTGAAATTGATTTTGTAGTTCATGCAGTTGCTTTCTCTGATAAATCAGAGTTATCAGGTGAATATTTAAATACGACTAGAGAAAACTTTTTAAGAAGTATGTTAATCTCATGCTTTTCATTCACTGAAGTAGCAAAAGAAGCTTCAAAGGTAATGAAACAAGGTGGAAGTTTATTAACTTTAACTTACGAGTCTACTAAAGCAATTCCAAATTATAACGTAATGGGTGTTTGTAAATCAGCTTTAGAGGCCAGTGTTAAATATTTAGCTAGAGATTTAGGAGCAAAAGGTATGAGAGTAAATGCTATAAGTGCAGGACCAATTAAGACATTAGCAGCTTCAGCTATCGGAGATGCAAAATTCCTATATAAATGGAACGAAGACCATTCTTTTTTAAAGAGAAATGTAGATATCAATGATGTTGGAAATTCAGCTTTATATTTACTAAGTGAACTTGCAAACGGAGTTACCGGTGAAATTCACTACGTGGATGCTGGATATAACAAAGTTGGAATGCCCGATCCAAAAAATATTACCTAAATTTAGTCAATTTTAGTTAAAAAACTCCCCAGAACTCACATTCCAGGGGGTTTAAAATTCAAATTTCTGATATTAATTATTCAATAGCTTGTTTTATAGAAAGTTTAACTTTACCTCTATCGAAACCAATTACTTTAACTTTTACCTCATCACCTTCTTTGACAACATCAGTGACTTTAGCAACTCTTTTATCTGCAAGTTCCGAGATATGAACCAGTCCATCTTGTTTTCCTAAGAAATTAACAAATGCACCAAACTCCATGATCTTCATTACTTTTCCTGAATAAATTTTATTCAATTCAGCTTTTGCAGTAATGTCTTTGATCATTTGCATTGCGATGTTTCTAGACTCTTCATCTGGCGCAGCAACTGTTACTACACCTTCGTCATTTACATCTACTTTTGCACCTGATTTTTCAACTATCTCTCTGATTGTTGCACCACCTTTTCCAATTACAGCTGCAATGTCTTTTTTATCGACATTAACTTGTTCCATTTTTGGAGTATGTTTTCCAACATCAGATCTTGAAGCTGATAATGCTTTATTCATTTCTCCTAATATATGAACTCTTCCATCTTTAGCTTGGCTTAATGCTTGCTCCATGATTTCAAACGTAATACCTGTAATTTTGATATCCATTTGAAGAGAAGTAATTCCATCTTTAGTTCCAGCAACTTTAAAGTCCATATCACCTAAGTGATCTTCATCACCTAAAATGTCTGACAAGACACTAAAATCATCACCTTCTTTTATTAATCCCATTGCAATACCTGCAACTGGCTCTTTAATTGGTACTCCTGCATCCATTAATGCTAAAGAAGTTCCACAAACAGTAGCCATTGAAGAAGAACCATTTGACTCAGTAATCTCTGAAACTACTCTAAAAGTATATGGAAATGCCTCTTTCGTTGGTAATGAAGAGTTAATAGCTCTCCATGCTAATTTACCATGTCCGATTTCTCTTCTACCAGTTCCAATTCTTCCAGTTTCTCCAACTGAAAAAGGAGGAAAATTATAGTGAAGCATAAACCGTTCTCTTTGAAGACCATCTAAACTTTCAATTCTTTGTTCATCATCTGAAGTTCCTAGAGTTGCAACAACAATTGCTTGAGTTTCACCTCTTGTAAACAACGCAGAACCATGTGCTCTTGGTAAAACACCCACTTCACATTCGATAGGTCTTACATCGGATAAACCTCTACCATCAATTCTATTTTTGTTTTTTAGAATGTCAGTTCTTACAATTGATTTTTCAAGATTTTTTAACTGACTATTTACATCTAGATCAGTATAATTTTCATCTTCCTCATAAAGCTTTTTAGCTTTATCAGTAATCTCTGAAATCTGATTTGATCTATCTTGTTTATCTCTAGTTGCAAAAGCTTTTTTAAGATCTTCTGTAAAAGTTTCTTCAAGTTTTTTCTTAACTTCTGATAGATCTTTCTTTTCAACAGTCCACTCAGGTTTTCTACATTCTTTTGCAAGCTCTTCAATCATGTCGATAACTGGAACAAATCCTTCATGTCCAAATTTTACTGCATTTAACATTTCTTCTTCTGTTAAACCACTTGCTTCAGACTCAACCATAAGCACAGCATCTTTTGTACCTGCTACTACTAAATCTAATTTCGATTTTTCTAACTCTGCTTTAGATGGGTTTAAAACATATTTTCCATCAATAAATCCTACCCTTGAAGCTCCTACTGGACCCATAAATGGCATTCCTGATATAGCCAATGCTGCTGAAGATGCAGTGATTGATAAAATATCTGGTTCGTTTTCTTTATCGTATGAAATTACAGTTGGTAATAACTGTACTTCATTTTTAAATTCATCAGGAAACAAAGGTCTGATTGGTCTATCAATTAATCTAGAGATTAATGTTTCGCTCTCAGTTGGTCTTGCTTCTCTTTTAAAATATCCACCTGGAATTTTTCCAGCTGCATAATATTTCTCTTGGTAATTTACAGATAATGGAAAGTAATCCATGTCAGGATTAACTTTTTTTGCTCCTACTACTGTCGCTAGTACGACTGTCTCTCCACATGTTGCGATTATTGCACCGTCTGCCTGTCTTGCTACTTTACCTGTTTCTAAACTTATCTTCTTTCCTGCTACTTCAATTTCCTTCTTATATACTTTAAACATTTCATTTCCATTTCGTTTCGTTCGTTTCGTTCCATTCCGTTCCGTTCTATCTATGTTGATTTCTATTTTCTTAAATTCAATTTCGACAGTACATTTTTGTAAGAATCCATTTTATTTTTCTTTAGGTATTCTAACAATTTCTTTCTTCTATTTACCGCTCTCAACAATCCAACAGATGAATGTTTATCCTTTTTGAATTGCTTAATATGCTTAGAGAGAGTTTCAATTTTCTCTGTTAGCAAAGCGATTTGGATTTCTGAAGATCCAGTATCTTTATCATGCATTGCTAACTCTTGTGCCTTTTTGTTCATGCCTCTTTTTTCCTATTTATTTGTTTGTTTTATTAAGTTTTCTATTTTTTCCGCATACTCAAAAGATTCATCTTTTCTAAAAAGTAATTTTGGTAAAAATTTCATAACCACTTTTTGTGATAAAATTTTTCTTATTAAAAACGAATATTCTTTTAAAATATTAATTGTTTCCTCAGCATCTTTTCCTCCTAGTGGAAGAACATACGCTTTAGCAATTTTTAAATCAGGACTCATTCTAACCTCAGTAACTGTTATAGTATTTGTTTCTAAATTTGGCACCTTAGCCTCATTTCTTATAAAAATCATGCTCAAAGACTGCTTAATCATCTCTCCAACTCTAAGCTGTCTTTGTGATACTGGTTTTCCTATTCTATCAGCCATTAAATCGATCTCTCTGTAGATGTAACACTAAATGCCTCTATTGTGTCGTTTTTTTGGAAATCCATATAATCTTTAACAGCAATTCCACATTCTTGACCATGACTGACCTGTTTTACTTGGTTTTTTTCTCGGAAAATTGTTGAAACTTTTCCTGTGTAAATAATTGCACCATCTCTAATAATTCTTACATCAGAATTACTATTTATTTCACCTTCTGTAATTTTCGATCCAGCAACTTTTCCAGCACCTGAAACTTTAAATATCTCAAGAATTTGTGCAATTCCAGTTATTGTCTCTTGAACGTCTGGAGATAATAATCCAGACATTTTTTTCTTAACATAATCCAGAACCTCATAAATTATATTATAAGAAGAGATTTTTATTTTTTCATTTTCAGCAAGTTTTTTAGCCTCTTTGCTAGGTTTAACATTAAAGGCTATAAGAACTGCGTTAGATGCCTTCGCTAATGTAACATCAGTTTCGGTTACCATTCCAATATCTGCTAAAATTATTTTTGGTTTCACTTCTTCATGTTTAATTTGAGCAATTGCATTTTTGATAGCCTCTGAAGATCCTTGTACGTCTGATTTTATAATTAAATTCAATTCTTCAGAAGATTTATCTGAAAAAGCAGAATCTTGTGTCGCAAAAGTTAATGGGTTCTTTCCATCTTTGCTCTCTTGAGCTCTATTTTCACTCAAAGTTTTAGCTTCTTTTTCAGTGTCTAAAACAATAAAATCATCTCCAGCTTTAGCAGCACCATTTATACCTAAAACTTCTACAGGAGTTGACGGTGGAGCCTCACTAATGTTTTGACTTTTATCATTAATAATTGCTCTAACCTTTCCCCATTTTAAACCACTTACAAAAAAGTCACCCTTTTTAAGAGTACCTGTTGTCACAATAATATTTGCAACCGGTCCTCTTCCAACATCTATTTTTGACTCTAATACGATCCCTGTAGCTTTAGATTCATAATCAGTCTTAAGATCTAAAATTTCAGCTTGTAAAATAATAGACTCAACTAACTTATCTAAATTTTGTTTAGTTTTTGTAGAAACCTCAACCATCAAGGTATCTCCAGACAGGTCTTCTGCTATCAATTCATGTTCAAGTAATTGGTTTTTAATTTTCTGTGGATCAGCTTCAGGAAGATCACACTTATTTATCGCAACTACGATTGGAACATTCGCAGCTTTTGCATGTTTTATCGACTCAACTGTTTGTGGCTTTACTCCATCATCAGCTGCAACAACCAAAACAACTACATCTGTTAATTTTGATCCTCTAGCTCTCATTTCAGTAAAAGCTGCGTGGCCTGGAGTATCTATAAAAGTTAATTTATTATTTTGACTTTCAATTTGGTATGCTCCTATATGCTGAGTAATTCCACCAAACTCTCCTGAAACAACATTTGCACTTCTCAAAACATCTAAAACAGAAGTTTTACCATGATCAACATGGCCCATAACCGTAACAATAGGTGGTCTATTTTTTAAATTTTCTACTCTAGTGGCTTTTATTTTTTGAATAATTTCCTCTGCTTTTTGTTCTCTTATTGGATTATGTCCAAATTCCTTAACTAGAAATTCAGCTGTATCAGCAGCTAAAGTTTGATTAATTGTTACAGTTACTCCCATTCCAAATAAGTATTTAATTACATTGCTAGACTGCTCTGCCATTCTATTGGCCAACTCTCTTACAGTTATTGCTTCTGGTATATTGATTTCTCGTTTTACTGGTTTTGAATTTTCTTGCGCCTCTTCTTTAGAAGAGTTTTTAATTTCTTTTTGTCTAGCTCTTTTAACTGATGCTAAACTTCTTTCTCTTGCTTCTATTTCATCACTTAACGCTCTTGAAACAGTTAATTTTAATTCTCTTTTTTTTGTTCCAGCTTTTAATGTTTTTTT
Organism: uncultured Pelagibacteraceae bacterium; assembly: GCA_902556065.1. Classification (GTDB taxonomy): domain Bacteria; phylum Pseudomonadota; class Alphaproteobacteria; order Pelagibacterales; family Pelagibacteraceae; genus Pelagibacter. The sequence continues at coordinate 64,454 of CACDUV010000002.1, forward strand.
ATCTTTTTCACTATCTCCCTTAAGTCTTTTGGTAGCTCTTTGCTCTGCCAGTTTTCTTCTTTCAAAATCGCTTGTAATTGGAGGAGATTTTGGTGCAAAAGAAGGTTTTAATGATGCACCTCTATTAAATGAATTTGTAGATTTTGGTTTTCCAGCACCAGGTCTAAAGGATCCACCTCTATTAGTAAACTTACCGCCTTGTTTTTCAATTACTCTAGAATTTTTTCCTTGAGTTTTAGCTATCTCAATACTTCTTATAGATTTCTTTACTGAGCCGGATATTGTTAATTTTGTTTTTTTCTCCATTACTCATCTCTCAATCTTTATAAATTATATTTCTAGCAGACATAATTAATTCATCTGCCTCTTCTTTAGATAATGCAAAATCCTCAAGATAACCTTGAATCTTAACTCTCTCTCCTTTAACAACATCATAACCACCGGTAAGTTCATCAGATGCAAGGTCTGCAAAATCTTCTAATGTTAATATTTTTTGTTCACCTAATGTAACTAACATTCCTGGAGTAAGACCTTTAAGGTTGATAAGGGCATCTTGTAGTCCAAGTTCTTTAATTCTTTCTGATATATCCTCTTGATCTTTTTGATAGAACTCTTTAGCTCTCTCAATTAATGCAATCGCTGTATCTTCTTCAATTCCCTCAATTTTAGTTAAATTTTCTGGCAAGCTATCTTTAATATCATCTATAGTTGAAAAACCTTCGGCTACTAATAACTGACCTAACGTTTCGTCTAATTCTAAATTTTTAACAAAGTTATCTGTCTTTTCTTTAAACTCTAATTGTCTTCTCTCAGAGTCCTCAGCATCAGTCATAATATTAATTTCATAATTTAACAACTTGGTTGCCAATCTTACATTTTGACCTCTTCGACCGATAGCTTTACTCAAATTTTCCTCTGTTAGAATTACATCAAGTTTTTTTCTTTCTACATCAACATTTACTCTTTGAACTTCTGCAGGCGACAACGCATTTGCTACTAATATAGCAGCATCCTCTGACCAATTCACAATATCAATTTTTTCTCCTTGAAGTTCATTTACAACCGCCTGAACTCTAGAACCTCTCATGCCAACACAAGCTCCAACTGGATCTAATGATGTATCAACTGCTTTTACACAAATTTTTGCTCTACTTCCAGGATCTCTAGATGAAGATTTAATTTCAATTAGTCCATCATATATTTCAGGAACTTCTTGGACAAAAAGTTTTTCCATAAATTTTGGATGAGCTCTGGACAAGAAAATTTGTTGACCTCTGGGCTCTCTTCTTACATCATAACAATAAGCCTTTACTCTATCACCAGCTTTAATATTTTCTCTTGGAATTAATTCATTTTTTTGAATAATTGCTTCTGTTCTACCTAAATCAACAATAACACTTCCAAATTCTAATCTCTTAACAATACCACTTAAAATTGTATCTTTTTTATCAATGAAGTCATTAAATTGTCTTTCTCTCTCTGCTTCTCTAACGTTAAAGCTTATAACTTGTTTTGCAGTTTGAGCAGCTATTCTTCCAAAATCAAAAGATGGTAATGGTTGAAGAACTTCATCACCGATTGACTTATCTTTATTGTTTTCATTAAGACTTATTGCATCTTCCAATTTTATTTCTGTATTTGCATTGTCAGGATTTTCAGAAATAACAAGTTTTCTGAATAGTTCTATATCCCCATTATCTCTATTAATGGAAACTTTTATTTCATTTTCTTGACCAAACTTAGACTTAGCTGCTTTAGCTATTCCTGTTTCCATAGAACTAATTATGAGTTCTTTATCTATCGATTTTTCTAAAGCTACTGCTTCAGCAATTCTTAATAATTCTAATTTATCCGCTCTCTTATTTAACATTTTTTTATCTGCTCCAAAAAAAAATGGGCCAAAGCCCATTTTGATAATTCAACAATGTAAGAGCAATATAGTAAAGTTTTTTTTTAATTCAACTGAAACTATTTAGAAAAAACGTTAATTTTATCAGTTTTTTCCCACGAAAATGATCCATCATCTTCTGGCGTTCTACCAAAGTGACCATAGGCTGCTGTTTTTCCATATATTGGTCTATTCAGGTTTAGCATTTCTCTTATTCCTCTAGGACTGAGATCAAAATTTTCATTAATCTTTTCAACAACAAATTTATTTTTATCTAAATCATTATCAAACAAATCAACATAAATTGACAAAGGTTTTGAAACTCCAATTGCATAAGCTAATTGTATCAAACATTTATCTGCTATTTTTGAAGCAACAATATTTTTAGCAATAAATCTTGCTGCATAAGCAGCAGATCTATCTACTTTTGTAGGATCCTTACCTGAAAATGCTCCTCCTCCATGGGGCGCTGCTCCACCATAGGTATCTACAATAATTTTTCTTCCTGTTAAACCACAGTCCCCATCTGGACCACCTATCACGAAATTACCAGTTGGGTTTACATAAAACTCTTCCTCGTTAAAATCTTTAAGAAATTTTTCTGGAATTGATTTTAACATATACGGTCTTAATAGATCTCTTACCTGGGCTTGATTGACATCAGATGAATGTTGGGATGATATAACAACTGATTTTACTTTAGTTGGTTTACCATCAACATATTGGAATGTAACTTGGCTTTTTGAGTCAGGTTCAATATTTTTTAATCTACCTGATTTTCTATCTTCGGCCATAAGTCTTAAAATTTTATGCGAGTAATGAATTGGTGCAGGCATAAATACATCTGTTTCATTGCATGCATAACCAAACATTATACCTTGATCTCCAGCACCCTCATCTTTATTTCCAGATGAGTCTACACCCATTGCAATATCAGTAGATTGTGAATGCAAATGACTTTCTATTTTTGTTGCTTCTTTCCAAGTAAATCCTTCCTGGTCATATCCAATATCTTTTATACAATTCCTTACTTTTTCAATTAAATCATCTTTTTTAATCTCAGGTCCTCTTACTTCGCCTGCAAGAACAACTTTATTTGTTGTCGTTAGAGTTTCACAAGCAACTCTTGAATAAGGATCTGCAGAAATGTAACTATCAACGACCATATCAGAAATTCTGTCTGATACTTTATCAGGATGTCCTTCCGAAACTGACTCACTTGTAAATAGGAAATTTTTTATATTACTCATTTTTAATTCTATTAAATGAAAATATTAAAAAAATATACAATAAAATTATTAAACCGAAAATTTTATTCCCATATTTAGAAAAAATTGTTGGTTGAATTTTTCTCATTTTTTTAAAATCAATATATCCAACTTCTTTAAAATTAATTTTTTCCTCAGCAATACCAAGGGGATTTACTATCGCAGCTATTCCGTTATTAGCTGATCTAATTACATATTTTCCACTTTCAATAGCTCGAAATATACTGTGAACAAAGTGTTGTTCTGGTCCTATTGATTGACCAAACCATCCATCCTCTGAAATATTTACTATTATATCAAATTCATCATTTTCATATAATTTCCCAGAATAAATTATCTCATAACAAATTAATGGTAAAAATTTTATAGAAAAATTATTTTGATTTAACTCTATAATTTCCCTTTTTTGACCTTTTGAGTAAGACTGATAATTATTAGTTAAAGATCTGAGACCTATTTTTTTTAATAAATCTTCCATAGGTAAAAATTCGCCAAACGGTACAAGATTTATTTTATTATAATAATTTAATAAATTAAGATTATGATCATAAACAGATAGGGAATTGTAATACTTAACTTGATTATTAACTTTTGATTTATTGTTGATTCCTAAAATAAGTAAATGATTTTTGTTAAAACTTTCATTGAATAAATAATCATAACTTTGAATTTGATCCTGAGAAATTCCAGGCAATATACCCTCTGGCCAAATGAAAATTGTTTTTTCATTCTTATTTGGTGAACTAATATTTATAAGATCCTCTATACTTGATAAAGGCCCCTCTCCTGAATAAAACCTATCCAAAGAAATATCTGTACCAACTAATCTTATTTTATAATCAAGTTTTTCAACATCACTATTGTAAAAATTCTGCTTATTTGAATATCCAAAGTAGTAAAATAATAAAAATATTAAAGGTAAGACTAAGCAGAAAATTAAATCTTTTTTGTCATTCCGCAAAATAAAGAGTGCAGGAATAAGAAACAAAGTTATACAAAATAAGTTGAAAGAATATGTGCCTATTAAAGATGCTATACTTAGAATTTGTAAATTATTTGAAAAACTATATGCAATTAAGTTCCAAGGAAAGCCTGATAGAATTGAACCTCTAATGAATTCTACAAAACCAAAGATTACAGAAAATAATAAAATTGAACTTAAAGTTTTATTTGGTTTAAAAAAAATAAACAAATAACAAATAAAACCATAAAATAACGCAAGAAAAGAAGGAACTAAAATTAGTGCAAATGGAATTAAAAAATGAAAATTTTCATCAAATGTTAATGAAATAGATATCCAATATATATTTGTTAAAAAATATCCAAATCCAAATAACCAGCCATAGAAAAAAAACAACTTAAATTTGTTAGCTTTTTTTTTTATTAAAAAAATAAAGAATAAGCTAAAGGATAGAAAATTAATTATTAACAAATTAAACGGTGGTAAACTTAATGAAGTTACCGCTCCAAGAAACAATAAATAAACTACATCAATATATAAATTTTTTTTCAATTTACTTAATTTTTGAGATAACTGATTTATAGATTTTTTCTTCTTCTTTTAACATTTTTAAATAATCTTTATTTTTTACATGATCAAATCCTAACAAGTGCAAAAAACCATGAATAAATGTTTTAATTATTTTTTCTTTAAATTGTCTATCTGTTTGTGATTTTGGTTTATTCATAAAATTAAAACTAATAATTATATCTCCCAAGTAAGTTTGCTTAGATATTTTTAATTTTTTGCTAGATGGGAAGGATAAAATATCAGTAGATTTATTTTTATTTCTAAATTTTCTATTTAAAGTTTTAATTTTTTTATTATTCGAAAGAAGTAAAGATAAACTTATGTTTTTATTAAAAAATTTATATTTTTTTGGAAAAGAATTACAAATATTTTTAAAAAAAAAATCTTTTTTATTAAGTTTTTTAGACCAAGCCTTCTCTTCTGAGAAGACGTTTAAATTAATCATTTTTAGAGTAGGCTTTTACAATTTTAGAAACCAGTGGATGTCTAACTACATCTGAATGATCAAAGTCTACAACTGAAATTTCATTTAAATGTCCCAATAATTCTTTTGATCTAACTAATCCCGACATACTTTTGTTAGGTAAATCTATCTGAGTAGGATCTCCATTAACTACAATTTTTGAATTTTCACCGATTCTGGTTAAAAACATTTTTATTTGAATATCTGTTGCGTTTTGTGCTTCATCTAATATAGCAAAAGAATTTTTGAGTGTTCTACCTCTCATAAATGCCAGAGGAGCGATTTCAATATCACCAATTTCAATCATTCTTTGTATTTTTTCAAAATCGAATAAATCATACAAAGAGTCATATAAAGGTCTTAAGTAAGGATCTACTTTTTCTTTCATATCTCCAGGTAAAAAACCAAGTCTTTCTCCTGCTTCAACAGCAGGTCTAGATAGAATAATTCTTTCAATTTTTTTTTCTAGCAACATAGTCAAACCAACTGCTACGGCTAAAAAAGTTTTTCCTGTTCCAGCTGGTCCGGCTGAGATTATAATATCACTCTGTCTTAGAGCTCTTACATAGCTTTTTTGTTTTTCAGATCTGGGAATTATTGATTTTTTTGGTGTTTTTATAATGTCAGTTACATTGTTATTTTTAACTTTCTCTTTAATCATAAATTGGTCAACTGATGAAATAAGATCTTTATTTTCGATTGAACCATTAATGATAAATTGATTAGTTAAAAATTGAATTGCATTTTTTATTAATTCGTTTTTTTGTGGGTCTGATTTAATCATAATTGAATTTCCTCTAGAATACAAACTAGAGTTAGTCATTTTTTCTAATTCTTTTAGATTTTTGTTAAATTCACCAGCAACGCCCATTAATAATTCATTGTTGTGAAATATTACACTTAATGAATTGTTGTCTGAGTAAACAAATTTTAGAGTAGCATCGATTTTTTTTTTAATTGTATTATTCAAAAATTATGCCACCTTTTGATCAGGGTTGCTTAACAATTCTCCGAACAATGTACTTCTATTGCTATTTGTAATTTTTACTTTCACAATTTTTCCTATATGTTCTTTTTTACCATTAAAAATTACTGATGTCATATATTCAGTTCTGCCAAAAGCTTTGGATTTATCTTCCGTTAAGTTTTCAACCAAAACATTAATTGTTCTATTTTCTATTTTTTTGTTCATTTGATTTTGGTTTTCAGATAATAAATTTTGAATAATTTCCAATCTTTTCATTGAAACTTTTTTATCTATTAAATCTAAACCCTCTGCCTTTGTCCCAGGCCTTGGACTAAAAATAAATGAATAAGAATTTATAAAATTAACTTTTTTAATTAAATCAACTGTACTCTGAAAATCTTCCTCACTTTCTCCAGGATAACCAATGATAAAATCACTTGAAAACTCAATTGATTGATTAATTTTTTTCAATTGATCATAAACTCTTAAATAATGATCTATTTTATGTTTTCTATTCATTAACTTTAAAATTTTATTGGATCCACTCTGAACTGGAAGATGAACTAAAGGCATTAACTTTTTAGAAACTTTATATACTTCAATTAAATCATTAGTCATATCTTTTGGGTGCGAAGTTGTATATCTAATTCTATTTATCCCTTTAATCTTTTCAATTTCTAAAATTAAGTTTGATAATCTTTTACCATTATCATCATAAGCATTTACATTTTGTCCTAAAAGTATGATTTCTTTTGCTCCTTGATCTGACAAGTAATTTGCTTCCTCAATTATTTGATTGAACGGTCTAGAATATTCTGGTCCACGAGTATATGGAACTACACAAAAATGACAAAACTTATCACACCCTTCCTGGATAGTTAAAAAAGACGAAACTTTACCTGCTTGGTTTTTTATTTTACTAAAATATTTGAATTTTGAAACAGCATCAAAATCTGTTTGTTCAATTTTTTTTCTTTTTTCAATATGATCCAAAATTGTTTCATTAATCTTGTGATAAGCTTGAGGTCCAATTACTAAGTCTATATAAGGCTCACGTTTGAGCATCTCTTTATTTTCTGCTTGAGCAACACATCCTGCAATTATTACTAATGGTTTTTTTTTGGCTCTAAAACTTTTTTTAACTCTTCCTATTTCGGAATAAACTTTTTCTTTTGCTTTATCTCTAATGTGACAAGTGTTTAATAAATAACAGTCGGCCTCTTCTAGATTTTCACTTTTTTGATAGCCAATTTTCTTCACGGAATCAAAAATTCTATTTGAATCATATTCATTCATTTGACAACCAAAGGTTTTTATGAAAATTTTTTGCATTCTAAGTTAGGATTTTTTTTTAATCCCATAAAGTTCAAGCTTATGGTCAACTAAAGTGTACCCATATTTATCTGCTACTTTTTTTTGAAGCTTTTCAATTTCTTCATCGACAAATTCTATTATTTCACCTGACTTTACATCGATTAAATGATCATGATGTCCTTCGTTCAGCTCTTCATATCTCGCCTTTCCACCTTTAAACTCATGCTTGGTAAGTATTCCAGATTCTTCAAATAATTTTACTGTTCTATAGACGGTAGCAATACTTATTTTATTGTCTATCTTTGAAACTCTATTGTAAAGTTCATCAACATTAGGATGATCGGTAGACTCGGACATGACCTGAGCAATTATTTTTCTCTGATCTGTCAATTTCACACCTTTTGCTAAACATTTTTGTTCAATTGTTTCAGACATAATTTAATTTTAACTTATATAAATAGGGTTAATCAAATTTTTTTTGATTTTAAATTTATCGCACAAATAAGGAACATTTTCATATTTTACATCTTTTTCACCTTTAAAATCTTGTAAACTATAACAATAATAATCAATATTTTTTGCTAATTTTAAAGCTTTTACAATAGAAATAGAATTTCTAATTCCCGCAAAACTTCCTGGACCTCTGTTAATATATATTTTGTCTATATCGTTTAATTCAAATTTATTTAATTCTAAAAATTCTTTTATTATTAAAGTTAATTTTTCATAATTTATTTTAGTATTCTCATGAGTAATATTGTAAATATTATCATCAGCTATGATCATTAAAAAAATTTTATCTCCAGCTACATCAATTATAAGTTTATTCATTTTATCTTTGTTTTTTAATTTTAGTTCTAAATCAGATGAAAATAATATCAAATTATATTCAGAAGATAATGGAATTTTATCAATAATGTATCATCGCTTTAATGAACACAAATACCCATCAACTAATATTAATATGGAGATATTTAAGAAGCACTTAGAAATTATTAAAAATTCTAAATATAATTTTCTTAATCCTAATGAATTTGATTCAAAATTTAAAACTTCAAAATCAGAAAAAGAAATTTTGATAACGATTGATGATGCATTTGAATCATTTTATAATGAAGCTTGGCCATATTTGAGAGATAACAAAATTCCATTTATACTTTTTGTTTCAACAGAACCAGTTGGAAAAGTAGGCTACATGAACTGGGATCAAATTAGAGAAATTGATTCAGTAGATTTTTCTTTAATTGGACATCATTCACACAGTCACGAATACCTAATAGAAGAAACTGAAAAAAATTTCATTTTAGATATTGAAACATCAAACAAAATTTTTAAACAGGAACTAAATTATATTCCTGATCTATTCTCTTATCCATTTGGCGAATATTCCAAATTTATGAGAGATTATATTTCTCAAAACTTTAAATATGCATTTGGTCAACATTCTGGTGTTATTGATCTTAATAAAAATAAATTTGAATTACCGAGATTTCCAATAAATGAAAAGTATGGAGAGCTTAAAAGATTTAAATCTATAATTAATTACTATCCATTAGAATATAAAAGTTTATCTCCAATTGAAAAACAACTTTCAGCAAATAACAATCCACCAAATTTTAAAGTTGAATTTTTTAAAGAACAAAAAAATTTAAATAATATTACTTGTTATTCCAACGAAGGAGACAAGTGGGATAAATCTAAAACTAATTATTCTAATCAAATCTTAACTATTGAATTTAGAGAACCTTTTAAACCTAGAAGAGGAAGGATAAACTGTTCTTTAAACGATAATGGTAAATGGAGATGGTTTGGGGTTCAATTTCCTATAAAGAAAAATTAAATCAAACTTTCTAAATCCTTACTAGATGGCAACAATCTTGCTTCATCAAAATCTTTCAATTCATTTTGATTAATTATTTTTTGAAGTACTTCAATGTACTGACTCCCAGTTTCTGCATATTTATCTAAATGTTTAGATAAAATTAAGCTATCAAGTGGTTTATCATTACTTCTAAATTCACTTCTAGCCTTTCTTAAATTTATGTAGGATTTATGAGTATTTAGATTTCTTAAATACGCTCTCACAGATAATTGTAAACTATTAAATTTCATCACTTTATGAGTCTCACCTTTCTCAGCTTCTTTAGGTTTTAAACCTTCACCGGACCAAGTCCATTGACCAAATAAAGCATTTCCTTTCCTAGCAAATCTTGAAGTTCCCCACCCAGTTTCTTTTGCTGCTTGTGCAATTGCTAAAGAAGCTGGAATCTCATCCATTCTTACCTTTAAAGATGAAAAATCATTTTGCCTAACACCATATTGCTTAAATTTTTTCTCAAGCCATTTTTTTTCAATATCAGTATTGCTACTTTTATTTAAAATCGTAAAGAGTCTTTTTCTATCTATTCTAATTTTAGTATTTTCTTTAACAATCAATGGAAGAATTATTTTAATAAACATATCCTTTTTTTTTTTTGAACTTGAAATATCATTTATTTCGTTTGGAAGAAGTCCTATATCTATAGGTTTAACCAGCTTATTTTCTCTGACATCTTTTAAGTTGTAGTTTACCTCCTTAAATAATGAATTAATTTCCGAGGTAGTATACCTTACTAAATTAATTTCTGAATTATTTTCCTCTAAAATATCGAAAAGTAAATCCATCTCGTCTACTTCACCTGTAATATCTTCTTCTATTAAATTGTTTGTATTAAGTTTTTTTAATAAAAGATTTTTAGAATTGTTAGTAAATTCTTTGCTGTTAAAATTTTTTTCAGCAAAATTAATAAACAAAGGAGTTATATAAAAAAATGAAATTAAAAAAACTCCACTTAATATGAATCTAGAAATAGAATTTATGCTTTTATTTCTACTAAATTGAATTTTAATTAAATTTTTTTTCATAAACTTTTATATTGCAACAACTTCTTTTACTTCTGGAAGATAGTGACACAAAAGATTTTGCACTCCTTGCTTTAAAGTCATTGTCGAACTTGGACAACCTGAACAACTTCCTTGTAATTGTACTTTTACTACTCCATCTTTAAATTCTTTAAATTTAATATCTCCACCATCTCTTGCAACTGCAGGTCTAATTTTTTGATCTAAAATTTTTACGATTTTTTCCTCAATTTCACTTAGATTATAATTTTTTTTCTCTTCATTTTCATCGATAACGTATTCTTTACCGTCTAAATAAAAATCATTAATTAACGAAATAACAATATGTTTAATTTCGTCCCATTTAATTTGGTTATTTTTATTTACAGAAATAAAATCCTGTCCTAAAAAAATACCCTCGACCCCATTAACAGATAAAATATTCCTTACCAAGTCATTATTTATTTGATCTTTATTTGTGATTTCATAAGGGCCACTATTTGAAACTTTTTTCCCAGGGAGAAATTTCAAAGAGTTAGGATTTGGTGTTTTTTCAGTTTGTACGAACATGTTGTAAATATATATAGAGCTTATTTCGAAAATTTAAACTTGATATTTAAATTATATTAAAATCCTAATATTTCTTTAATTCTATCTATCTTTTTTGATGCAATTGAGTTTGCTTTTTCAACTCCTTCTAGAAGGATTTTATCTAAATAAGTTTGATCATTTAAAAGTTTTTTTATTTCCAGAGATATAGGTTCAATCTTTTTAACCAGTAAATCTGAAAGTTGATTTTTAAATTCAGAAAAGTTTTTACCTGAAAAAGTTTCGATTGTTTTTTGTAAACTTGAATTGTTTAAGCTGGAATATATACCAAGAAGATTTCTTGCTTCTAATCTTTCATTTAATTCCTCAACGCTACTTGGCATAGGCAAAGGATCAGTTTTTGCTTTTTTTATTTTGTTTACTATTGCATCTTTATCATCTGTTAAGTTGATTCTGCTTAAATCTGATAATTCAGATTTACTCATTTTTTTTGATCCATCTTTTAAACTCATAATTCTAGAAAATTCTTTTTGAATTAAAGGTTCAGGCACACGTAAAAAGTTCTCTTGATCAAAATCATTATTAAACTTTTGAGCAATATCTCTACATAGCTCAAGATGCTGTTTTTGATCGTCACCAACAGGAACATGGGTCGCATCATACAAAAGAATATCTGCTGCCATCAAAACAGGATATGAGTACAATCCAACGCTTGCTTTTTCTTTATCTTTTCCTGCTTTTTCTTTAAATTGTGTCATTCTATTTAACCAACCCATTCGAGCAACACAACTCAAAATCCAAGCTCCTTCAGAATGAGCCGCTACTCCAGATTGATTAAAAATAATACTTTTTTTAGGGTCAATTCCACTTGCTATAAAAGTAGCTACGGTCTCACGAATATTGTTTTTTAACTCTTTTGAATCTTGTTTAACTGTGATCGCATGCAAATCAACCACACAGAATATACAATCATTCTCAACGTCATTATTAAGGTCTACAAAGTTTTTGATAGCACCTAAATAATTACCCAAGTGAAGATTACCTGTTGGTTGAACGCCAGAGAATATTTTTTTACCCATATAACTAATAGTTTAATTTAATATCACTAATTTTAAAAGCTTTGATCAAATAACAAATAAATAAGTAGAAGAATAGTCCAAATAACACACTTAAAATTAAATAAATTGATTTAAAGCTTTGATTAAATGAAAGTTGATTTTCAAATAAATTTAATAAAAAATTAAAAAATAATCCCATCAAAATTGATGCAAAAACTATTTTAAAAAAATTTAAAACAAAATTATTTTTAAAGTAGAACAAATTTTTATTTTTTAAATATATAAAAAGTACTATAGCGTTGAACCATGATGAAATCGAAGTTGCGATGGGAATTATAATAAAACCTATTTTGTTAAAATAATAAATACTAATCAAAATATTTATAAGAACTGAAATTAACGAAATATAAAATGGTATTTTTGTGTTATGATTAGCAAATAAAAAACTTGAAAAAACTTTTATCAAAGCAAAAGCAGGCAAACCTAAAGCAAAATAAAATAAAGCAAGACTTGAGTTAGCAACAGACTCTTTATTAAAGTTACCATAACCAAACAATGCTGAAATTATTTCATCTGAACCAATCACTAAAGCTATTGTCGCTGGAATACTTAAAAATAAACTCAATTCTAAAGCTTTGTTTTGAATAAGAGAAATTTTTTCTTTATTTTTAGAATCTACAAACCTTGAAAGTTGTGGAAGAATCACAACGCCAATGGCAATGCCGGCTATCGCTAGGTTGATTTGATAAATTCTGTCTGCATAATAAAGATAAGAGACTGCGCTAGGTTGAAAAGAGGCTATAATTGTTCCAATCAAAATATTGATTTGAGTTACACCAGATGAAAAGATGCTCGGTAAAAGCTTTTTAAAAAAAAACTTTACTTTTTCATCAGCTCCTAACTTAAAATTAAATTTTAATGAAAAAAATTTTTTAACAAAATAATATAAAAAAATTAATTGTAAGAATCCTGCTAAAGATACACCATAAGATAAATAGTATACAAGCTCGTCTCCTAAAGCTTTAGAAAATAATAAAACAATTATTAAAATAATATTTAATAGAATTGGTGCTGCTGAAGCTGCAGCGAATTTATTATAAGAATTTAATATTGCAGAAAAAAAAGATGCCAAACTAATGAATAGTAAAAAAGGAAAAGTAATCCTTGTTAAACTAATGGCTAAATCCATTTTTTCTAGATCATCTATGAAACCTGGAGCAATAATTGATACAAATCCAGGCATAAAAATTTGAACAACTATTGTTAAAATTAAAAGACCTAAAAATAAAAGATTAAAAATATTATTTGCAAATTTGTTTGCAAATTTTTCTCCCTTGATCATTTCAGATGTGTAACTAGGTACAAAGGCTGCATTGAAAGTTCCTTCTGAAAACAATCTCCTGAATGTGTTTGGAATTCTAAATGCTACAAAAAAAGCATCTGCCAACAAACCTGTTCCAAGAAATATTGCTATTAATATATCTCTAATATATCCAAGCAATCTGCTGATGATGGTATAAAAGCCAAATGTGCCTGTTGACTTAATTAAGTTCATAAATCATATTAGTCTTAATTTTACCCTAATTGTATACTTATTATCAGAATAAATAGATCATATATTCTAAATAATAAAAAATATAAAATAGATAAAATTTGTATTCAGATTAATAAAAATGAAAAAGACAAAGATTGATCATTACACAGATAAGGAAGCTTTAGATTTTCATAAAGATAAAAAACCTGGCAAGATCGAAATAATCTCTTCAAAAAACATGACTACCAAAAGAGACCTTGCGCTTGCTTATTCTCCTGGAGTTGCTGCCCCAGTTAAAAAAATAAGTGAAGATCCAGAATCAGCTTATGATTATACGAGTAAAGGAAATTTGGTAGCAGTAATTAGTAATGGTTCTGCAATTTTAGGATTGGGTAACTTAGGTGCATTAGCCTCAAAACCAGTAATGGAGGGAAAAGCAGTTTTGTTTAAAAGATTTGCAGATATAGACTCAATTGACTTAGAAATAGACTGTAAAGATGCTGATGAAATTATCAATTCTATTAAAAACTTTGCTCCAAGTTTTGGGGGTATAAATTTAGAAGATATTGCTGCACCAGATTGTTTTATCATTGAACAAAAACTAAAAGAAATATTAGATATTCCAGTATTTCATGATGATCAACATGGAACAGCAATTATTACGACAGCTGCCTTACTGAATGCACTCGATATAAGTGGTAAATCAATTAAAAATATAAAAGTTGTTGTTAATGGTGCTGGTGCTTCCGCTCAGGCATGCACAGAGTTATTTATTAACTCAGGTGTTAAATCTGAAAATGTAATAATGCTTGATCGAAAAGGTGTAATTTTTAAAGGAAGAACGGAGGGTATAGATCAATGGAAATCGAGATTTGCAATTAATACAAATTTGAGAACTTTGAGCGATGCAATTAAAGGGGCCGATGTTTTCTTAGGATTATCTTCAAAAGGTGTTTTAAAAAAAGATATGGTTAAAAGCATGTCTAAAAATCCAATTATATTTGCATGTGCAAATCCTGATCCAGAGATTACTCCTGAAGAAATAAATGAAGTAAGAAATGATGCAATTATTGCAACTGGGAGATCAGATTATCCCAATCAAGTAAATAATTTAATTGGATTTCCTTACATATTCAGAGGTGCGCTAGATGTAAGATCAAAAACAATTAATGAAGAAATGAAAGTTGCTGCAGCTGAGGCAATAGCAAAACTTGCTAGAGAAGATGTACCAGATGAAGTTGTTGCAGCTATGGGTGGTGAAAGACCTCATTATGGAAAAGATTATATAATTCCATCAACTTTTGATCCAAGACTAATTAGTGTAATTCCAGCAGCAGTAGCAAAGGCTGCTATAGAAAGTGAAGTTGCTAGAAAAAAAATTGATAATTTTGAAACCTATAAAGAAGAACTTAAACAAAGACTAGATCCAACAGTTACAATTATGCAGGGTATAAACTCTTTCATTAAAAAAAATCAAAAAAGAATTGTTTTTGCTGATGGTGAAGATGAAAATACTTTAAAAGCTGCAATAGCATTTAAAAATTCAAAACTTGGTATTCCAATTTTAGTTGGTAAAGAAAGTAAAATTAAAGAGCAAATTAAAAATATTGGTTACAGCGAAAATTTTGATATTAAGATTACTAATTCAAAAGACGAGTTAAAAAGAAAAAAATACGTAAATCATCTATTCAAAAAACTTCAAAGAGAGCAAGGTTTATTAGAACGAGATTGTGATCGAATGATCAGAAATGACAGGGTTGTTTGGGCCACAAGTATGGTTGCTTGTGGAGATGCAGATGGTGCGGTTACAGGAAATACCAGACGTTTTGGAGCTTCTCTTGAAAAAATAAAACAAGTAGTAGATGTTCGTAAAGGTGAGATTATGTTTGGACTAAACATGGTTGTTAATAAAGGAAAAACAATTTTCATTGCTGACACGAGTGTTCATGAATACCCAACTTCTGAAGAAATGGCTGAAATAGCAATTTCAGCAGCAAGAGTAGTAAGACTCTTTGGAATTGATCCAAAAATTGCATTTGTTTCACACTCTACATTTGGACAACCTTTAACAAGTAGAACAAAACATATTCGTACAGCGGTAGAAATTTTAAAAGAGAGAAAAGTTGATTTTGAATTTGATGGAGACATGCAACCCGATGTTGCTTTAAATTCTGATTATATAGAACTCTATCCTTTTGCAAAAATAGTAGGTAAAGCCAATATCTTAATAATGCCTGGACAACATAGTGCAGCAATATCTTACAAATTAATGAAAACTTTTGGTGATACAAAAGTTATAGGTCCTTTATTGATTGGGCTTGGATTACCAATTGAGATCGCTCCACTTAGATCTTCAACATCTGAAATTATTAATTTAGCCTCTATTGCAGCTTATTCATCGGAGGTCATTAAATATGAAGTTGATTAATTTTTTTGAATTCTCAAATCTTCAAGTAATAAAATACTTGCAACAACATCTTCAACATCTAAAATTTCTTTTGCTTCACTAATAACCATTTCTTTTTCTTCATCATTTAAAGCTATTCCATAAACATAAATTTTCTTTTTATAAGTATCAATTTGATAATTTGTTGCTTTAATATTTTTATTTACTATTAAGGCTGTCCTTAATTGAGAGGTAATGAGTAAATCTTTTGCTGATTGCTTAAAATTAAATTCCTCTTTTATCTTAATATCATTCCTTACAGATCTTGCACCTTTTGTTTCCCAAGCAATTTTAGTAATTTTTAATTTTTCTTCAGGTTGATCAACTTTTCCGGTTATAAAAATTCGTCCATCTAATACTTTTGTCTTTACCTTTAAAAAATGGTTTTTATTTAAAGCAAGTATTTTAGTTGAAATAGTTTTTTGCATTATAGAATCATCTATTTGAGTTCCAACTGTTCTTGGATCCATTGCAACTGAAACTCCCGTTCCAAATAAACCAGATGAGCTAACTCCTGCTCCACATCCAGCCAAAATGATTGATAAAAAAATTATTATTAAAGGTTTAATTTTCATTTTTTAGTTTTAAGCAAAAATTATAAATTACTTTTTTTGAAATATTTCTATTTCTAGTTATTAGGTCTGTGATTTCTCTTATGCTTAATTTATTAATCATTTTTTTTATTAAATTAATATCTGATTCACTTATCTTTTGCGAAGCAATTTCCTCTTTTTTTTCAGAAATAACTATTGTCAATTCACCTTTTAATTCATTGTCAAATAATTGTAATTCATCAATATTATTTCTAATATACTCCTCATAGAGTTTAGAAATTTCCCTACAAAATACTACTTTTCTTCCGGCAAAATATTTTTTAAATCCTGGGATAATTTTATTTATTTTTTTTGATGATGAAAAAAAAACTAGACTATGATTAAAATTTGATAGTTTTTTTAATTCATTTTCAATTTGTTTTTTTTTTTCTGGTAAAAAACCATAAAAAAAAAATTTATCTGAAAATCCACTGGCTGCAACAGCAGTTGTAACCGCTGATGGTCCAGGTATTGAAAATATATTAAAATTATTTTTTATACATTCTTTGACTAAGACTAAACCTGGATCAGAAATACTTGGTGTACCTGCATCTGATATTAGTGAAATTATTTTACCTGATTTTAAATATTCAATAATCGTTAATGTATTTTTTTTTTCATTAAATTTATGATTTGAAATCAATTTTGATTTAATTTCATATTTATTCAATAAATTTTTGGACACTCGTGTATCCTCACAAAGAATATAATCTGATTTTTTTAGAACCTCTAATGATCTAAATGATATATCTTTTAAATTTCCTATTGGCGTTGCCACCAAATAAAGCCCATTTTTATAATCATTTGATTTAAATTGTGTTTTTGTGATCATAATTCAGCTTTAAAATTATATAATAACATCAAAATGACAAAGATTATCAAAATTATTTTTATTTCCTCGATTTTCTTATTCTTGAACTTTTTAAATTTAGTTAGCGCCAATGAAAAAATAAAAATTGGATTATTGGTACCAATGACTGGAGATAATAAAGAAATAGGAGCATCCATTATCAAAGCTGTAAGTTTAGCTGTCAAAGATATTAATAATGATTTAATTGAAATTTATCCAAAAGATACCGGAACAAGAGCAAACCAAGCTCTTAAGTCTGCTTTTGAACTTAAACAAATGGGAATAAAAATTGTTATTGGGCCAGTATTTCATGAAAGTTTAACTTATTTAAATGAAATGAAAAATTTAACTTTTTTATCTTTAACAAATAAAACTTTAGATTTACCCAAAAATGTAATTTCTGCTGGTATAAATTCTACTTCACAATTTAATACTATAAAAAAATTTTTAGATAATAACAATTTACAAAAGACTCTTTTTTTAACACCAATTCAAAATTTTGAGTTTGAAGTTAAAAATGGTTTAAAAAATTCCAAAATAAAAGTTTTTGAAAATTTTGAATATAGTACTGAACCAACAAAACTAACAAAACAAATTGAAGAAATAACTAAATATAAAATTAGGAAACAAAATTTAGCTGATGAAATTAGAAGAATTAAAAACTCAAATGAAATAAATAAAGAAAAAAAAATAAAAAGATTAGAAAAAAAATA
This sequence comes from uncultured Pelagibacteraceae bacterium, assembly GCA_902556065.1. Taxonomy (GTDB): domain Bacteria; phylum Pseudomonadota; class Alphaproteobacteria; order Pelagibacterales; family Pelagibacteraceae; genus Pelagibacter. Next base: position 82,508 of record CACDUV010000002.1, read on the forward strand.
TACATTAGGAAATATAAATTTTGATGCAGTTATAATTTCTGATTTTGACGAAAGTCTTAAAAGTGTTGCAACGTCTTTGCTTTACACTGATGTGTCTCCCAAAAATAAATACTTTATAACACTTAACCAGTGGTTTGATGAAAGCTTGATAGAAGAAACAAACATTCAACCAATTTATTATCCGTCAATTAATAAAGAAAATTTTGATAATTATAAAATTAAATATTTTAATGCTTTTAATGAAAATCCATCCCATCTCTCATTATTGAGTTATGATTTAGTTGGTTTAGTATATTATCTATCCTTTAAATCAGACCTTTCAAAATTGAACAGAATATTTAAAAAAAAAAATTCATTTAAAGGAAAAATAGGAATTTTTGATATTAAAGATAATAAAATTAATCACAGATTAAACTTTTATAAAATAGAAAATCAAAAACTTATAGAAATTTTCTAAGTTTTTTAAATGCATGATACCGATGGTCTATTTTATATTTTTGAGACGGTTTCATTTCACTAAATGTTTTAGATTTTTTTAGTGGGATAAAAATTGGATCATAACCAAATCCATTTTTTCCCCTTGGCTCATTTGAGATTTGACCTTCAACCTTACCAACTACACAAGCAATTTTTTTGTTTAAATATGAGATTGATAAAGCACAAATAAATCTTGCTTTAACTTTTTTATTTTTCCAGTTCTTATCTTTTTTATCTAGCTCTCTAAATACTTTTTTAATAGCTTTGTTAAAATCCCCAGATTTTCCTCCCCATCGTGCAGAATAAATCCCTGGTCTTTTATCCAAATAATCTATCTCCAAACCAGAATCATCAGCTAAACATATTAGACCAGTTTTTTTAGAGAAGTGTTTTGATTTAATTAAAGAGTTTTCCTCAAAAGTATTTCCATTTTCAGGAGGGCTTTTAAGTTTAAATTTAGAAGTAGAGTAAATTTTGATATAATTTGGTAATAAACTCTTAATTTCTCTTAATTTACCCTTATTGTTGGTCCCTATGAGTAATTCTTTAATTTTTTGCGTAGACATCTAGAAATAAATAAAATCCTTACCATATATGAGTTAATGGAAAAAGAAGAAAACCAAAATAACAATCCAACAGACGAAAATCAGAATTTAGATAAAGAAACAGAAAAACCTGAGGAAAGCTCAGCGAAAGAAAATAAACAAGAAACAAGTCAAGAAACTAAAGAAGAGATTAAAGAGCCAACTCCAGAGGAAAAGATTGCCGAACTAGAGGATAAACTGGCACGAACATTTGCTGAAATGGAAAATCAAAGAAGAAGGTTTGAAAAAGAAAAAGAGGATGCCTTTGAATATGGTGGTTTTAGCTTTGCGAAAGAAGCATTAAATTTAGTTGATAACTTAGATCGTTCTAAACATGTTTTGGAAAGCGACGATAGCTTAAAAGAAACAGAAGCCTTAAAAAAAACACTGGATCATTTAGATATAATAAAGAGAGACTTAATTTCTATTTTTGAAAAAAACAATATTAAACCAATTGATTGCCTTAATAAAAAACTAGATCCTAACTTTCATCAAGCAATGATGGAAATTGAGGATGATTCAAAGGAGATTGGAACAATCGTCCAGGAAGTTCAAAAAGGATTTACAATTAAAGATAGACTTTTAAGACCCTCATTAGTTGGTGTTTCAAAAAAAAGTCCAAAAAATGACAATAAAACCCAACAAAATGAGGAAATTTCAGAAGATAAATAATGAGATCAACTTGTAGTTTCAAATTTAAACCCTATATGACGAAAGAGAGACATTAATATTATGAGCAAAATAATTGGAATAGACTTAGGAACAACCAACTCTTGTGTTGCAGTAATGGAAGGAACACAAGCTAAAGTTTTAGAAAATGCAGAAGGAGCAAGAACAACTCCTTCAGTAGTTGCATTCACTGATGAAAATGAGAAATTAATAGGTCAACCTGCCAAAAGACAAGCGGTAACAAATCCTGAAAATACAATTTTTGCAGTTAAAAGATTAATTGGAAGAAATTTTGAAGATCCAACAGTAAAAAAAGATGTTGAAACTGCACCATTTAAAATAATTAACTCCGAAAAAGGTGATGCCTGGATTGAAGCTAAAGGAGAAAAATATTCCCCCTCACAAATCTCAGCTTTCATTTTACAAAAAATGAAAGAGACAGCAGAAAAATATTTAGGATCAGAGGTAACAAAAGCTGTAATAACAGTACCAGCATATTTTAACGATGCACAAAGACAGGCAACGAAAGATGCAGGTAAAATTGCAGGACTTGAAGTTTTAAGAATTATAAATGAACCAACTGCTGCATCTCTTGCTTATGGTTTGGATAAAAAACAAAACAAAAAAATTGCAGTATACGATTTAGGTGGTGGAACATTTGATGTTTCAATACTTGAGTTGGGTGATGGTGTATTTGAAGTTAAATCAACTAATGGTGATACTTTTTTGGGTGGTGAAGATTTTGATAATGCTATCGTTGATTATTTAATTTCTGAATTTAAAAAAGATAATGGTATTGATCTTAAATCAGATAAACTCGCATTACAGAGATTAAAAGAAGCAGCTGAAAAAGCAAAAATAGAATTATCGTCTGCTGAACAAACAGATATAAATCTACCGTTTATAACTGCAGATAAAACTGGTCCAAAGCATATTAATTTAAAAATGACTAGAGCAAAACTTGAGGCACTAGTTGAAGATCTAATTACTAGAACAATGCCACCGTGTAAAACTGCTTTAAAAGATGCTGGAATTACCGCTAGTGAAATTGATGAAGTAGTTATGGTTGGTGGTATGACTAGAATGCCAAAAGTTATAGCAGAGGTTAAAAACTTTTTTGGAAAAGACCCTAATAAAAGTGTAAACCCTGATGAAGTAGTTGCAATGGGTGCTGCTATTCAAGCAGGTGTGTTACAAGGAGATGTTAAAGACGTTCTTTTATTAGATGTTACACCGTTATCACTAGGTATTGAAACACTTGGTGGAGTATCAACAAAACTAATTGATAAAAACACAACAATTCCAACTAAAAAAAGTCAGGTATTCTCGACTGCAGAAGATAATCAACCAGCTGTTTCAATTAGAGTATTACAAGGTGAAAGAGAGATGGCTACTGATAATAAGTTATTAGGTAATTTTGAATTAGTAGGTATTGCTCCAGCTCCAAGAGGAGTTCCTCAAATTGAAGTTACATTCGATATTGACGCCAACGGTATCGTAAATGTTTCTGCTAAAGATAAAGGAACTGGCAAAGAACAGAAAATACAAATTCAAGCTTCAGGTGGATTAAGTGATGAAGAAATTGAAAAAATGGTAAAAGATGCTGAAGCTAATAAAGAAGCTGACAAAAAGAAAAGAGAGTCAGTTGATGTTAGAAACCAAGCAGACACTTTAATTCACTCTACAGATAAAAACTTAAAAGAGCATGGATCAAAAATTTCAGATGCTGAGAAAAAAGCAATTGAAGACGCATCATCTGCTGTAAAAGAGTCTTTAAAAGGAGAAGACATTGAAGATATCAAAAAAAAGACAGAAGCTTTAGTTCAAGCTTCTATGAAACTTGGAGAAGCAATCTATAAATCACAACAAAGTGCTAAACCAGATTCAGGAAAAGATGATGGTGGGGATGATACAGGTAAAAAAGACGAGAATGTTGTCGATGCTGATTTCGAAGAAGTAAAAGACGAGAATAAAGAAAAAAGCGCATAAACTGACATTTAATTGTCTGGGGTAATTTGATGGCTAAAAGAGACTATTATGATGTCCTAGGCGTAAATAAAAGCGCAAGTCCTGACGAATTAAAATCTGCATATAGAAAACTAGCAGTTAAGTATCATCCAGATAAAAATCCAGGCGATACCAAGGCTGAAGAAAAATTTAAAGAAGCTAGTGAAGCTTATGGGATTCTTTCGGATAAAGAAAAAAAACAAAATTACGATAACTTTGGACATGCAGCTTTTGAAAATGGTGGTGGTAGACCAGGCGGTGGTTTTGGTGGTTTTAGTGGAGCAGATTTTTCAGATATTTTTGAAGATTTTTTTGGAGACTTTGGCGGTGGTGGAAGGTCCAGAAATAGAAGATCAAACAATAGAGGATCAGATTTAAGATATGATTTATCAATTTCATTAGAAGAGGCTTATCATGGGAAAAAGCAAGATATAAAATTTGCAACTACTGAACAATGTGGAACTTGTAAAGGTAATGGTTCAGAACCAGGTTACTCTCCAGACAGGTGTTCTTATTGTGGAGGAAATGGAAGAATAAGATCTAACCAGGGTTTCTTTACTGTTCAACAGACTTGCCCACAATGTAATGGAAATGGTGAAGAAATTACTAATCCATGTAATGATTGTAATGGTCAGGGCAAAAAACAGGCGTCCAAAAAAATATCTGTGACTATTCCTAAAGGAGTAGATGATGGTACAAGAATCAGGCTAGCTGGGAAAGGAGAAGCCGGTAGTAGAGGTGGTGCTACAGGAGATTTATATTTATTTATAAATGTTCACTCTCATGAACTATTTAAAAGATCAGATGAAAACTTATTTTTTGAATTTCCTCTTTCATTAGCCGATGCTGCATTAGGAACAACTATTGAAATTCCAACTATTGATGGTGGTAAGGCAAAAATAAAAATTCCAGATGGAACTCAAAATGGTAAACAATTTAGATTAAAAGGTAAAGGAATGCCATTCATGAGAAGAGGTGATTTTGGTGATTTATATGTTCAGGTAAAAACAGAAGTACCTGTATATTTAAATAAAAAACAAAAAGAATTACTAGAACAATTTAGAGAAATAGAAAACGATAAATCAAACCCAAGTATTAAAAAGTTTTTTCAAAAAGCAAAAGATTTCTGGAAAAACTAAAAGACTAATCTTATAAAAAAGGCTAATATTAACTAAATGAAAAAAATTAATTTAGCGATTTCTGGTTGCATGGGTAGGATGGGTCAGCAGTTAATTAAATCTTCAAAGAAAAATAAAAATTTTAAACTAGTTACTCTTACAGAAAATAGATTAGTAAATAATAAGTTTAATGGGATTAGACCTGAGTTGAATTCTGAAAATGCTTTTAAAAAAACTGACGTGATTATTGACTTCACAGTACCAAATTGTACGCTTGAAATTCTCAAAATAGCATCAAAACTGAGAAAAAAAGTAGTAATCGGTACTACCGGATTTACTAGAAGCCAAGAAAATCAAATCAAAAGATATTCAAAAAAAATACCTATTTTGAAAGCTGGAAACATGAGCTTAGGGGTAAATTTATTGATGTATTTAACAGAGATTACTTCAAAATCACTTAATGATGAATACTTAAGTAAAATATTTGAGGTACACCACAAACATAAAAAAGACTATCCATCCGGTACTGCGCTAATGCTTGGAAAAGGAATCGCTGATGGAAAAAATAAAAATTTATATAATTTAATTGGTAAAAAATTCTTGAATAAAAAATCTTTTCCTTACGGAAAAAAAATTAATTTTAACTCAGTTAGAAAAGGTGAAATTATTGGTGAACATGAAGTAAAATTCTCTAGTGGAAAAGAAATAATTACATTAAACCACGAGGCTTTTGATAGAGCACTTTACTCAGATGGAGCTTTAACTGCCTCTAAATGGTTAATGAAAAAAAAACCAGGATTATATTCCATGAGAGATTTGCTTAACTTTTCATAATGAATGAAAAACAAAAAGCAAAAATCATAATTAAAACTCTAAATAAGATTTATCCGAACGCACCTGTTCCTTTAAAAAGCAAAAATACTTTTACACTATTAATCTCTGTACTGCTTTCTGCGCAATGTACCGACGTAAACGTTAATAATGTAACAAAAGATATATATCCAAAATACTATAAACCTGAGCATTTTGTAAAATTAGGAAGAAAAAAAATTGAAAAATTAATAAAAAAAATTGGGATTTTTAGAGTTAAAGCCAAAAGCATTTATTTGATGTCAAAACAAATGTTGGAAAAACACAAAGGAAAAGTGCCTAGAACTTTTGAAGAACTTGAAAAGCTACCTGGTGTAGGACATAAAACAGCAAGTGTGGTGATGTCCCAAGGTTTTGGGTACCCGGCTTTTGCTGTTGATACTCACATTCATAGGCTCGCACAACGGTGGGGTTTAACAAATGGGAAAAATGTAATTCAAACTGAAAAAGATTTAAAAAGAATTTTTCCTAAAAAAAGATGGTCCAAACTTCATCTCCAAATAATTTTTTATGGCAGGGAATATTGTAAAGCCAGAGATTGTTATGGATTGAGTTGTAAAATATGTACTACTTGCTACCCAAATAGAAAAAAACCTGTTAATACAAAAAAGGCTTGATATGAAAATTTTAGGAATAGGTAATGCAATTGTAGATGTTATTTGTAAAGTCGATGACAGTTTCATTGATCAAAATAATCTTACAAAAAGTACAATGAAATTATTCTTTGATGAAAATGAATTCAAAAGTTTATTAAAAAATCTTAAAATAGAAAAAACAGTATCTGGAGGATCAGTTGCAAACTCAATAGTTGGTATATCCCAACTTGGCGATAAAGTTGGTTTTATAGGTAAAATTTCCGATGATCAGTTTGGTGGTAATTATGAAGAAGGGTTAAAAAAGGAAAAAGTTGAGTTTTTTTACTCAAAAAAAAAAGAGGAGTTGCCAACTGGGACATGTCTAATATTAGTAACACCTGACTCCGAAAGAACAATGTGCACTTTTTTAGGTACAGCAGGAAAAGTAAATGAAAATGATGTTAGTTCAGAAGCTATTAAAAAAAGCGAAATAATATTTTTAGAAGGTTATTTGTGGGATGAAGGGGAGCCAAAAAAAGCATTTGATAAAGCTATAAATAATGCAAATAAAGTTGCAATGTCACTTTCTGACTTGTTTTGTGTGGATAGACACAAACCTCATTTTTTAAAGTTAGTTAAAAACAAACTAGATATAACTTTTGCTAACGAACAAGAAATTACATCGTTAATTGAAGCAAAAAACTTTAAAGAAGTAATAAATTTTTCAAAACAACTTAACAAATTAATTATTGTTACAAGGGGCGAAAAAGGTGCAGTTGCAATTAATGGTAATGAAGTTGTTGAAAGTGGTGTTCAGAAAAATCTAAAAATAGTTGACCTTACAGGCGCGGGCGATCTTTTTGCTGCTGGATTTTTACATGGATACATAAATAAGTTATCTACAAAAGAATGTCTCGAAAAAGGTACTGAAATGTCATCAAAAGTAATACAACAAATTGGGGCAAGGCTTTAGGTTTAACTTTTCTTTCTTTTAAAACTCCCCTTACCTTTTTTAGGTTTAACTATTTTTGGTTTATACTTTTTGGTAAATAAGTCTTTAGCCATTGGATTTTTTTTACTTAATTTGATAACCATTTTTTTTACTTATTATAAATTCGTCATTATTAAATGTTTTTAAAATTTTTTTTCTTAATCGATAAATATGAGTTTCGACTGTGTGAGTTTCTATATCAGATTGATAACTCCAAACTTTTTCCTGAAGTTCACCAATACTAACAGGTTTGTCTGATTTAAATAAATAAGTAATTGTATCAATTTCTTTTTCAGTCAACTTAAGCTTGGTATTTTTTGAAAGCAATTCTCTTGAATTTAGATCAATTGTATAATTCTTTACTTTAACTTCAGATTGATTGTTAAATTGTAGTTTTAAAAATTCAATGTTAATTTTTTCAACTAATTTAAAAATATTAATTGGAGATTTATCTAAAATAATTTGGTTAGCTGCATCTAAATATTTTTTATTAGATATAATCAAATAATTCTTCAGACCTTTTACTTTTTCATTAAATGAATCTATATTGTCTGCAATGATTATGTTAAAATTTAAGTCTAAATCAAGTTCTTCAAGAATATGATACAATGAATTAAACTTATATATTATTAAATTCTGCATACTCACAAATAAAAGAATATGATAATTTTGGTTAAAAATAAACACACTCTTCAAATAGATGAATTTAAATTTAGGTGCTGTATTGGTAAAAATGGTTCAACTATAAATAAAAAAGAAGGAGATAAAAAAACTCCCAAAGGAACATTTGAAATAGAAAATCTTTACTTTAGGAAAAATCGAATAAAAAAGCCATCAACTTTACTAAAATCTTTAGAAATTAAGGAAAACATGGGTTGGTGTGATGATATTAATTATCCAAAAAAATATAACAAGCTTTTTAAAATAAATAAAAAAATCAACTACGAAAAATTAAAAAGAAAAGATCATAAATACGATTTGTTAATACCTATAAAGTATAATTTTAAAAAACCTATTGTTGGTAAAGGCAGTTGTATATTTATTCATCTAACGAAAGATTACAGGCCAACAGCTGGGTGTATTGCTTTGAAAGAAAAGGATTTTTTAATTATGCTTAAATTGATCAAAAAAAATTCAAAAATAAAAATTTATTAGGATCTTTGACCAAAAATTTTAGATCCAACTCTTATATAAGTTGACGAGTATTCGGCAGCTTTAAGAAAATCAGAAGACATCCCCATGCTTAATTCGGTAAAATTTAAATCTTCATTTATTTTTTTCATTTCCTTAAAATAACTTTCTGGATCAATATTTACAGGGGGTATACACATTAAGCCAACTAAATCTAAACCAGTTTCTTTACAGAAAGATACCAATTGGTTTAAATTATCTTTATCAATTCCAGATTTTTGATTTTCATTACCAATATTAACCTGCAAAAATATTTTAATTTTTTTATTTATTTTATTTTGTTCTTCAGCAATTTTTTTTGCAAGCTTTTCACTATCAACTGAATGAATATAGTCAAATAGTTGAACTGCAAATTTCACTTTATTGGTTTGTAATTTGCCAATCATATGTAATTTTATTTTTGAATTGTTTTTTTTTATTTCAGTCCATTTTTCAACAGCTTCTTGAACTTTATTTTCTCCAAAATCAACATGACCATATTGAATCAGAGGCAAAATTTTATCGATTTTAAAAGTCTTTGAAACGGCAACAATTTTTGGATTTTTGTAAATATTTATTTTATTAAGATGTGTTTTAATACTAGTCTCAATATATAATAAATTTTGTACAGTACTATGCATATAAATATGACGAGAAAATATTACTTTATAAATAAATTTGACACAAATAATATCGATAAACAAGATAAACAAACTACAATTATATATAGAAATTATTCAACAAAAAAACTTGATCAAAAGCTCATATTAAGCATAAAAGCATACTGTAAAAAAAAAGGTTTTAAGTTTTACTTGTCAAACAACATTAGGATTGCAAATAACCTTAATTTAGATGGAGCGTATATTCCTTCCTTTAATAAAAGCACAAAGCATTTGGTTTTTTCTTATAAGCAAAACTTTAATATTGTGGGTTCAGCTCACAATCTTAAAGAAATAAAAATTAAAGAAAAACAAAAAGTTAATAGAATATTTTTATCTTCATTATTTAAAAAAAATAAAAATTTTTTAGGAATAAATAAATTTAAGTTATTTACTAAACTTACAAATAAAAAAATTGTTGCTTTAGGTGGAATTTCTGAAAAAAATATAAAAAAACTTAAAATTTTAGATCACACTGAGTTTGCTGGTATATCTTATTTTGAACAAAAAAAAGGCCCCTGAAAGGGGCCTTTTTAAATAATATTTACTAATAATTAGAATGCAAATGAAGCACCTAAGAACCAATACTCTTGGTCAGCAGCAGCTGCTGTTGTACCAGTAATATTTTCAGCTTCTTCCATCTTAGCAGTTAAAGTTACACCACCTGATGTATAAGTAGCTACAATTGCAGAGTACTCAGGGTCTACAGCACTTCCTGAATTGCTGATTTCTTCAACACCGTAAGCTAATGAAAGTTCATCAGACACAGTATACGCTATGTTGTAAGAATCGATTTCTTGGTCAGTTCCTGCAGAACCTACATCGTAGTCACTGTTTGACATACCAATTGTTACAGGACCATAAGCATATGATATTTTATATGCTGTTTGCTCACCAGATGTGTTAGCAGTTCCTGTTTCTTCATCAGTAGAAGCATAACTAGCTGTTAATCCTTCGATACCAGTATAAGTTATACCATAACCCATTTCAGCTTCTGTTGTACCAGCTACTTGTGGGTTATAAGATGCAAACAAGCTCACACCTTCCATTAATTCAGGCAAAGTATAGAATACTGAGTTATTACCAGCACTAGCTGCACTTACAGCTAAACCTGAAGATGCGTTAGCTGATAAAGTACCGTCAAATCCATCCCAGATGTCACCAGCTACTGTAGCATCAATTGATGATGAAGCTGAAGATCCACCGTGACCAGAGAATTTAATTGTACCGATTTCATCTGAACTAATTGTTACTGAGTGATCATCAAATGGACCAGTTACACCAGCTTTGTGATCAAGTTGGTATGATAGAGAAACGTTTAAACCGTTATCTAACTCACCACCACCTGTTACTGTGAATTGGTTACCCATTGTGAATGATGTACCTAAGTCTACGTTATCACCACTGTAACCACCAATACCTATTGATGCTCCACCAGCCATCGATAACGCTCCAGCGTTAGCAGAAACTGAAACTAGTGATGCTGCTAAAGCTGTTAAGCCTACTTTTTTAATGTTCATAATTAATTACTCCTTTTTATTGTTTAATTATTAATAATAAACAGGTGATTTATAGTTAATTTGCCTTAATTATTGTTTATTTTGTAAGCATTTTAATCATATATTTTTAAAATGTTGTATTTTTACAACATAAAAGTCCTTATTTATGTATATTTTTAACATTTTTAATTATAAGAAATAGCGTTACAAATAAATATTTATCTACTAATGCTAGAAAAAAATTGAGTTAAATTAATTCAAATTATTAAATTTAACATGAAAATTATAAAATTTTTTAAAATTCCAATATTTGCAATTATCATTGGTTTATTATTTAGCTCGTGTACTGGAAAAGATGGAAAATTTAAACTTCCTGGTGGAGATGCTAGGAAAACACCGGCCGATCCAAAAAAGAGAGTTGAACAAAATATAAGAGAAGGAAAAGGCTTTAGAATAAAAAGTCTTGGATTAGGTTCAAAAGGAGGTAGTTTTGATTTTGCAAGCTCTAATGAATTATGGCGAGCAACCTTAGATGCATTAGATTTTATACCTTTATCCTCAGTGAATTATAGTGGAGGAATTATTATTACTGATTGGTATGCAAATAATCAAAATAGTGATGAAAGTATAAAAATTTCTGTAAGATTTCTTACCAATGAAGTGAGGTCAGATGCACTTGATGTAAAAGTATTTTCAAGAAAATGTAAAAATGGTCTAAATTGTAAAATTTTTGAAGGTAGTCAAAATCTTTCACAAGAATTAAAAATACAGATATTGAAATCTGCAGCAAAATACAAAGAAATTAACAAAGATAAATTTAAAGAAGAAAATAAAAATTGGACCTATCCAGATATGGATTAAAGTGTTTTTTGAAGTGGATAGATATAATTTTAAAAGTATAGAAAAAAAATGGCAAAAAATCTGGGAAGAAGAAAAAACCTTTTCCGTAAAAATAGATAAAAATAAAAAGAAATTTTATTGCCTTGAGATGTTTCCATATCCATCTGGAAAAATTCACATGGGGCACGTTCGTAATTATACCATTGGAGACGTATTAGCTAGATATAAAATACTTAAAGGATTTAACGTGTTACATCCTATGGGATGGGACTCTTTTGGTATGCCAGCAGAAAATGCAGCAAAACAAAATAATCTAGATCCTAAAGAATGGACAGAAACAAATATAAAAAAAATGAAATCACAATTAAAAAAATTAGGACTATCGATTGATTGGGATAGAGAAATTTCCACATGTTCAGAAGATTACTATAAACATCAGCAAAAATTTTTTTTAGAGTTACTAGAAAAAAAACTTGTTTATAGAAAAGAAAATTATGTCAACTGGGATCCAGTTGATGAGACAGTCTTAGCTAATGAACAAGTAATAGATGGACGCGGATGGCGATCTGGTGCTTTGGTTGAAAGAAAAAAGCTAAATCAATGGTTTTTTAATATTTCTAAATTTTCTCAAGAACTACTTGATGGTCTTGAAAAACTTGATAGCTGGCCAAACAAAGTAAAAACAATGCAAAAAAATTGGATTGGAAAATCTTTTGGCTGCGAAATAGATTTTAAAATAGAAGGAGATTTGCCAATAAGTAACATAAAATGTTTTACTACAAGACCAGACACATTGTTTGGTTTTTCGTTCATTGCTTTATCAGTTGATCATGAAATTTCAAAATTTTATGAAAATGATCCTAAATTCTTGAAATTTAAAAATGATTGTTCAAAAACTGGAACAACTGAGGAAGCGATAGCTGTTGGGGAAAAAATAGGTTTTAAAACAAATTTATTTGCAATTAACCCACTTGATCAAACACAAAAAGTGCCTGTTTACTTTGCCAATTTTGTATTGATGGATTATGGCTTTGGCGCTGTTTTTGGTTGCCCAGCACACGATCAAAGAGATTTTGATTTTGCCAAAAAATATGATTTGGAAATTAAAACTGTTGTAAAACCAGAAAACGAAAAAGATACCTACACCGTGGATAGCGAAGCATTCACAGAAAAAGGAATAATAATTAATTCAGATTTTTTAAATGGTCTTAGTGCTCCAGATGACTCGGTAATTGAAACAATAAAAATTCTTGAACAAAAAAACTTAGGGAAAAAAAAAATAAATTTTAGATTAAAAGATTGGGGTGTATCTAGACAAAGATACTGGGGTTGCCCTATACCAGTTGCATATGATGAAAATAATAAAATTCATTTAATCCCGGATGATATGTTGCCTGTGAAACTTCCTCAAAACATAAATTTAAATGTAAAAGGCAATCCTCTTGATAGTGAAAGAGAATGGAAAGAAATTATTATCAATGGAAAAAAACTTATTAGAGAAACTGACACCTTGGATACATTTGTTTGTTCTTCTTGGTATTTTTTAAGATTTTGCTCACCAAAAAATTCAGATTATGGCTTTAAGCAAGAAGATGTAGAGTATTGGATGCCTGTTGATCAATATATTGGTGGTGTTGAACACGCAATTTTACATCTTCTATACTCTAGATTTTTTGTTAGAGCAATTTCAAAAGATAATAAAAAAATTGATTTATCTGAGCCATTTAATGGTTTGTTCACACAAGGAATGGTTTGTCATGAGACTTATAAAGATAAAAATAATAAATGGGTCAGTCCTGATGAAATAGAAACCATAGACGGAATTAAATATCTGAAAGGAGACAAATTAAATCAAATTACTGTTGGGCCAACAGAGTCAATGTCTAAGTCAAAAAAAAATACTATCGACCCAGAAAACATTATTCAAAATTATGGTGCAGATGCAGCAAGATTATTTATTTTATCTGACAGTCCTCCAGAGAAAGATGTGCAATGGACAGACGAAGGTATTATTTCATCATTTAAATTTATACAAAAACTATGGAATCTAAATTCAATAATACTTGATGAGATAAATAAAAATCATCAGATAGATACTGATGAAGAAATTTCCAAATATACAAACAATTTTTTAAAAAAAATAACCGATAATCTTGAAAATTTTAGTTATAATAAAATTATAGCAAATCTCTATGAAGTTTATTCTTTTTTAATTAAACAATTAAATAAAAAATAC
>CACDUV010000003.1 GCA_902556065.1 uncultured Pelagibacteraceae bacterium
AAACTTTCTTTTCCTTGAATTAATATTTCTTCTAATGTTTCTACACAATCTGATGAAAAACCTGGACAAATCATGAGAACATTCTTAATTCCTTCTTTGGGTAAATTTTCTAAAGTTTTGTCAGTATATGGTTGAAGCCATTCTTGCGGACCAAATCTTGACTGAAAAGTAGTATTAATTTTAATATAGCTAAACTTTTCTGAAATAAGTCTAGTTGTTTTGTGACAATAGCAATGATACGGATCCCCCTTATCAAAATATTTTTTTGGTATCCCATGATATGAGGCTATAATTAAATCTGGTTTCCAATCAATTTGATTAATTTTTTTATTAATCGAACTGACTAGCGCATCAATATAGAGAGGATTAGACTCATAATGTGGAATTATTTTTAAAGAGGGTTGCCATCTCATTTTCATTAAAGTTCTATAAACTTCATCACAAACTGTTGCGGTTGTTGCCGCTGCATATTGAGGATAAAGAGGAAGGATAATTAGATTTTCACACCCCATCTCATGTAATTTGTGTATCTTTTTTTTGATACTTGGATTGCCATATCTCATCGCAAAATCCAAAACGATATTTTCTTTATGTAATGATTGAAAAGTTTTTTCGGTTTGTTTTTTAGTATAATAGAGAAGTGGAGACATATTTTCATTTTTCATCCAAATTTCTTTATAAGCCTTGGCAGTTTTATAAGGTCTGAAAGTTAAAATAAACAAATTCAAAATTAATTGCCAAATTATAGGATTTACTTCAATCACTCTTCTGTCCGAAAGAAATTCTTTTAAATATTTTCTAATATCAAACCAACTGGTTGAGTCTGGTGTGCCCAAGTTAATTATAAGTACCCCTGTTTTTCCGTATTTTATTGGTGGATGATTTTTATCCATAGTTTAATTATTTTTTACTATTTTAATTAAGTTTTCAACCATTTCTGGATTGGTCTCAGGAAGAATACCGTGTCCTAGATTGAATATATATGGATGGTCTTTGAAAATTTCTAAATATTTAGAAGTTTCTTTTTTTAAATTTTCATAATCTGTTAGAAGAACTTTAGGATCTAAACCTCCTTGAATTGGAATTTTAATATCTTTTAATATTTTTTTTGGATCAATACTATAGTCGATACTTATTGCGTCAGGTTTAACGATTTCGCAAAATTCTTTATAATTTTTAATCTCTCTTGGGAAACATATTACCGGTACATTTAAAGATTTAACATATTCCACTAAATTTAGAGTAGGCATATAAATATAATTTGGTAAATCATTCTCTTCGAGTAAACCGGCCCAACTATCAAAGATTTGAATAACATTTGCTCCATTGTCTATTTGGTTTTTAATATGAACTTTTAAAAATTTTTCTATAATTAATAAAATTCTGTTTATTAAAAATTCATCTTTAAAAAAATTTTCATTCAAGTGTTTTTTCGGAGATTTTAAATTAATCATATAAACTAAGAGTGTCCATGGAGCACCTACAAATCCAATAGTGTTTTTATCTTTTACAATTGGATTAGAGCTTACTTTTTTAATTGCTTTATAAACAGGATATATTTTTTCTACAAAATCTATTTCATCCAATTTTGCTATCTCGTTTAAATCTAGATTATCTAATTTAGGACCAAAATTTTTCTCGAATTTAACTTTTTGACCTAACCCGTAAGGTAACATTAAAATATCTGAAAAAATTATTGCAGCATCAATATCAAATCTTTTTAATGGTTGTAATGTTATTTCAGATGATAAATTTTCATTTAAACATAGTTTAATAAAATCAGGATTATTTTTTCTTATTTTTCTAAATTCAGGTAAATATCTACCTGCTTGTCTCATTATCCATATGGGATTAAATGAAGTGTCCTTATTGATAATTACTTTGTTTAAAGGTTTCATATTAAAGCTTTATAAATTATTGTAGTTGTATTATATCCTGTGAATAAAGGTGATTATTTTTTATAAACATTATATTCCCAGTTTACCAACACGCCTGATAGTCAAAACTGTTTAAAATGAAGCTTTTTTTGTTATTTTAATTTTTGTGGATTGTTTTAGCCCATTTATTATTATTGTTAATAAAAATCAAGTTTTACAGGCATTATTTGAGAAATTTAAAATTGTATATTCTAATTAAAATAATACAAATTTATTAACTATTTATTCATGAGCAATACATACCAAATTTATTTAATATCTGACTCAACTGGAGAAACTTTAGATAGAATATTTCTAGCATTAAAGGCTCAATTTTTAAACATAGAATACAAAGTTAATTCTTACTCATTTACAAGAACAGAAAATCAAATTTTAAAAATTTTGGAAGATGCAGAGAGAAATTCAAATTCTATAATTTTATACACTATTGTAGACAACAACTTAGCCAAGTATTTAGCAAACATTAGTGATAAAAAAAAAATTCCATGCTTTGGTGTATTAGGTAATTTAATTTTAAATTTTTCTAAAATTTTAAATCAAAAAGCATCACACGAGCCAAGTGGACAACACGTTTTGAATGATGAATATTACGATAGAATCGAAGCAATCCAGTTTACAATGAATCATGATGATGGAAACTTAATAGATGAAGTAGATAAATCTGATATTATCCTTGTTGGCGTAAGTAGAACAAGCAAAACTCCAACCTCTATTTATCTGGCAAATAAAGGCTTTAAAACTTCAAACATTCCTTTAGTAAATGAAAACTCTTTGCCAGAAAACCTTAAGAAGAATCCTCACAAAACTTGTGTTATTGGATTAAGTACAGAACCAGAAAGGTTGGCTGATTTAAGAAAAAACAGAATGAATTCTTTAAGGGAAACGGAAAATATGAATTATACCAATTTAGAAAGTATAAAAAAAGAAGTGCTCCAAGCAAAAAAAACATTTCAAAAATATAAATGGCCACTTATTGACGTAACGAGGAAATCTGTTGAAGAAACCGCTGCTTCCATAATTAAAATTCACGAAATATATACAAACAATGCTAAATAAAATTATCCTTGCATCTAAAAGCAAGGTTAGAAAAGATATATTAGATAAAAACGGTGTTAAAAGTATTATGGAGCCTTCAAATGTTGATGAAGAGATTGTAAAATCATCTCTAATTAAAGAAAATGCAACGCCAGAAATTATATCAAAAAATTTAGCTGAATTAAAAGCAAATAAAGTTAGTTCCAAAAATATAGATCAAATAGTATTGGGAGCTGATAGTGTTATAGACTTAGACGGAGAGTTAATATCAAAACCAGAAAATAGAGATGAAGCGATGTCAATTTTAAAAAAACTTAATGGAAAGCAACATTTTCTGATAAGTTCTGTTTGTATTTCTAAGAACGGCACAATGATTTGGAATTATACCGACAAAGCTATTTTGACAATGAAAGATTTTTCGGAAACACAATTAAAAGAATATCTTGCAAAAATATCTGATGAAAATCTTTACGCTTATAATGTCTATCAAATTGAAGGAGAAGGAAGAAATTTATTCAGCAACATCTCAGGTGATGAAAATACAATAATGGGCTTACCAATTAAAAAAATTAAAGAATATCTATGTCTGCACAAATGAAAAATTATGTAGTTATTGGCAATCCAATTGCTCACTCATTATCTCCCGATCTTCATAATTATTGGTTAAAAGAAAATAATATCGATGCTGTTTATGATAAGATTAAATTGGAAAAAAGCGAAATTAAAGATTTCATAAATAAAATAAAAAATCAAAAAATAAGTGGTTGCAATGTAACAGTTCCATTTAAAAAAGATGTCATCCCTTTTTTAGATAAATTAAGCGAAGAAGCAAAGAAAACACAGTCAGTAAACACCATAACCTTTGAAAATGGTCTTCTAGTAGGACATAATACAGATATTGTTGGTTTTCAAAAATCAATACAATTTATAAACTACTCTATTAAAAATAAAAAAATTTTTATTTTAGGAGCCGGGGGTGTGGTGCCATCAATAATTTTTGCTTTAAACAAAATGGAAGTTTCTAAAATTATAGTTAGCAATAGAACTGAAAAAAAAGCAAAAGATTTAAAAGATCAATTTAAGAATATCGATGTCGTAGAATGGGGTAGATCACAAGAATGTGATGTTATTATAAATGCAACAAGCTTAGGTTTAAATAATGAAACTATCGATTTTGATTTTTCAAATAATCTAAATAATAAATTGTTTTATGATGTAATTTATAATCCTAGCGAATCTAATTTTTTAAAAGAGGCTAAAAAATTTGGACACAGGGCAGAAAATGGTAAATTAATGTTTATTTATCAGGCTTTTGAAGCTTTTAGATTATGGCACAATGTTGAACCAAATATAACTAAAGAGACATTTAAATTATTAAAAAATGATTAAAATAGGTGTGGTCGGAGATATAGGGTCTGGAAAAACGTTTGTAGCAAACAGTTTTGGATATCCAGTGTTTAATGCAGATGATGAAGTAGTAAAAATATATAAAAAAGACAAAAAAATTTTTTTAAAATTAAAAAATAAATTACCAAAATATATAACTAGATTTCCTGTAGATAAGGATGAAATTACAAATGCAATTTTAAATAATCAAAATAATTTAAATAAAATAATAAAAATTGTACATAAAGAAGTAAAAAAAAAACTTAATTTTTTCTTAATGAAAAATAAAAATAAAAAGATTGTAATTTTAGATATTCCATTACTAATTGAAAATAAACTTTTTAATAAAAAAGATTTATTAGTTTTCGTTGATTCAAATAAAAAAGATATTGATAAAAGAATTAAGAAAAGACCAAACTTTAATTCAAAACTTCTAAATATTTTTAAAAAAATTCAGCTTAGTCCAAGTTACAAGAAAAAAAAATCTCATTTTATAATTAAAAATACATTTACAAAAAAACCTGTTAAAGATGAAGTTAAAAAAATTATAAATAAAATTTTATAAATGAAAGAAATTGTTTTAGACACAGAAACAACTGGGATATCAGTTAAAGATGGTCATAGAATAGTTGAAATAGGATGTATCGAATTAGATGATTTGGTACCTATAAATAAATTTCACTCATATTTAAACCCTGAAAGAAAAGTTTCTGACAAAGCATTTGAGGTACATGGTTATTCTGACGAGTTTTTATCAAAACAAAAAAAATTTTCTGAAATAGTAAGTGATTTTTTAAATTTTATTGAGGGTAAAAACTTAATTATCCATAATGCAGAATTTGATATTGCTCATTTAAACAACGAACTCTTTTTAGCTGGACATAAAAAAATTAGTAATAAAATAATTGATACTCTTGAATTAGCTAGATTAAAATTTCCAGGATCATCATCAAGTTTAGATGCATTATGTAAAAGGTATAGAATTGATAATTCTAGAAGAATACAGCATACAGCCTTAATTGACTGTGATCTTTTATCAAAAGTTTATATAAATTTAATTGATCAAAAAGAGCCAACACTCGATTTTAAAAATGATGAAAAGATTGAAAAAAATAAATTAAATTCTAATGTTTATTATTTTAAGAAAGTCATTGTTCCATCAACAGATGAAAAATCAAGGCATCAGGAATATTTAAAAAATTTTTTGAAAAAGAATAATTATTAATTAAATCTTTGCATGTAAAGATTTTCAAAATCTATTTTTTTTTCAAACTTAACACCCTTATAGCCCGAATTATGTAACATATTTAAAAAAGATTTTTCAAGATCAGGATATATTTTTAGTTGTACATCACACAAAATTATTTTTTCTAACTCTTTTTTTTCACTAACATCATTGTCAACCTTTACGATTGTTGCAAAATTCATTTCAAAATAAGATTTATGTTTTGATTGATCTATGTCTTCAAATTTCAAAATAGTATTTACTTCAACCATCTTATTTTTTAAAGGTTTTGAATTTATATCAATTTTTAGTTGATATTTAGATATATTATCTCTGACATATATGTATGTTTCAGTGTTTTTTGTTTCACTTGACATATCTTTGATGAACTTTCCTAGTATTTTAAATTTATCTGTCATTTTTGTCGTCTATATCTTCGTACTCTCCATCAATAATATTGTTTTTTTTTGTATTTATAGGATTCATTTTTTTAAACAAACTATTAAATATAAATTCTCTACTTAATGGAAAAATTAATAAGAAACCTAATAGGTCAGTAACAAAACCCGGTATTATTAGTAACAATGCCGCAAAAGCAATTGCTGCTCCAGATAACATTTCATAAGTTGGAGTTTTATTTTGTTTTAATTGATTGAATCCTGATTTGAGGGTATTTAAACCCTCATATTTAGCATAATATATACCAACGATAGCTGTTGTAAAAATTAATAAAATCGTTGTTATTGCTCCTATTTGAGATCCTATCTTAATTAAAAGGTAAATTTCGATTACTGGAACGAGTATAATTGTTAAAAATATTGGGTTCATTTGTCCTTACTCTAAATTGCCGGTTGAAATTAATCAACAGAGTAATTACTATTTAAACATGAATTATAGTTTTGAATATATCGACATCATTTTACTTGCTATGATCGCAGGTTTCATTTTTTTAAGACTTAGAGGAATACTTGGTAAAAGAACAGGATATGAGGGAAAATCTCCAGCACAATTCCAAGAAGTATTAAAAAAAATTAAGGTTGATCAACATAAAAAAACTAGTGAGAAATTTGATGATGAAGCTAAAAAAGAATTTTTAAAAGGTGCGAGAATTGCTTATGAAACAATTATTACTGATTTTAGTGACAATGATAATAAAATTACAAACGCCAAACCTTTATTGAATAGAGATATTTTTAACCAATTTGATGATGCATTAAAAGAAAGAGCAAAAAGAGGCCATGTTGCTGAAATCACTTTTATCGGAGTAAATAAAGCAGAAATAAAAGAACACAAAAAAACTGGAAACATTCTAAATGTAACAGTTGATTTTATTGCTGAGGTGATCACTTGTATTAGAGACAAAGAAAAAAAAATTGTATCAGGAGATCCTGAAAAAATTAAAAAAATCTACGATACATGGGTTTTCTCTAGAGATACTACTTCGGCAAATCCTAATTGGCAGCTTGTTAATATTTTAACTTAATTGAACGATAATATTTCAGATAAAGATAAAAAGGATTGGCAAACTTTTATTTCGAGTAAAGAAAAAATTGAAGATAAAGATTTTAAACTTCAAATAAAAAATCATTTAAAATTTAGATCATTAGATCTTCATGGATATACTCTTGAACAAGCAAATAATGCTATAGAAAAATTTATATTAAAAGCATTTGATGAAAATGTAAGTAAATTAATTATTGTTACTGGAAAAGGTATTCATTCAGATGTTGAAAAAGATCCTTATGTTTCTAAAGACCTAAGTATTTTGAAATATTCTGTGCCTGAATTTATTAATAATAATCAAAATTTAATGAGAGTTATAAATGATATACAAGATGCCAAAATCGAAGATGGTGGTAGTGGTGCTTTTTACATTCTTTTAAAAAAGAAAAGATCTACAAAATAAACTTAGAAAGATCAGTATCTTTTACTAAATTATCAAGATTTTTATTAATATATTCTTTATTTATTATAATTTTTTCTCCAGATCTGTCTGTTGCTGTGAAACTAATATCATCTAATATCTTTTCAATAATTGTATGTAATCTCCTTGCTCCAATATTCTCAACTGTTGCATTTACTTCTGATGCAATATTTGCAATTGCGTCAATACCATCATCAGAAAATTCAAGCTCTACATTTTCTGTTTTCAAAAGAGCTACATATTGTTTTATTAAACTGTAGTCTGGCTCTTTTAAGATTCTTTTAAAATCTTCGCTAGTTAAAGCTTCTAGCTCAACTCTTATAGGTAATCTTCCCTGTAACTCTGGTAGTAGATCAGATGGTTTTGCAAGTTGGAAAGCACCTGATGCAATAAATAAAATATGATCAGTTTTAATTGGACCATGTTTTGTATTTACAGTTGTTCCCTCAATAAGGGGTAATAAATCTCTTTGCACACCTTCCCTAGATACATCACCACCAACCCTATCGGTTCTTGCAGAAATTTTATCTATTTCATCTAGGAAAACTATTCCATTGTTTTCAGTTGAGAGTTTTGCAGTTTTAACAATTTTATCTTGTTCAATTAGTTTGTCTGATTCATCATTGATTAAAATTTCATGAGATTCTTTAACTGTCATTTTTTTCTTTTTTTCTTTGTTACCCATAGATTTACCAATCATTTCCCCAATGTTTATCATTCCAACATTAGCACCTGGCATTCCTGGGATCTCAAAAGACGCACCGTTTGAGCCTGTATCACTTACAGCGATTTCTATTTCATTGTCATCTAAATCACCATTTCTTAGTCTTTTTCTAAAACTTTCTCGCGTTGCAAGGCTTGCTTTTTTTCCCACCAAAGCATCTAGCACTTTTTCTTCAGCTGCTTTTTGAGCTTGCGCATAAACTTCTTTTCTTTTTTTTACTTTTTCCATTGCAATTGCAATCTCAATTAAGTCTCTAACAATTTGCTCAACGTCTCTCCCAACGTATCCAACTTCTGTAAATCTTGTTGCTTCAACTTTAACAAATGGAGCCTCTGCTAATTTTGAAAGTCTTCTAGAAATTTCAGTTTTTCCAACTCCTGTCGGTCCAATCATTAAAATATTTTTCGGCAAAACTTCATTTTTCATTTCACCTTTTAAAGCCTGTCTTCTCCATCTATTTCTTAATGCAACAGCAACAGCTTTTTTTGCTTTATTTTGTCCAACGACAAAACGATCTAATTCTGAAACTATTTCCCTTGGAGAAAGAGCACTTACTAAAGAAGACTCTTCCTTTTGAGTCTTTTCTTTTGGGTGCAAAGGTGTAACGTTTGAATTATCCATTATATTTTTTCAATTTTAACATTGTCATTTGTAAATACACAAATATCAGCTGCTACTTTAATTGCCTTTTTTGCAACTTCTTCTGCTGACATATCGCCTTCCATTAAAACTTTTCCTGCCGCTAAGGCATAATTTCCACCAGAACCTATTCCTATTACATCACCTTCAGGCTCTAGAACATCTCCAGTCCCAGAAATTATATAACTATTATTTTTGTCACCTACAGCCATTAATGCCTCTAGTCTTCTTAAATATTTATCGGTTCGCCAATCTTTTGCTAACTCAACAGCAGCTCTAGACAAATTACCTGCGTGTTTTTCTAATTTTCCTTCTAATCTTTCAAATAAAGTTAGTGCATCAGCAGTTGACCCTGCAAATCCTGCAACTACATCTCTTTTTTCAATTTTTCTAACTTTTGATGCTGTACTTTTGACAACAGTATTTCCCATACTTACTTGTCCGTCACCAGCAACCACAACTTCATTATTTTTTCTAACTAGTACAATTGTTGTCATATCTAATAAATGGTAACTATTTTTGATACTTCAAGTCTTTACACTAATATTGATATAGTTGGATTAAGTATGTATACAATTTAAATTATATGGCTAGAAAAGGAAAAGTTTCTCGAAAAACAAAAGAAACCAGTATCAATGTTGAATTAAACATTGATGGTAAAGGTAAATACCAAATTGATACTGGGATAGGTTTTTTAGATCATATGCTTGAACAACTATCAAAGCATTCTCTAATTGATCTAAAAGTAAAAGCAAAAGGTGATACTCACATCGATCTTCATCACACAACAGAAGATACAGGAATTGCAATTGGAGAAGCTTTAAAAAAAGCTGCAAAGAAATTTGTAGGTATTAAAAGATATGCACACAGAGTTATTCCTATGGATGAAACTTTAACTAGAGTTGCAATCGATGTTTCAAATAGACCTTATTTAATTTGGAAAGTAAAATTAAAAGTTGAGAAACTTGGTGAGATGGACACAGAATTATTTAAAGAATGGTTCCAGGCATTTTCACAGGCCGCAGGTATTACAATGCATGTCGAAAATATTTATGGTGATAACAGTCACCACATCATTGAGTCTTGCTATAAAGCTTTAGCAAGATCATTAAGAGAGGCACTAGAGATGGACCCTAGAAGTAAAAAAAGTATTCCATCCACTAAAGGCTCATTATAAGTTTAATGAACGTCACAATTGTTGATTATAATTCGGGCAATATAAGCTCGGTAATAAACTCTTTTAAAGAGGTTGCTAAAGATAAGGTAAATATCGAGGTAACATCGGATATAAATAAGATAAAATCGTCGGACAAAGTAGTTTTGCCAGGCCAGGGTTCGTTCAAAAGTTGTGTTGATGCACTTACTAGTATTAATGGTTTGGTTGATACATTAAATGACTTTGCAATTAATAATAAAAAACCTCTTCTTGGAATTTGTGTTGGATTACAAATGTTTGCTGACGTTGGTTTTGAAGAAACTGAAACCAAAGGCCTTGGATGGATATCTGGCAAGGTGTCAAAAATAGATAATCAGAATGGAAAATATAAACTTCCTCACATTGGATGGAACCAAATTAATATTGTTAAGGATAGTAAAATTTTTAAAGGTATAGAAAATAACTCTCACATGTATTTTGTTCATAGTTATGAATTTGTACCAGAAGATAAAAATTTAATTTCAGCAACAACCGAGTATTCATCAAATATTGTTTGTTCAGTTGAAAAGGAAAATATTTTTGGAACACAGTTCCACCCAGAGAAAAGTGATAAAACTGGACTTAAAATAATTGATAATTTTATAAGTATCTAATGAAAATATTTCCTGCGATAGATATTAAAGATCGAAAGTGTGTGAGGTTAGTTAAAGGAGATTTTGATAACAAAACTGAATACGAAATGTCCCCAGTTGAACAAGCGGGCAAATACAAGGATCATGGTTTTCAAAACTTACATATAGTTGATTTAGACGGAGCTTTGACTGGTGAAACAGTCAATTTGGATATTATTCAAGAAATAGTTACCAAATTTGATCTTAAAATTGAAGTTGGTGGTGGTATTAGAAATTCTGATAGTATTCAAAAATACATTGATGCTGGTGTTGAAAAAGTCATTTTGGGAAGTGCTGCCATAAAAGATAAAAACTTTTTAAAAGAAGCATGTGAAAAATTTCCAAATAAAATTGCCTTAGGATTAGATGCTAAAGATGGATATCTATCAGTTTCTGGCTGGAAAGAAAATTCTAATCAATTAACATTAGATTACTTAAAAGAAGTGAACGAATATGGAGCAAGTAGACTGATTTATACTGATATTAATAGAGATGGAATGAAGCAAAGTCCTAATTTTGAAGACACAGCAAAGGTTGCTGATACATCTAATTGTCCAGTGATTATATCAGGTGGAGTTTCATCAATAGATGACATTAAAAAGGCTAAGGAATTAAATAATAAAAATATTGAAGGTATTATAGTTGGAAAAGCTATATATGATGGCGATATTAAATTGGATGAATTAGCTAAGGAAGTAAATGCTTAAAAATAGAATAATACCTTGTTTGGATGTTAAAAATGGCCGTGTTGTAAAAGGAATTAACTTTGTTGATCTGCAGGATGCAGGCGATCCAGTTGAACAGGCTAAAATTTATTCTGATGGAGGAGCAGATGAAATTTGTTTCTTAGATATCACTGCATCAAATGAAAATAGAGATACAATTTATGATGTCGTAGAGAAAACTTCAAAAAAATGCTTTGTTCCATTAACAGTTGGGGGTGGCGTTAGAAGTGTTGATGATATAAATAAATTACTTAATTGTGGAGCAGATAAAGTTTCTATTAATACTGCAGCAGTTCAAAATTCAGAGGTAGTAGTTGAAAGCTCAAAAAAATTTGGTTCTCAATGCATTGTTGTGGCTATTGATGCTAAAAAAAATGATGACAAATGGGAAATTTTCACACATGGCGGAAGAAATAATACTGGAATTGATGCAATAGAATTTGCATCAAAAATGGAGAGTAGTGGAGCAGGTGAGCTATTGGTAACATCAATGGATAGAGATGGCACTCAAGTAGGTTATGATACTGAACTTATGTATAAAATTTCATCCAAGGTAAATATTCCCGTCATTGCATCAGGTGGAGTCGGGAATTTAGATCATTTAGTTGATGGAATTAAATTAGGAAATGCTAGTGCAGTCTTAGCAGCATCAATATTTCATTATGGTAAATACTCTGTAAAAGAAGCAAAGGAATATTTGGATTCAAAAGGAATACCTGTTAGAATTTAATATGCTTAATACATTAGAAAATCTAATCAAACTTGCAAGAGAAAGAAAAACTAATCCAGTTGAAGGTTCTTATACAAATAAGTTACTTTCAGAGAAATCTCTAAGTAAAGCCAAGGTTTTGGAAGAAATTGATGAATTAATTGATGCTATAGATGAAAATACGAATAAAATTCATGAAGCGGCAGATGTATTTTATCATCTGTTAATGTATTTGGAAGCTAATGATGTAAAAATTGAAGAAGTAATGGAGGAATTAGAAAAAAGAAAAAAATGAGCTACGATGACAACAATATTTTTGCTAAAATTTTACGAGGAGAAATACCTTGTAATAAAATTTATGAAGATGATTTTGTTTTGTCATTCCATGACATTAACCCTCAAAAAAAAATTCACGCTTTAGTTATACCTAAGGGAAAATACATAAATCTTGATGATTTTAGTTTGAATGCATCTTCTGAAGAGATGGTGGGTCTTTTGAAAGGTATCAATATAGTTGCAAAAAAGCTAGGTATATCAACAGAAGTAGGCCAAGGTTATAGGGCACTTGCTAATATTAGTGAACATGGAGGTCAAGAGGTGCCTCATTTACATTTTCATTTATTTGGTGGTGAACGTGTTGGAAAAATGGTCGAGTGAAAGAAGAAGTTAAAAGAAATTATCTAGAAATAAACTCACTTCATGATTTAAAAGAGTGTGAACAACCTTCAGAAGATTATAAAGTTAATTTAATTGAACCAACTGATTTTCAGTTAAATAAATTTTTTTATAAAAATATTGGTAAAAAACATAAGTGGATTGATAGATTGATATGGACAGAAGAGCAGTGGATCAAATACACGACCAATAAAAACGTCAAAACATTTGTATTAATGAATAGAAAAGATTTGGTAGGTTTTTTTGAATTAATTATCCATCTAGATAAAAAAGAGGTAGAGATCGCATATTTTGGAATATTAGAAGAATATCAAAATAAAAAATTAGGATCATATTTATTGTCTGATGCTATTAAAAAATCATTTCAAGAAAATGTAGATAGAGTTTGGCTTCATACATGCTCATTAGATCATAAGAATGCACTTAATAATTACTTATCAAGAGGTATGAAAATTTTCAAATCTGAGATTATCAAAATTTAATTTTGAAGTGGAGTTTTAAATATTTTTTCATCAACTACTTGGTTTAATTTTATTGAATAAAGTAGTGTTACCGCAGTATTTTGATAGATATCTTTTGTTTGCCAACCAACTAATTCATAATTCCTAATATCAAAAAAAATATCTATTAATTGATTATTCTCTTTTATTGTAAATTTTATCAGAGAATTATTAATTATTTCCTCATTTAATTCTGAAATTTTTTTTAATAAAAAATTTTTATCTAAAATAAAATTTAAGGGTGTTTTATTGAGGGCATATCTATAATAACTTAAATTTGATTTTATAACTAAAGATTTTCCATTAGAAACCATAACTTTATTTTTTTTATCATATTCACAGAACATTTTTTTTGGATACTGAATTGTACAATTACCTAATTCGATTTTACCATTAATGTTTTGCTCAAAATCAAAATTTAAATTTGATATATTTTCTAACTTATTAATTATTTGATTTTTATTGTTTGCGTATACTTGATTAGATAAACTAAACAGAAAAATTAGAAGAATAAACTTTAGCATTAAAGAACGTCTCTTTTACCTACATGGTTTGCTTTACTCACAATTCCATCAGATTCCATCATGTCAATTATTCTTGCAGCTCTGTTATATCCAATTTGAAGTTTCCTTTGTAAAAAAGAGGTAGAAGCTTTTCCTTCAGATCTAATTATTTCAACAGCTTGTTGGTATAATTCATCCTTATCTCCTTGATCTGTATTTGATCCTAACTCTTTTTCGTCTGCAAAATTTAAAATTTCATCTATATAATCTGGCTCCGCTTGAGATCTTAAAAAATTATTTATTTTTTCTATCTCATTATCAGAAACAAATGGAGCGTGAATTCTTACTATCCGGTTCGCAGAAGACATGTAAAGCATATCTCCTTTTCCTAATAGTTGTTCTGCTCCTTGTTCTCCCAGAATTGTTCTACTATCTATTTTTGAAGTTACTTGAAAAGATATTCTTGTTGGAAAATTAGCTTTAATTGTACCTGTAATTACATCAACACTAGGTCTTTGCGTGGCCATAATAATATGAATTCCAGCTGCTCTAGCCATTTGAGATAATTTTTGAATATAATTTTCTATTTCTTTACCTGCCACTAGCATTAAATCTGACATTTCATCAACTACTACAATTATGTAGGGCATTGGAAGTTTGTGTTTGGTATTATAACCATCAATATTTCTAACTCCTTCTTTTGTCATTAATCTGTATCTACTTTCCATTTCTTTAACTACCCAACCAAGTACAGATGCAGCTTTTTTCGCTTCAGTTATTACAGGGCATAGTAAATGAGGTATTCCTTCATATGTTGAGAGTTCAAGCATTTTAGGATCAATTAATATAAACTTACATCTCTCGGGTGTGTGATGATAAAGAAGTGATAAGATAATTGTATTAATACATACAGACTTTCCTGAACCTGTAGTACCAGCAATGAGCAAATGAGGCATTGAGGATAGATCTCCTACAATGGGTTTTCCAGAAATATTTTTACCGAGCGCTATAGGTAATTTTGTTTCCTTCTTTTTAAAATCTGCGTTATTTAGAATTTCACTAAGATAGACGTTTTCTCTTGAATTATTTGGTAATTCAATTCCTACGGTATTACTTCCTGGTATAGTTGAAATTCTAGCAGATTCAGAACTAGTATTTCTAGCAATATCATCTGATAAATTTATAATTTTAGAAACTTTTACTCCAGCAGCTGGCTCAAATTCATTAAGTGTTACAACTGGACCATAACTTACTTTCTGAATTTCCCCTTTAACTCCAAAGTCCATTAGAATTTTTTCTAAAAATTTAGGATCATTTGTCTCATTTTTATTTGAGTTTTCTCTTTCCTTCTTAGTCGGAACTTTTAATAAATCTATTTTAGGTAATTGAAATTTATTTTTATTACCCAATTTATTCTCTGCTTTAATAAATGGCAAATCTTCTTGTATTAAGTTTTTAATTTCTTCTTGAGGTATATATTCACTAATAAGTTCACTTTTATTTGTGTATGATTTATTTTCTTTTTTATTAAAAAATTTAATAATTTTAAATATCGAATTATAGAATTTAGTAGGGTGAAAATTGATACTTAATAGAAATAAAGTAATTATAAGTATAATTAGAACATAATAAATTAATTTTTCATTTATAAGAATTATTGAATTTAAAAAAGTTTGTCCAAAATAGTCTCCAACAAAACCTCCATTTCCATTTATGTAAAGTGTAAAAGCGTCTGAATAAAAATGGTTTAAAAATAGTGTTCCAATTATAGTATACAATACTGTTATAAAAGTATTTTCAATTATTAAAAAAAATTCTTTTAGTCGAAATATATTGAGCCCAGTAATTATATATGTGAGAGATATTAGATAGGCAATGAATCCAAAAGATTGAAAAAATAGATCAGAAATAAAACTTCCTTGAAAACCTAACAAATTTTTAATTTCGGTATCTTTAGGAAAAATAAAGTTAGGGTCCTCAGGTGAATACGAAAAAAGTGCTATAAATAAGAGAATACCAGCAGAGAAAATTATGATCCCAGATATTTCTGCCAATCGTTTTAAAGTAAAATTAAGTAATAAATTAGCTGTTTTTTTAATGTCCATTTATACAAATCAATTATACCACTTTGTATCATCTAATTTTTGTTGTTAAAATTAAAAATAATATGAGGATTTGTATAATAGGAAGTGGACTAACAAGTTTAGCTTTAGCAAAAGCTTTAGTTAATCAGAATATATATGTAGATATTTTAAGAGATAAAAAAAAACAAGTAATCGATCAATCTAGGACTATAGGTATTACAAAAAGTAATGTTGAATATTTTAATGAAAATATAGTTAATATTAATAAAATAATCTGGAAATTAAATAAAATTGAAATTCTTTCTGATAAATTAAATCATGAAAAATTGTTGGAATTCCAAAATAATAATCAAGAACTTTTTTCAATGGTTAGAAGTTTTGATCTTTATAATATTTTAGAAAAAAGTCTCAAAAAAAATAAATTTTTTAAAATACAAAATCTTATAAATTCAGAAAATATTCAGAAAAAATATAATCTTTTAATTAATTTAAATTTTTCAAACTTAATTACAAAAAAATTTTTTAGTAAAAAAATTATCAAAAAATATAAAAGCTTAGCCTATACTTTAATACTAGAACATGAAAAAATTGATAATAAAATTGCAAGACAAGTTTTTACAAAGATTGGACCTTTAGCATTTCTACCTATTTCCGATAAAGAAACCTCTATTGTTTATTCAATAAAAAATACTACTAAAATTAAAAAAGAAAATTTAATAGAATTAATTAACTTACACAATCAAGACTATAAAATTAAAAAAATTAAAAAAATTTCTTCATTTGAATTGATGTCTGTGAACTTAAGAAATTATTATCATAAAAATATTTTAGCCTTTGGTGAATTAATTCACAAAATACACCCTTTGGCTGGTCAAGGTTTTAACATGACTGTCAGAGATATTAAAATTTTATTAGAGATAATTCAAAATAGGATAGATCTTGGATTACCAATAAATAGTTCTGTTAATGAAGAATTTCAAAAAAATACAAAACATACAAACTTTATTTTTTCAAACGGAATTGATTTTATTTACGAATTTTTCAATTATGAAGGAAACTTAAAAAGCAATTTTTTTATTAATTCTATTAAATATTTTGGTAACAAAAATTCTTTAAATAATATGCTAAAAAAAATAGCAGATACCGGTTTGAATTATTGATTATTGAATAGTGTTATTTTCATAGATATCGTGAGTATATGTTTTTAATATCTCAGCAATTTTGTTTTTTCTAATTTCTAAATTTTGAGCTTCTAATAAAACTTGTTTTTCCTCAAGAGAGAAGGGTGATGCCATAGATAAGGCGTTTATTGTTTCATCTAAACTTTGTTTTTCTAGCGCTTTCCAGTTAATGATAAAACCTTTTTTTTCAAATAAAGACCTTAGATCTTTGAAAATTAATTCCAAATCTGAAAATTTAAGATCTTCTTTTTTATTCTCTAAATCTTCAATATAATCCTCGTAGTTTACTTGCAAAATCCTGTATTTAGTCAAAGTCTCTAATTCTTTAATAGATTTAAATCTTGAGACCCCCTTTAATTCTATTAAATATCTGCCATCCTCTGTTTCTCTAAAACTAGTTATTTTCCCCATACAACCCACTTCATATAATTCAGGATGATTATTTTCATTTGTAGTTTTTTTAGGTTGTATCATACCTATTAATTTATCTGACTTCATACTATCATTGACCATATCTATATATCTTGGTTCAAATATGTTTAATGGGACCGTAGTCTTTGGAAAAATAATAAAGTTACTCAGTGGAAAAATTGGTAATTTAGATGGAAGATTTTTCATATATATAATTATTAACAAAATATATATTAATCTTCTATAGTTTTTGACAAATGATAATTTGGATAGCATCATACCCAAAAAGTGGAAATACATGGCTCCGAGCTATGATAAGTGCTTATTATTATTCTAAAGATGGAACATTTAATCAAAGCTTATTAAAAAAAATTGATCAATTTCCTACTAATAAGTATTTGGAAGGTTATAAATTTGATAAAAAGATACCCGGAGAAACTTGTAAATTTTGGATTGATGCACAGGAAAAAATTAATTTAGACAAAAAAGTTAAATTTTTTAAAACTCACAATGCATTTGGTAAATTAAATAATAGCGATTTTACTAACAATCAAAATTCACTAGGTTGTATATATGTTGTAAGAGATCCAAGAAATGTTATTACATCTTTAAAAAATCACTATCAGTTAGACGATGAGAAAGCTTTTAGTTGGATGACGAATGAGAAAAATTATATATATAACATTCTTAAGTTTAATGAAATGGGATATAGCGATTTTCAGTTTATAAGTTCTTGGAGTACCAATTATAAGTCCTGGAATATTCAAAAAAAAATACCCGTTAAACTAATAAAATATGAAGATTTATTAAATTCTACTTATGCAGTTTTCTTAGATATACTTCATTTCATAAGTAAGATTACAAATAATTCTCAATCTATAAATAAAAATAAAATAAGAAAAACGCTTAGATCAACTACTTTTGATGCTTTAAAAAAAAGTGAACAGGAACATGGATTTTCTGAAGCTGTCAGAGATAGAGAAGATAGAAACAAAACAGTCCCTTTTTTTAATCTTGGTCCCAAAAATGATTGGAAAAAAATTTTAGATGAAGAATTTAAAAAAAAAATACAAAAAGTTTTTGAAAAAGATTTAAAAGATCTAAATTATAAATAATGGATTTTAATAATCTAATTAAATTATCTGACAATGCCATTAAAAATAATAAGTTTATCCAAGCTGTAAAATTTCTTGAAGATGCAATAAAAATAAAACCAAATTCTTACGATCTGCATTTAAAATTAGGGTTATTGAATCAACATTTGAGTAATTATGAAAAATCAATTCACTACTTTGAAAAAAGTATCACTTTTGATCCCAGATCTGTGTCAGCTCATTTCAATCTTGGACTGATTTATTTCAAGTTAAATAATAAAAATTTATCTTTAAAATATTATTTGAAAGCCATTGATCTAGATCCAAAAAATTTTTTAGTAAGTTATAATTTGGGTAATTATTATTTCTCTATTGATGATATAGATAATTCTGAAAAATATTATTTAAAATCAATTGAAATTGATCACAAACAATTCTATCCCTATAATAATTTATTTCAAATATACGACAGGTCTAATAATTTCATTAAGTTAAAAGAAATAATTAAAAAAATTATTTATATTTTTGGGAGGACACCATCAGTTAAATTTCTAGAAGGAATTTTTGAATTTAGAAAAAAAAATTATAGTAAAACTATTGAAATATTTAGAAACTTAGAAGTTGATAACAAAGATGTTCAACGCAGTTCCCTCAAAGAAAACATTCTTGCAAAAAGTTATGATTTTGTTGGATCTTATACTCAAGCATTTAAACATTTTTCTAAGTCAAATTTAATCGTTGAACAATCATTAAAATTAAATTCTAATAAAAATAAATACATTGAATTTATTAACCAAAGATTATCTCTTAATTTTGAAGATTTAATTAATTTAGAGTTAGAAAGTGAAGAAATTGATGACCTCAAAGATCCTGTATTCTTAATTGGATTTCCTAGATCCGGTACAACTCTGTTAGATACAATTTTAAGAACACATAAATCAATAAAGGTCATAGAGGAAAAATCTCTTGTTGATGAATTAATTAATCATCTAAATAAAAATACTGGTGGGGAACTCTTAAAATTAAATACAATAGAAAAAAATTTTATTAGAAAATTAAGAAATTTTTATTTTGAGAGAAGAAAAGCTCTTGTAAGTTATGAAAAAAATACGATTTTTATTGATAAAATGCCTTTAAATATCTTTTATATTCCAGAATTAAAAAAAATATTTCCAAAGTCAAAGTTCATACTAGCTATAAGAAACCCATGTGATGTAGTATTGAGTTGTTTTATGCAACCATTTTTGCCAAATGATGCTATGAACAATTTCTTTAATTTAGAAGATACTGCAGAATTTTATGATTTAGTTATGAAGCTATGGAAAAAATATTGTGCTACTTTCAATTTAAATCTGCACATTTTAAAATATGAAGAAGTAGTAAACAACTTTGATTATACACTAAAGAGTTTAATAAAATTTTTAGAAGTAGAATGGTCAGACGATTTAAAAAATTTTTACTTAACAGCAAGCAAAAGAGGTATTATTCAAACACCCAGTTATAATCAAGTAAACATGCCTTTGTATACAAATTCTATTGGTAGATGGAAAAATTATAGTAAACAGTTTTCTAACGTTGATCCTATATTAAGCAAGTGGATGAAAACTTTTGAATATTGATTTTTTTTTAATTTTATAAATACAATAAAAATAGTCTCTTACAAAAAAATTAAATACTCTCTATTTTCAATTAATTTAAGAAGTAGTCATAGGTCAGTGGTAGAGCGTCTTGTTGCCAACCAGATAGTCCACAATTTCTTTTTATTGCAAAGTCTAGTTAATTTTCAGCATTTATATTTTGGATCCATTATAGGATACAGTTGGTTGCAAATATCATGATTAATAATCTTAGGTTTTTTTTTTATAAGGATGATAGTCACTGTCTGTAATTTCAAATTTTTTCCAAATTTCGTTAAGTTTTATTTTTGTACTACGATGAATGCAAAGCATGTTACATGAAACTATTTTAGGAAAAATATTTTTAGTATTTTTTAAAAAATTGTCTGGATTGTAAAGTGGTGGTAAATGCCAAAATAATATGTATCCCATATTTTTAATTATTTCTATCAAAGCTTTTGAAGTGTGAATGTCATCATTTTCAAAATAAAGATATGGTTTATAGTGATCTATTATTTTTTTGGATCCTAAGATAATATTAAGTTCTTGACCTTGCGCATCGCACTTTATTAATTTTATTGATTTTCTCTCTTTAATATTGTCGTAAAATAACTGGTCTAAAGTTTTTACAGGTACAGTTTCAGCATTATTAAAATTAGAACTAAAAATTCTAGAGTCCCCATAATTACTTGCAATATTTTCATCAAAAGTATTCATATATGCTTCACCTTCCTTTGATGATATTGCTATTTTTAAGACTTTAACATTTTTTACCTCATTGTTCTTAATATTATCTAAAAGTAGTTTATGATTTTGATATTGAGGTTCTATAGCGTATACGAAGCCACCATTTGAAACTTGTTTTGCTAATGGAATAGTATGGGTTCCAATATTTGATCCAACTTCGATCATATTTTCATTGTCAGCTAATAATTGTTTTACTAAACTTACCTCTGCTTCAGACCACTCCCCATATTCTGACAAACTTTTTCCAATATATTGGTCGTTTGAGTAATAGGAAAAAATTCCATGCTTAAATTTTTGTTTAATTATATTACTCATAATTAAAATATATTATATCAAAACCAAATTTTAAAATTATAGTTAATTTTTTTAGTAAATATTTATTTATAAGTTCTCAAAATTTTTTTAAAATTTAAAAAAAAGCTGGACTCACTGTGGGATACAGTAAGTATTTAATTTAATTAATTTTCTTATTGCTTGCATTTCTAAAAACCGCTAACTATAATGTTTTTTAAACAAGCGGGCATAGCTCAGTGGTAGAGCGTCTCGTTGCCAACGAGAAGGTCGAGGGTTCGACCCCCTTTGCCCGCTCCAAATTTTATGAGTGACGATTTATTAAATAAAAAATGTTTACCTTGTGAAGGAGGAGTTATTCCTTTTAATATATCTGAAATTCATAAATATCAAAAAAAAGTTGATGGTTGGGATATTACAGAGGATAAAGATAAAGTTTTCTTTCTATCTAAAAAATTTAAATTTGAAGATTTTATAAAAAGTCAAAATTTTGTTAATGAGGTTGGTAAAATTTCCGAAGAAGAGGGTCATCATCCAGATATAAGTTTTGGTTGGGGTTATGCAGAAATTAAAATTACTACTCATGCTATCAAAGGTCTCTCAGAAAATGATTTTATTTTAGCTGCTAAGATAGATAAGGCTGCTAATGCCTAAAATGTCTTGTCTTAGAAAAGACTAGAATAGTATCTGTATCGTTTGCAAATTTAATAATTTCTTTGTCTCTAACAGATCCAGAAGGTTGAATTACAGCCTGAACTCCTGATTGAACTAATTTTTCAATCCCATCTACAAAAGGAAAGAAAGCGTCTGATGCTGCAACCAAATTATTTCCAAATAAATTAAATTTTCTCATTTTATTAATTGCTATTTCACAGCTGTCCAATCTACTTGGTTGACCTGATCCAATACCAACAATCGCATCATCTTTTGCAAGAACAATTGCATTTGATTTTACATATCTACAAATATTGAATGCAAAAATTAGATTTCTTAGCTGCTTCGAATTTGGTTTTCTTTTAGACACAACTTTAAAATCTTTATTTTTAAATATTTTTAAGTCCTCAGATTGAACTAAAATTGCTTCATTTGAGGAATTGAATTTTATAATTTCACTAAGTGAATAATTTGTTGCATCAATTACACGTAAATTTTTTTTGTTTTTAAATATTTTTAGGGCATTATTATCAAAACCATTAGCTATAATTACTTCTAAAAAAAGTTTATTTAGCTCTATTGCAAGATTTTTCTTTATTTTAAAGTTACAAGAAACAATTCCTCCAAAAGCACTTACGGGATCACATGCTAATGCAGAATTATAACTATCTACTGGATTAGATTTTACTGAAACACCACATGGGTTTGCATGCTTTACTATTACAGTACCTTTGTTTTTTGGTAAAGATTTTGAAATAGTTAAGGCAGCAAATATATCGTTGTAGTTGTTATAGCTTAATTGTTTTCCTTGAATCTGCTTTAGGTTAGTTGTTAAATTTTTTGAATAGTATCCACTAAATTGATGTGGATTTTCTCCATATCTAAGTTTTTCAATTAAATTTGCAGAAAAAACTTTTTTTTCTGGCAAGTGTATATTCACTTTTTTATTAAAATAACTTGAAATTACAGAGTCATAGTAAGCAGTTTCTGTAAAAGCTGTCCTAGATAGTTTCTCTCTGAATTTTAACGATGTAGTTCCATTATTTTTATTCATCTCATCTATTAACTCTTGATATTGATCTGTAGAAGTAATCACTGTTACATCATTATAATTTTTAGCAGCAGACCTAACCATTGTGGGGCCTCCGACATCTATATTTTCAATTATTTTTTTGTGATTATTTGTACTTTCTAAAGTTTTTTCAAATGGATAAAAATTTACAATTACTAGATCAATATTTTCAAAATTATTTTTCTTTAAATCATTTAAATGTGTTTTATTATTTCTTTTATTTAGGATTCCCGCATGTATTTTTGGATGTAAGGTTTTAACTCTTCCCTCTAAAATTTCAGGAGAATCTGTAAAATCAGATACTTCTAAACAATTAAATTTTAATTTTTTAATTTCTTTATATGTTCCACCAGAACTAATAATTTTAATGTGATATTTTTTTAAAATTTCTAAAATTGGTTTTAAATTATTTTTATCTGATACAGAAATAAGAGCTGTCTTTATTTTTTTCATTATATTTTAATTATTTCCCATCTGATTATTTGTTCAGTTTCATTATTCATGCCTGAAATATATATATTTTGGTTTTCCTGATACGAATTTTTATTACCGAAATATAAACCATTATCAATATTTATATCATAGTTATCGCAACTAAATTGCCAACCTTCATCTTCTAATTGTATTAATATAAACTTACTATTTTGTGTTTTCATAACTTTAGAGTCTGGATGAAGGTGAAACCTAATATCAAATTTAATTTGCTTATCAGGATCTTTTCTTACTATTTTATCATGACCAATAAATTTAAATTGTTCAGGATAGAATTCTATTTCTCTATGATGATCTAATTTAAACTTTTTGAAGTAACCATTATGACTAGCTGAAATTTTCCAATAATTTTTCTCAAAAACTATATTTTTATTTTCAATTTTAAGATCTTTTTGTATTAAAAAATTATTACTAGATTTAATAAAATCACTTGAAGAGTAATCTTCAATTGAAAGTGTATTTTGTAAAGCAGTGCTTTTAGATAATTTATTTAGTCTGTTTTTTGTATCTGGATAGTAACCAGAATTTGAAATTAATTTTTTATCATTAGAAAAAATTTCAAAAGATAGGGCACCTGCTTGATAATCTTTCGTATATATTTTATCTGGATTTGACCCAATATCTGCTGCTAGAATAAATTTTTTATTTTGTAGTATTGCATATCCTGCTAATTCATTGATTTGATTTTTAAAAGTATATCCAAGTCTTTTTAAATATTGGTCGAATTCGTGATTATTAGATGAATAATTTCCATTAAAAAAAACATCTTGCTTTATGTTTTGCCATATAAAAGCATAACTGGATCCTAAATAATATATAGTTTCATCAACATATTCTGGAATTGGATTTTGAGACTCTTTAAACCACTCTCTAATAATTATGAGATATTTAAGATAAAAAACTAAGTTTTGTATGCTTCTTGACCTAGGAAATCCTTGTTTATCAAGAGACTGTTTAATTATATTTTTTAATATATTTAAACCGCTGACTAAATAATTTTTTTCATCTTTATACGCTAAACCTGTTAAAATAATTGCAGCACAACCAATTAGTTTTTCTTCTATTTCACTTAAATTTTTGATCTCATTCAATAAATGGTTAGTTTGTTTCTGAAGCATGTGATTAAAAAATAATCTATATTCCTCATTACTATCCTCATAAGTTAACTGATGATTGGAAAGCCAAGCAATAATTCTTTTTGCAGTAATATTGAATTCCCAGATATTCTCATCAAATTTTTCATTCTTATTAATCCAATTGAGAATAATTGATTGCGTGGTTTCTTTAGATGATTTTAAATCTAAACTAAAAAACCAAAAAAAATTGTTTAGTTTTTTAAAGTCCTTGGAGGAAATATTATTTTTCCACATAGCTTCTGTTGCAAAATCTTCAATTTTATATTTTTTTTTCTGATACCTTATAATTGAAGATAAAAGATGAGGACTTGGTTTATATTCAAAATTGTTATCAAAGGTTTTTGAAATTCGCTTTTCATAAAAATTTGAATTTTTATATAATTTTTTAAATGAAGATTTTAATTTAAAAAATATTCCATTAGAAAGATTTAAGGAATTTTGAGATTGCATTAACTTATTTTGTTTTTAATAAATTAATATTCTTTTTAATATCTCCGTCATTGCTTTTAAAAACTGTTGTACCAGATACAAGAATATTAGCACCAGCTTCAATTGCTATTTTGCAATTATCAAAATTTATCCCACCGTCTATTTCAATATCAAAGTTAAGTTTTTCTATTTCTCTAATTTTTTTTAATTCTTTAATTTTTTCTAAAACTTCTGGCATGAATTTTTGTCCACCAAATCCAGGATTTACACTCATTATTAAAACTAAATCAATTTTATTTAATAGATTTTTAATTAAATCTATACTTGTTTCAGGATTGAGGGAAACTCCTACCTTTTTCTTTAGATCTTTTATTTTATTTATTGAGTCTTCTAAATTATCAGTTGCTTCAGGATGTACAGTAATTATATCTGCTCCCGCATCAGCATAAGCCTCTATATATTTATGCACAGGAGAAATCATTAAATGAACATCAAATTTTAATGAGCAATGTTTTCTAAGAGCTTTAATTACTGGAGGACCTATTGTTAAGTTTGGAACAAAGTGGCCATCCATTACATCTACGTGAATCATATCAGCCCCACCTTCTTCAAGTCTTTTTATTTCTTTACCTAATTGGCTAAAATCAGCTGATAAAATTGACGGAGATATTTGTATATTTTTCATTGATATCTAGACTTACTAGTACCAATTTTTAAAATTTAATTGAATTAAAAAATTGATAAATCTGCCTAGAAATTTCACTTTCAAGAGGAAATGACAACATACCCATTACTGAATATCCTAAAATCCAAGGCATCAAATAAAATCTAATCATGAAAAAGAACCAAGCCACATAAAGTGGTACCAATGGTTGAATTATGAAAGAAGGAGTAACAGGTCTAAAAATTCTTAATAGAGGATTAGTAAATTTTACAAAAGCTTTCATAAAGAAAAATCCAGAGTCTTCTCTTTGAAAGATGTTCATTGCTACTCTTCCAACTAAAGTCCACATGATAATTCCAAGAATATAGTCAATTATATAAACTAAAGGATGAAAGTTAGCAGACATTAAGGAATTTATATTTGATCTTAAAAAGAAATAAAAGGGGCGAAATTAATCGCCCCTTAAAAAGATTATTTATTTTTGGCCGCCGATTACAGATGCACCCGCAGGTACTCTAGAATCATCAACCATTTTTTGTGTTGCAGCGCTAGGTGCTGAAGTCATTAAACTTACAACAACCATAGCTACTAAGCTAACAGTAGATCCGAAGATACCAAATGTTAACTGAGTAATACCTAAGAATCCGCTTCCACCACTTCGTACCCAAACTAGATACGCAAATCCAGAAACTAATCCTAAGACCATACCAGCTATAGCACCTTCTTTATTAGCTCTCTTCCACCATACACCAAGTACAAGTGGCCAGAACAATCCAGACATCGCAAAGTCAAAAGCCCAAATAACTGAACCTAAAATACCTTGGATCTCCATTGCTGCAATAGTTGCTCCTGCAAAACCAATCACTACAAGTAATACCCTTGCAACAACTAGTCTCTTAGCTGTCTCTGCTTTAGGGTCTACCATTTTGTAGTAAACGTCATGCGAGATTGCATTTGCGATTGCAAGAATTAAACCATCCGCAGTTGACATCGCAGCCGCCAAACCTCCAGCAGCAACTAGACCTGAGATTACATAAGGTAATCCTGCAATTTCTGGTGTTGCTAATACAACGGCTTTACCACCCATGAAGAACTCGTTTAATTCAACAGTTCCATTTCCGTTAAAGTCGCTTACAAACATCAGATTTGCTTGGTTCCAGTTTTGATACCAATCGATTGCTTGAACTTCTGCAATTGATTTACCAATAATACCTGTTGGTAAGTTTGGATCAATCAAAGCAAGTTTAGATAGTGTCGCTAACATTGGTGCAGAAGAATAAAGTAGGAAGATAAAGAACACTGACCAACCTACTGATTTTCTAGCTGCTTTTACACTTGGAGTAGTAAAGAACCTCATCATTACGTGTGGTAATGAAGCAGTTCCCATCATCATTGCTAGTGCTAATGAGATGAAAGCCCAAGGTGTTGCGTTTACTTCAGAGTGAGCCTTAGTAATACCAGCCAAACCTTTAGGCACTGTAGCTAAATCAGCAGCAGAGTTTTTTACAAACCCAAACTGTTGTTCTAACTCACCGATTCTAGCAACTTCATCAGCTAACATGAAGTGTGGGAAGAAACCCGCACCAATGTTGTTACTGATCCAGAATACTGGAAGCAGGTAAGCTATAATTAGTACAATGTATTGCGCAACTTGTGTCCAAGTTACCCCTCTCATACCACCAAGCATTGAACATAATAAAATACTTACTAGTCCAACATATACTGCGTATTGGAATGGGATATCTAAAGCAACAGCTGCAATAGTACCTGTAGCGTTAATTTGTGCAGTCACGTAAGTGAATGATGCAACAGTTAAAACGATAACTGCCATCAATCTTGCAGTATTACCACCGTATCTAGTACCCACGAAATCTGGAACTGTGTAACAGCCAAATTTTCTTAAGTATGGTGCTAACAAAGTTGCAACTAACACATAACCACCTGTCCAACCTACAAGCAAAGCCATATATCCATAACCTTTGAAATAAATACCACCCGCCATTGCAACGAATGAAGCACCAGACATCCAGTCGGCTGCTGTTGCCATTCCGTTGAACACAGTTGGAACCGTTCTTCCAGCTACGTAATAGTTACTTGCTTGGGCTGTTCGAGATAGCCAACCAATTAGTGCGTAGATGAAAATGGTAAAACCAACAAAGCAAATACCTATTGCTTTCGCCGTCATACCCATCGACTCACCAATTGCCATTAAGACTATGAAACCTATAAATCCACCAGTGTAGATTCCATAAACTTTAGGCAAGTTATCTATAAAATTACCTTTAATCATTAGTCGTCTCCTTTTTCACTGAAGCCGAACTCTTCATCAATTTTTTCTTGTCTACCCGCAAACCAGAAAATAAGGATTACAAATATCGCAAGAGAACCTTGACATGTGAACCAATAAGTTAATGGATACCCAAAAGGTCCAGTAACTTCGTTCATTTCAGCTCCGAAAAGGAATATACCCATTGAGAATACAGCCCAGATTGCTAATGTTACAAATAGCAAACCTCTGGTCTTTTCCCAGTGTTGAGCGTTTTTCGCCATGTATACCTCTCTTTTTTAGTTATAACTGATAAAACCATAACCATTATGAGAGAGAATAAAAGTGTAAAAATAGCCGTATTAGGTTAATTTTTTCAATTATTTTCAATAAAATTAACTTTTTATGATTAAAAAAAAATTAAGTTGGAAAGATTTATCTTTGAGTGATTTCAAAGTTTATTTTTTTTCTTTGTTTAAAGCTTTGATTCCAAAATCAAAAATTAAAACTTTAGATGAGTTAGAAGAATTTATTCAAACAAAATCTGCGTGGGTATCACAAGTTACACTTTATAGT
Source organism: uncultured Pelagibacteraceae bacterium (assembly GCA_902556065.1). Classification (GTDB taxonomy): domain Bacteria; phylum Pseudomonadota; class Alphaproteobacteria; order Pelagibacterales; family Pelagibacteraceae; genus Pelagibacter. The sequence continues at coordinate 28,523 of CACDUV010000003.1, forward strand.
TATTTAAAAACAAGAATGGGAACAAGATATGTTCTCCATTTTGATAATGATGAATTTATGAAATCTGTAAATGAAGCTAAATGGAATATCTATTCCGTTGCTCTTCAAGATTTAACTTTCTTCACTTTTTCTTATTTAAAAGTTAATTTTAGTTTCAGTGAATTAAATAAAGCTAAGGAAATTTTTTTAAAAATTTTAGATGACGAAACAACAAATAACATGCCTTTAAATATCATCGAAGAAGCGAAAAAAGAATTTGATGAAAGATTGATTAAAATTGATTGGGAAAAGTATCATGATGATCGTCCCTTCAACCCGAGTGCATTATCATTATATAAATGGGCACCAATAGCTGACGAATTAAAAACTCTTGATAGAAAAATAGTTTTAAATTCTGTTATTTTAAAATGGGATGTTATTAAAAAAGAATATAAAGATAGAATACAGTTTTAAATATTTTTTCTGTTTTCAACCAAACTTTCTACAACGCTAGGATCAGCTAATGTGGTTGTATCTCCCAATTGACCGTGTTCATTTGCAGCAATTTTTCTTAAAATTCTTCTCATAATTTTTCCAGATCTTGTTTTTGGAAGTCCTGGAGTGAAATGAATTAAATCAGGTGTAGCAAGTGGACCAATTTGTTTTCTAACCCAAAGTTTTAGATCTCTTTCGAGTTCACCAGTTTCTCTTTCACCAGCATTTAATGTTACATAACAATACAATCCATTACCTTTAATATCATGTGGGTAACCTACGACTGCTGCCTCTGCTACCTTTGGATGAGCTACAAATGCACTTTCAATTTCAGCAGTACCCAAGTTGTGTCCTGATACAATAATTACATCATCCACCCGACCTGTAATCCAATAATATCCATCTTTATCTCTTCGACATCCGTCACCAGTAAAATATTTGCCATCAAACTGAGAAAAATAAGTATCAATAAATCTTTGATGATCCCCATATACTGTTCTCATTTGTCCAGGCCACGATTGTGCAATACAAAGTCTTCCTTCTCCGGGTCCTTTTATCTCTTTGCCTGATTTATCAACCAACATAGGCTTTATCCCATAAAATGGCTTTGTTGCAGAACCAGGTTTTAAAGGAATAGCACCTGTTTGAGGAGCAATTAATATCCCTCCTGTTTCTGTCTGCCACCATGTATCTACAATTGGGCACTTAGAATTTCCAACTGTTTTGTAATACCACATCCAAGCTTCAGGGTTTATTGGTTCACCAACAGTTCCAAGTAATTTTAAAGATTTTCTAGATGTTTTTTTGACAGGCCTATCACCTTCTCTCATTAGAGCTCTGATTGCAGTTGGTGCAGTATAAAAAGTATTTACTTTGTATTTATCTACTATTTGCCACCACCTAGAGCTATCAGGATAGTTTGGTATTCCCTCAAACATTATAGTTGTTGCACCGTTCGAAAGAGGACCATAGATGATATAACTGTGACCTGTTACCCAACCAATATCAGCAGTACACCAATAAATATCTTTTGGTTTGTAATTAAAAATATATTGATGAGTCATTGATGCATACACCATGTATCCTCCTGTTGTATGCAAAACGCCCTTTGGTTTTCCAGTTGAACCCGATGTGTATAAAATAAATAAAGGATCTTCAGCGTTCATTTCTTCTGGCTCACACTGAGAAGGAACATCTTTAATTAAATCATGATACCAAACATCTCTATCATAATTCCAACTAATTGAATTACCTGTACGTTTAACAACAATACATTTTTTTACATTAGGACAGCTCTCTAATGCTTCATCAGTTGTTTCTTTTAAAGGAATAGTTTTTCCACCTCTAACACCCTCATCAGCTGTAATTATATATTCAGATTCACAGTCATTCACTCTTCCTGAAATTGAGTCTGCTGAAAAACCTCCAAAAATAATTGAATGGACTGCACCAATCCTAACACATGCTAACATTAAAATAGCAAGCTCTGGTATCATTGTAAGATAAATCGTAACTCTATCTCCTTTTTTAATACCTAATTTTTTTAAACCATTTGCAGCTTTAGAAACTTTTTGGTGAAGTTGTTTGTAAGTTATTTTTTGACTATCTTTTGGGTCATCACCAACCCAAATTATTGCTGTTTTATCTTTTTTGTCTTTTAAATGTCTATCGATACAGTTTGCAGACGCATTCAGTGTTCCATCTTCAAACCATTTAATTTTAACTTCTTTAGAACTATATTTAACATCTTTAATTTTTTTATACGGTTTAATCCAAGTAATTCTTTTTCCTTCTTTTTTCCAAAATTCATCGTTACTTTTTATAGATTGAGAATATTTTTGCTCGTATTTACTTTTGTTAGCTAAGCCGCTTTTGATCCATTCAGGTTTAATTTTTATAACCAATTCTTGATTAGCTTTTTCACTTTGTTTTAAAATTTTTTTTGATTTTTTTTTTTTACCTTTAGTTTTTTTCTTAACTGCAGTTTTCTTTCTTACTTTAGTTTTTTTTTTAGATTTTGCTTTTTTCTTTTTTTTTGGCATGGATTATTTTTTTTTAAATTTTACTCATGTTATTTATAATTTTCCAGCTTTTATCATCAATTGGCATTACCGAAAGTCTACTTTGTTTTATGAGCGCTAAATCCCTTAAATCCTTATTTTTTTTAATATTTTCAAGAGTCACTGGTTTAGAGAACTTGCTTTTAAATTGGACTGTTACAGCAACAAATCTTCCAGACTTGTCAGTTTTATCTAAATAGTGTTCTTTTATTACTTTTACTATCCCAACTACTTCTTTGCCAATATTAGAGTGATAAAAAAAACATTTATCACCTTTCTTCATGCTTTTGAGATTATTCGCTGCTTGATAATTTCTAACACCATCCCACGGCGCACCTTTTTTGCCAGCTTTTATTTGTTGATCAATTGACCAAACATCTGGTTCAGATTTTAATAACCAGTATTTCATTACAGTTGTACTCCTGCTCCTTTTAAAAAAGCTGCATCTTCATCTAAAGGCCATCTTGGTTTTGCTGGATAATCTAAATTATTAAATTCATTTAATTTATATTTTTCCAGACCTACCATTGCAATCATTGCAGCATTATCCCCACAAAGTTCTATTGGTGGAAATATACTTTTGTAATTATTAGCTTCACATAAATTAATTAACATAGATCTAATTTTCTTGTTAGCAGCAACTCCACCAGCAACAACGAAAATTTTTTCATTTAATTCATTTATTTTTTCAAATTCAGTAAAAGCAATCTTTGTTTTTTTATATAAAATTTCCTCAATTGTTTTTTGAAAAGATGCTGCAAGATCATATTTATCTTGTTCTGATTTAATTGTTTTGCTTATCTTTAATACGGCAGTTTTTAGACCTGCAAAAGAAAGATTGCATCCTCCTTTACTGAAAATTGGTTTTGGTAAATCATATTTTTCTGGATCACCTTTTTTAGCTAAAATTTCTATTTGAGGTCCTCCTGGAAATTCTATTCCTAAAAGCTTTGCCGTTTTGTCAAACGCCTCACCTAATGCATCATCAATAGTTGTTCCTAATCTTTTATATTTACCAAGGTTCTGAACACTTAAATATTGTGAGTGCCCACCTGAAATTAAAAGAAGTAAATATGGATAATTTAAATTTGTATTTAGTTTTGGACTTAAAGCATGTCCCTCTAAATGATTAACAGCAATAAAAGGTTTATTCATTGCTGTTGCAAAAGCTTTACCAAAACTTAATCCAACTGATAGACAAACAATTAATCCAGGGCCAGCGGTAGAAGCAACTGCGTCTATTTCTTCAATTTTTCTTCCACTCTCATCAATAGCTTTTTTGACAATCCAATCAATTTTTTCAATGTGTGAACGAGCTGCTAGTTCTGGAACTACACCACCAAACTCCTTATGAACCTCCACTTGACTAGAAACAATATTAGACAAAACTACCGGGAGTCCCTCTTCATTTTCAGTTATTAAAGAAGCTGCAGTTTCATCACAGCTAGATTCTATTCCAAGAATTAAGGGTTTTTTGCTCATTCAAATAGTTTTTAATAATTGTACAATCTTAATACAAGTAAGAAATAAATTTTTATGAATAAAAAAATAATAATAGGATCTAGAGGCAGCAAGCTTGCCTTACTTTATGCTCAACAAGCTAAAGATAAAATTATTGAAAATACCAATCTAGACAATGATGATATTTTAATTAAATCAATCACAACCAAAGGTGATGAAGTTCAGGATGTGAGATTGTCGGATGTTGGTGGTAAAGGTTTGTTTTCAAACAATATTGAAAAAGAACTTCAGTTAAAAAATATTGATATTGCAGTTCATGCGCTGAAAGATATGCCTGCTAACGAGACAGAAGGATTAAGGACAGATTCTTTTCTTGAAAGAAATGACCCTAGAGAGATTTTAATTACAAAGAACAAAAAAAAACTTAGAGATTTAGATGAAAAGTCAATTGTTGGAACTTCATCATACAGAAGAGAATTTCAAATAAAAAAAATTAGACAAGATTTAAACTGCAAATTAATTAGAGGAAATGTAGATACTAGAATTAAAAAATTAAATGAAGGAATGTATGATGCAATTATATTATCTTATGCAGGTATCAAATTTTTAAAATTTGAAAATGAAATCTCAGAAATTTTTTCAGCTGAAGAAATAATTCCTAGTGCAGGACAAGGTGTAATTGCTCTTCAGTGTAGAGAGAATGATGATGAGACAATTTCTATTTTAAACAAAATTAATCATGAGGAAACACATAAAAGAGCTCACCTTGAGAGAAATATTTTAAAAGTTTTAGATGGAGATTGTGAAACAGCAATTGGTGCTCATTCAGTTGTTGATGGAGATAAGATTACGGTGGAGGCTGAACTTTTTTCTTTAGATGGCAAACAAAGGTTTTATGAAAAAAAAGTTGGTAATTTGAATGAGTTTAAAGAAATTGGTAAAGAAGTTGGAATACTTTTAAAAACAAAATCAAATAATTCATATAAAAGATAATATGCATATTTTGTTAACTAGACCACTGGAGGATTGTTCTGAAATGATATTAAAATTTCAATCATTAGGACATCAAGTTTCTCATCTTCCCTTAATAAGAATTGAAAAGGTTAATTATGAAGAAATTAACTTTTCTGAATATGGTGGAATTGTTTTTACTAGTGCAAATGCAGTAAAATTTTTGAACAGAGTAAAATTAGATAAAAATATTAAATGCTTTTGTGTTGGAAATGCTACAGAAAATAAAGCAAGAAGTGTTGGTTTTCAAAATACAATTGCGGCTGAAGGAAATGTTACAAACTTAAAGGAGTTAATTATACAAAGTTATGAATCCAAAAATAAAGAATTACTTTACGTTAGTGGTGAAACAATATCGGTTGATTTAGATCAGCAGTTATTAAGCGAAGGTTTTAAGGTAAAAAGAATTATTAATTATAGAGTAGATCATAATCAAAAATTTGAAGAGAAATTTGTTAATGAATTAAAATTAAATATGCCTGATATGGTCTATGTTTACTCTCAAAATAGTGCGTCAAGTTTCTTAAATTTCATAAAGATTTACCAAACCGAAAATTTATGGATGAATACAAATTTGATGTGTATAGGCGAAAAAACCTCGTCAATACTGAACGAAATCAAATGGAAAAAGATTTTTCTTTTTAACCCTGGAGAAGAAGAGTTTTTGTTATATAAAATTTAGAAATGGAATTAATTAATAATTTTTCAGAGATATTTTTATCAGTATGGAATAAAGGAATTCTTGGTGTTGATATTTTTCAAATCTTAATTGGTATTGGAATATTTTTACTATTCTTAATTTTTAGAGGTCTAATAAGTAAATTAGTTATTAAAAAATTAGAAATTATCTCGAAAAGAACAACGAATAAATTAGATGATACTTTTGTTCAATCACTTGTAGGTCCAGCAAGATTTTTACCAATTGTATTAGGATTTTTTATTGCAAGCTACTACATGACTTTCTCACTAGAAGGAAGAGAAGTGGTAGATACAATTAATAGAACGTTGATCACTATTTTAATTTTTTGGATAATTCACCAAATCATAGAACCAATCTCATACATACTTAGTGGTTTAGACAAATTGTTAACAAGAGAACTTATTGGCTGGATAATTAAATCGCTAAAAATTCTAATTTTTATTTTAGGTTTAGCAGCAGTTTTAGAATTGTGGGGAATAAAAATAGGTCCAATCATTGCAGGTCTTGGATTGTTTGGTGTTGCTGTAGCATTAGGGGCACAAGATTTATTCAAAAATTTAATATCGGGAATTTTAGTTTTAGTTGAAAAGAGATTTAAAATTGGAGACTGGATAGCTGTCGAGGGTATTATTGAAGGTGTAGTAGAAAAGATTGGATTTAGATCAACAACAATTAGAAAGTTTGATAAATCTCTTGCTATTATTCCAAATTTTCAATTTGCCGAAAACGCAGTTGTAAATGTAAGTGAAACTTCAAATTGGTTAATCAGTTGGATTATTACACTTCAATATGACACTACGGTAGATCAGTTAAAAAAAATTAGAGATGAAATCGAAAGTCATATTAATTCAAGCGAAGATTATAATACCTCAATTGGTGTTGCGGTAAGAGTTGATAAATTTTCTGATAGTTCAATAGATATGTATGTAAGATGCTTTACAAAAACAGGAAGTTGGAATAATTGGTTAGATGTTAAAGAAAGATTAGCAATTGCGATCAAAGAAATTGTTGAAAAAAACGGTGCTTCATTTGCTTTCCCAAGTCAGTCGATTTATGTTGAGAAAAAATGATAGCTATTTTTTATTTAGTTTTACAAATTTTAAAATTGTACTCTTATGTTGTAATCGCCAATGTTATTGTAAGTTGGTTAATAGCTTTTAACGTTCTTAATACTCAAAATAGGTTTGTGTATGCAATTTTAGAGTTAAGTTACAAATTAACTGAGCCTTTTCTGAATAAAATTAGACGTTTTTTACCAAATTTAGGTTCACTAGATATTTCTCCAATCATTCTTCTTTTATTGATTTGGTTTATTGAAATGTGTATGAAGCTGTACATTGCACCAATGATTTTTTAAGAGAGAAATATGATTTTAATTGATGGAAAAAAAGCAGCGGCAGAATTAAGAGTAGAGTTAAAGGAAGAAGTTGCAGAGTTAAAATCAAAACATAATAAAGTACCAGGTTTAACAGTAATACTGATTGGTGATTTAACACCTAGTCAGATTTATGTAAGAAATAAAGAGAAGTCAGCAAATGAGGTGGGATTAAAATCTGAAGTAATTAAATATCCAGATTCAGTTGAAGAGAAGACTGTTCTAGAAAAAATTCAAGAACTAAACAGTGATGAAACTGTTTCGGGTATTTTAGTTCAACTTCCTTTACCTAAGCATATTGACAAGCAGAAGGTCATAGAAGCTATTGATCCCTCAAAAGACGTAGATGGATTTCATCCAATGAATGTAGGTAATCTTTCATCTGGTTATGAAAGTTCGATACCTTGTACTCCGCTTGGATGTTATTTGTTGATAAAAAAAATTGAACCTAATTTAAGTGGTAAAAAAGCTGTAGTTGTGGGTAGATCAAATTTAAATGGTAAACCAATGACACAACTTCTTTTGAAAGAAAATTGTACCGTAACTATAACACATTCAAAAACTAAAGATTTAAAAGCTGAATGTTTAGAGGCAGATATAATTGTTGCAGCTGTAGGTATACCCGAACTTGTTAGAGGAGATTGGGTTAAGAAAGATGCTATTGTTATTGATGTTGGTATAAATAAAACTGATAACGGTATAGTTGGTGATGTTCATTTTGATGAAGTTTCAAAAAATGCAAAAGCACTTACGCCAGTTCCGGGTGGAGTTGGACCAATGACCATCGCTTGTTTACTTAAAAATACGATCGACTGTTTCAAAAGATCGCAAATTTAATAATTAAACCATAAGCTGTAATCTGTTAATTTATTAGGATGAAAAAACCTAAACGACCATACAGATTTGGTATAATTTTTTTGCTTCTTACAGTTCCACCTATTGGGGCAACACAATTAGGTTGGTATTTGCATGACAAGCAAACTGGTTTTGATTATGGTATGATTGTAGGTACTGTATCAGTAATATACGCTGCATATTTAATGTATGAAAAAAACTGGCGTGAAGAAGATGAAGATTAAATTATGGAAAAAATAATTTTTTTTGGATTGGTTATTCCTATTATGGCTTATGTTTTATATTTAGGTGGAATGGCGATAATGAATGGTTTTAAATCTAAGGAAGCTAATAGAGCTGAAAAGGAGCAATCCGAAAGTGAGACTGATGAGATAAGCGAGTCTGCTTCTGAACAAACTAGCAATTTAAGTGATGAACTCAGTAAATTAAATGATTTAAAAGAAAAAGGAATTATTTCTCAAGAGGAATTTGAAAAGGCGAAAAATAAACTATTAAATAATTAAATAGTTTAATCATGTTTAATAGTTTTAAAAAAAAATTTGTTAAAGTAAGCAAGGGTAAAATTTTTTGTAGATTTAAAGGTAACGGTCCTCCCTTATTATTACTTCATGGATATCCCCAAACACATGTGATGTGGCACAAGACTGCCCCTGAGCTTAGTAAATATTTTACTGTAATAGTTGCTGACCTTAGAGGATATGGAGATAGTTTAGTTTTACCTGGTGGTACTAATCATAAAAATTATTCTAAAAGAGAAATGGCTAAAGATATGGTTCAATTGATGAGTAAATTAAATTTTAAAAAATTTTTTGTTGCTGGACATGATAGAGGCGGGAGAGTTGCACATAGAATGGCAAGAGATTATAGAAATAAAATTATGGCATTAAGTGTATTAGATATTTGTCCAACTCTAGATATGTACGAGCATACTGATATGAAATTTGCAAAAGGATATTTTCACTGGTTTTATTTAATACAGCCAGCACCTTTACCAGAGAAAATGATAATGGCAGATCCTAAAAGATGGTTAAAAAGTCGTTTTAATAGGTCATCAAAACGTGCGATTGGAAAAGTTGAAGATGAATATTTTAGAGCCTTTAAACAAAAAAAAAGAATTCATGCAACTTGTGAGGATTATAGGGCTGCGGCTACTATAGATTTAGAGCATGACAAAAAAGACAGAAAAAAAAAATTAAACATTCCTATACAAGTTTTGTGGGGTAAAAAGGGAGTTGTTGGAACACAATTTAAATCAGTTAAAATTTGGCAAAAATACACAAACAAAAAAGTTTATGGAGCAGAAATTAATTCAGATCATTTCATTCCAGAGGAGAGTCCTAAACAAACGATTAATCACTTAAAAAAATTTTTTTTAAAAAATGTTAAAAATAATTCCAAATAAAAAAAATATTGGAGCTGAAATAATTGTAAATTTAAAAGATATTACGAATAAAGATATTTTAAAAATTAAGAAAGCACTGAATAAATATGGAATGTTGTATTTTAAACAACAAGAATTAACTTCTAAATTTTATATTCAGTTTGCGAAATATTTTGGAAAATTAGCCAACTATCCAAGACTAAAAGGTTTAAATAAAAAATTTCCTCAAATTACTGTGGTGCAAAGAAAATCAACTGATAAAGGACCAAGTTTTGGTGAACAATTTCATACAGACTCGATTTATACAAAAAAACCACCAAGATTTACAATGTTGCTTTCTAAACTTGTGCCAAAAAAAGGAAAAGCTAATACAGAATTTTGTTCTCAATATCTTGCTTATAAAGAATTACCAAGTCCAATAAAAAGAAAATTTAAAAATATTAAAGGTAAATATTCCTCTGAGGGTCCAATCTCGGTTACAACAAAAGAAAGAGTAAAAGAAAAAGGAAAAAATATTAAAGAGCTTAAATCTTCACATAAAATAATTAGGAAAATCAGCACAAATTATTCTATTTATTGCAGTCCAGGACATTTTGTTGGTTTTAGCTCAAAGATAAACAATCAAGAAAAGTTAAAAAAATTTTTATTTAACCATCAAATTAAGAAGAAGTTTCAATTTTCATTGCCTTGGGAAAAAAATCAATTGGCTATATGGGATAATAGATCTATGCTTCATCAAGCAACACCTTTCAAAGGAAATAGAATAATGCATAGAATAACGATTAAATAATTTATGTTCACAATTTTTTTAGGACTAACACCATTTATATTTATTACTTTTTTAGGGTTTGTATTTGGTAAGTTAAAAGTCTTAGACCTTAGTCATGCTAAAATTTTAAATCTTTTTTTGTTCTATATTGCAGTTCCAGCATTGATAATTAAACTAATAGCACAAAATGAAATTGGACAAGTAGATTTCAAACAAATTTTTTCTTATTTAATTATGCAATCGATATGTGGAATTATCGCTTACTTAATTACTTCAAAATATTTTAAAAGATCAATCCCAGAGTCTATAATTTGGGCTTTAACAGTTGCATTATCAAACCATGTGACTTTGCTTTTGCCAATAACAGAAATTTATTTTCAACAAAATGTAATTACACAAGTTGCAAGTATTATATTAATGGATGGGATAATTTTATTATCTATAATTGCTTTTTTTCTTGAATTATCTACAAAAAAAAATGTAAATTTATTTAATTTTATTAAAAATTTATTTTTAAACCCATTTATTCTTTCAATAATTATAGGTCTATTATTTTTATTATTAAATTTTAATATTGATCAAACACCGATTGAATACACTTTGTCTAAACTTGCAGCATGTGTTTCACCAGTTGGATTGTTTGCAATTGGCATAATTCTTTCGTTTTATACTAAAAATGTAATTAATAAATTATCTGTTTCTATTTCAGTTTTAAAATTAGTCATTTCCCCAATAATTTTATTGTTAATTGGATTAGTGATTTTTAATACAGGATTGCCAGCTGAAATACCAGGTGCTTTCTTTGTGAGTGTTGCGCCTTGTGGAGTTACTTCTATAGTTTTATGTGCTGCTTATAATGTCAGTCCCGAAAATATAATTAAAGCAATTTTTGTTTCTACTATTGCTTCTATAGGGACTATATTTTTTGCAATTAAGTATTTAACCCTATAACAATTTGTCTAGAGGACTAACTTCTCCAATTTTAAAAATAATTGCATCTTCTTTATTAAAACCATATTTTTCAGCACTATCTTTAAATCTAATTGGGGGTTCCATAATCGGCTCTAATGACAAAACAAATGTTCCCCAATGCATTCCTAATACTTTTTTACTTTTTAGGTCTTGTGCAACATTCAAGGCTTCTTCTGGTGTAGTATGATAAATAGTTTTATCAAACATTGGTTTAAAATTATAAGCCCCAATATTAATCATTGTCAGATCTATAGGACCATATTTTTCACCTAGTTTTTTGTAGATTTCCCCATATCCAGTGTCACATGCGAATAAAATTTTTTTATTTTTATATTCTATAAGAAAATTACCCCACAAAGTTTTATTAGTGTCTGTTAAACTTCTCTTTGACCAATGAACTGCAGGAAGTAAAGATATTTTTAAATCCTCATTTATAATTATTTTATCATACCAATCCATTTCATTTACATCTTTATATCCTTTAAAATATTTACCAAGATTTAGTGGTGCTAATACTTTTGCACTTTTAAAAGGAAAATTTCTAATTGTTGACATGTCCTGATGATCGTAATGATTATGAGTGAGTAAAAATATATCCGTTTTAGGTATCTCATTTAATTTTATTGCAGGATTAGTAAATCTTTTTGGACCAAAGATTAGTGGTCCAGCATTCTTTGAAAATACAGGATCTGTTATAATTGTAGTTGCACCTAATTTTATAAGATATGTCGCGTGACCTATCCAAGCAATATAATCATTATCTTTATATTTTTCTAAATCAGCTAATACTTTTTGTTTTTCAATAACATGTTCTTTTGGATAAGTTAAATCAACTTTTTTTCTCAATTTACTGAAAATTCTATAAGAAAATTTTCCTGACCTAGATATTATTACCGGAGATCCTTTTGGATTCCTGAAAGTACCATCAGGCAAATGATGATAAGGTCTTTCTTTCATATTATTTTTTTTTCTCCATTAACCATAAGCTATTTCCCGCAAGAAAATATATTTTTCCATTAACAGGATGAACTTGTATATCTCTTATTCTTCCAATTTTATCTTTGAAAATAATTGTTTCTTGAATGTTAGATGAATTTTGAAAGTTTAATTTTCTTAATGATTTATCTTTTAAAGAAGTAATGAGCGCTTCGCCATTCCACTCATCAAATTCTTTTCCTTTATAAATGGTTATTGCACTTGCAGCTATAGAAGGTACCCAGTATTGGAGTGCCTTAGTAAAACCTGGTTTCCATTTAGGTCCAATCTTTGACCCTGAATAATTTGTTCCACCCCAACCTAAAATTTTCCAACCATAATTCTCTCCCTTTTTTACTTCACCAAACCAATCACCACCTTTTGCACCATGGTTGCTTGCATAAATTTTTCCATCAAAAGAGGAATAGGTTAGACCTTGAGGATTACGAACACCTATTTGATAAATTTCTGGTAACCAATCTGATTTACCTCTAAATTTAGGGTTATCTTTTGGAATACTACCATCTAAATAAATTCTGATAATACTTCCAGGATGGCTTGTCGGATCTTGAGCAATCATACCCCCACCTCTTTCACCAGCAGATGCAAAAAGATAATTGTCTTTAATAGCCAGTCTAGAACCAAAATGATAACCAGATTCTATTGGAGGTTCAGCTTGAAATATATTTTTAAAATCTAAATTTTTTTTATTTAATTCAGCTTTTGCAATTGATGTACTGGTTTTCCAATCCCCTCTATTTTCTGAATAAGAAATCCATAAGTAATTATCTTGGTAAATAATATCTAATAAACCTCCTTGTCCATGTACAAAATAATTTAAGTTATGTTCAACTTCATAAACTTCTTCAGAAATAATATTTACTATTTTTATTTTTCCAGTTTTTTCAGTGATAATAAGTTCTTCATTATTTATAAAAGATGATCCCCATGGGTCATTTAAATCTGTAAATTTTTTAAAAGTAAAATTTTCAGAAAAACTTTTCGATGAAAATAGTAAAAAGAAAAATATCGATAAAAAATATTTGATCACTTTATGAAAGTTTAGATCTACCACCATCTACAGCAATTATTTGGCCTGTAACCCAAGAACTATCTTCTGTTAGCAAGAATTTAGCAAGAGCAGCAGAGTCTTTACCTTCGCCTAATCTTTTAAGGGGGTGTGCTTTTGCAATACCTTCGGCTATAGCAGTATTTTTTAACATTGGTTCTGCTATTTTAGATTTTGTTAAACTTGGTGCCACACAATTTACTCTTATGTTCGGAGCAAATTCTGCTGCAAGAGAAACCGTCAATCCTTCAACAGCAGCTTTTGCTGAGGCTATGATTGCATGGTTAGTAAAACCTCTTTGGGCAGCAACGGTCGAAAATAATACTATCGAACCTTTATTTTTTTTTAAACTTTCTTGAAATCCTTTAATAGCTTCTACAGCAGAATAAAGATTAAGTTTCATGCATTTCTGAAAGTCTTGTTCATTTACCATTCTTAATGGTTTCAAATCAATTGAACCAACACAATAAGCTAGGCCTTTAATTTCAGAAATATCTGATTTAACTTTTTCTATAAACCCATCCTCTAAAACATCTACAACGGTATGTGAGCATCCAAGTTTTTCAGAGACAGAACTAAGTTCACTTTCATTTCTTCCAACTAAATGAATATCGTTTCCAGAGTTTTTTAATTGTTCTGCTAAACTTGACCCAATAGAACCTGTCGCACCAAAAATTACATATTTTTCTGACATAAAAAATTTTATTAGTTATATTTAACTATGAAGTTATTTTTTATACTTGGTAATCAATTATTTCCAATAAAATACCTAGACCGCTTCAAAAAAGACCACCTATTTTTTATGGCTGAAGATAAGGGTTTATGCACTTATGAAAAGCATCATAAACAAAAAATTTTATTATTTTTATCTTCAATGCGTTCTTATGCAGACGGATTAAGAAAAAACAAATTTAAATTAGATTACTTTAAAATCGAAGATAAAGAATTTAATGAAGATTATTTAAAAAAATTAAAAAAAATAATTACACAAAAAAAAGTAAAAGAAATTTCAAGTTTTGAAGTAGAAGATAAATTTTTTGAAAAAAAAATTTTACAATTTTTAAAAAAAGAAAACATACACTGGAATGTTATTCAAACTCCTATGTTCTTAAATTCAAGAGCAGAATTTAAAAATTATTTATCAAAATCAAAAAAACCTTTTATGGCAACTTTCTACAAAGATGTTAGAAAAAAATCTGGAATATTGATGGGGTCAGATGGTGATCCAATCGGGGGGAAATGGAGCTTTGATGAAGATAATAGAAATAAATTACCTAAAAATATTTCAATTCCTAAATTTCCAAAAATAAATGAAACCAGTTATACAAAAAAATTAAAGCCTATTATTGAAAAGGAATTTAAAAATCACCCAGGGAGTACAAATAATTTTTGGTTTGCAACGGAATATGAAGATGTAGTTAAACTATTGAATTTTTTTATAAAAGAAAAATCTAATCTTTTTGGTGATTATGAGGATGCAGTTGATCAAAAAGATAATATCCTGTTCCATAGTGCATTAAGTCCTTACATAAATTTAGGTTTAATAACCCCTGAATTTGTTGTCCAAAAAGTTTTAGACTTTCACAAGAAAAATAAAATTAGAATGAATTCTTTAGAGGGTTACATTCGTCAAGTGATTGGTTGGCGAGAATTTATGCGAGGAATTTATCAGTCATACTCTCAAGAAATGGAAACTGGAAATTTTTTCAAACAAAATAGAAAAATGAAAAATTCTTGGTACGATGGAACCACTGGTCTTCCACCTTTGGATTATGCAATTAAAAATGCCGTTAATCATGGTTGGTCACATCATATTGAAAGATTAATGATCTTATCAAATATTATGAACCTTTGTGAAATCAAGCCAACAATTGTTTACAAATGGTTCATGGAAATGTTTGTGGATTCCTCAGATTGGGTAATGGTTCCTAATGTTTATGGAATGGGATTGTTTAGTGATGGAGGAATTTTTGCAACAAAACCTTATATTTGTGGATCAGCATATTTTATGAAAATGATGGATTTTAAAAAAGGAGAGTGGTGTAACACAATGGATGGCCTTTATTGGAGGTTCATAGACCGAAACAGAAAATTTTTTTTAAAAAATCCTCGTCTATCTATGATGGTAAGGATATTTGATAAAATGAAATCTGAGAGAAAAAAATTAATTTTATCAGAAGCTGATAAATTTATAAAACAAAATACAATTTGATGAAAAAAGAAAATTTACCAACCAAAACTTGTCCAATTTGTAAAAGACCATTTACTTGGCGCAAAAAATGGAAGTTGAACTGGGAGAGAGTAAAATATTGTTCAAAGAAGTGTTCTAAGCTAAGCTAAACTTAGTGAACATAATAGTATTACAACATATCAAAATAGAAGACCCAGGTTACATTAAAGATTTAATGCTGGCTGATGGATTTAAGCTCACCACTATTGAATTAGATGAAGGTGAAAAAATACCAAAGGATTTAGGTAAATTTGATGGAATGTTTTGCATGGGAGGTCCAATGGATACCTATATGGAACAAGAATATCCTTGGTTAATAGAAGAAAAGAAAGCAATTAAAGAATTTGTTGTTAATCTAAAAAAACCTTATTTAGGTTTTTGTTTAGGTTGTCAGCTTTTAGGAGAAGTGGTGGGCGGAAAAGTAGTTAAATCTAAACCAGCAGAAATAGGAATTATGGATATTAATTTCTCTAATGAAAAAGATGAAGATAAATTATTTTCAAAATTTCCTAATACAATTAAAAGTTTGCAATGGCACTCTTATGAGGTTCAAGGTATTGAAAATAATAATGATGTAACTTTATTAGCTTCCTCCCCAATTACCAAGTATCAAATCTTTAAATATCAAAACCATGCTTATGGAATTCAATTTCATATAGAAATAAAAGATACTACAGTCAATGAGTGGGGATGTGTACCGGAATACAAAAAAGCTCTGCAAGATCAGCTTGGTAATGGTGCATTAGAAAAGTTTGATCAATCTGCAAAAGATAACATGAAAGATATGAATAACTACTCTACAATCCTTTATAATAATTTTAAAAAACTTTTATGAATAATAAAATTTTTGAATGGGCAGGGGTTATAACTGCAATATTGTATTCTTTGTTTGTTGCTTTAAACATAGGAATAGAATTTTTTGGTTTTTGTTTACTGTTATTGTCAGCCATTTTAATTGGAATTTGGGCCTATAGAGGTGGTCATAAAGGAATTTTATTTTTGCAATTTTTTTATGCAACCGCTGGAATTATTGGAATGGTTCGTTGGTTTTAATTAAAGCTTGAAACTATTTTAGGGATATAATTTTTAAAATTAAAAAAACCTTTATTACAGTATTGCCAAGCTAATTGATCAAGATTTCTATATAAAAAATCTATCTTTAAATTATTAGAATTTAAAAAATCTAAATTTTCACCTACTGTTGGATACAAACTGTAATAATTTTCAATATTTGTTAATTCACTTATATCTATAATTTGACAATCAATAGATTGATTTTTTAATCTCTGTACTTGGTCTTCTATTAAATGAGATTTAAATTTCACTAACTTTTCACTGAGTTTTATTGCTCTATTTTCATTTTTATTAGAGACTAAGTAAATTTTTTTAAAATTGTTTTCCTTAAAGTCAGTGATTTCAAACGAGAGATTATTTTCAAAAATTAAAAGATTCTTATTCTCAATCTTTTGTGGGTTATTGAAATCCTGTTTAATTATTTGATAAGATTTTTCAGATATTTTTGGAGGAGCATTTTCATTTAATTTTATATTTTGAAATCTATTGTTAGTGAATTTTTTAATATTACATTCACTTGCAAGGTAATGTTTTCCTTGAGTTTGAACACCCGCAACCCATCGCCACCCAAGAGTATTTGATGCAGCATCTCCATCATAAAGATGTTGCATAAAAAATTCTGCACCTAATTGCCAAGGCAATTCTAAAGTAAAAATCCAAATACTTGCAAACCACATTCTTGTGTGATTATGCAAATAATTGTTTTCTTTAAGCTCTTTCACCCACTCATTAAAGCAATTTACTTTTGTTTTTCCTTCGATTGCTGCAATATAATCTTTATTATCTTTTAATTCGTTTTTGATTTGATTTAATTCGATAAGATAATCTTTCCAAACATTTGGTCTTAGTTCCAACCAGCCTTTCCAATAAGTTCGCCATAGAACTTCTTGAATAAACTTTTCATTTTTTGAAAAAGAAAATTTACTCAGCGCTCTCTGAATGACTTCTTTTTCATTAATTATTCCATGAGTTATGTATGGTGATAAGCAAGATATATTAGATCTATTTTCAGGCCCAAAATCAAAATTTCTTAATTTTGAATATTCTCCAAGATTATTATCAACAAAATTATTTAATTGATTTAAGGCCTTAGCCCTTGAAGCTTCAAATATCATTTAAAATTATTTTGATTTTTTTTTCTTAAGACCCAATTTGTCACTATGTCTTAATCTTAAAACAACAATTGCTCCAGCAATTAACAAAATAGCTACTGCTTCATAAACAAGTGCAGTAGGATCCATTTCTTTACCTTGTAGAATAATAAATCGTGCAAGGGCGGTAATTGCAATAAGAAGTGGTAGGGTAATACTAATAGATTGTTGGTTCCAAAAAACTCTAACCATTGCTAGAACCTCTAAATAAAGAAACATTAATAATAAATCTGCTAAAGTTACAGATTGATTTAAGAACATATTTTTCATTTCAATCCCAACAGCAATAACAGTACTGATTAGGATAATAACCATTAATGCTAACTGTAAGTTTTTTGCTATCTTATCCATTATTTATTTTTACTAAAAGGTAACCATTTTTCAATTGCAGATTTTAAGGGACCATCATAAGGGATTGAATAAGAGTTTGGATTTGGACTTGTCAAAACCTCAATTCCTTTTGAAAATACGAATATAAATACTATTACAAAAACTATGACCATGATTTTAAAAGGATCAAAATTTTTTGTTTGAAAAACACTTGCAGACTTCTCCTCTGCTCTATGGAATTGTTTAAAAGTCATATAGACGGCAAATATTAAACCTATATGAGCTAAAAAAAGTCCAGCCCATCCAAAAGCGAAAGTTGTGTAAGAAAAAACATATAAACTAAAAACAGTAGTCCAAATAAAACTTAAAACCAAAAGAATTTGTAATCTTACTGTCTTAGGAAGTGCACGCAGATCATTTTTACTATCATCAAATAAAATATTTGCAGCATCTTTCATCCAATTCTTTATTGATTCCATGATTAAAGGATATAATTTTTAGTGATTTAAACAAATGTCAATTTGTCCTAAACGTTACTAAGAACGGAGCTTTTTCTTATGAAAATTGATAAATTTCTCAACGTTAGATTTGTTAAATGATTTATTTTCTTCAAAAGATACCTTCTTCATTGAATATGCGTTGCTATTAGTAACTCTTGATTGAATTGTAATATTCCCTTTGTATAATTTAAGTTTAACTGAACCATTAACTTTACTTCTTTTTTGATCAACAATTTTTTGAAGTTTAAACCTTTCCTTTGAATACCAATAACCATTATAAATTAACTCAGCATATCTAGACATTACCTGATCTTTTTTGTGCATAGTTTCTTTATCTAAGGTAACAGACTCAATTGCTCTATGAGCATTTATTAAAAGAGATCCACCAGGTGTTTCATATACTCCTCTAGATTTGATACCTAAAAATCTATTCTCTACTAAGTCAACTCTTCCAATTCCATTTTTACCCGCAAGGTCATTTAGCTTCGTTAATAATTTAGCTGGAGACATTTTTTTTCCATTGATTCCAAAAGGATCTCCATTTTTGAAATTGATAGTAACAAATGAAGGTTTGTTTGGAGCTTTTTCTGGAGAGATTGTTCGCTGAAAAATAAATTCTGGTGCAGTATTTTTTGGATTTTCCAATACCTTACCTTCTGTTGATGTATGAAATAAATTATCATCTACTGAAAAAGGTGGGGCACCTTTTTTATCTTTTGGTATTGGTATTCCATGTTTTTTTGCATAGTTAATCAAATCTGTTCTTGATTTTAATTTCCAAATTCTCCATGGAGCAATAATTTTCATTTTAGGTCCAAAATAATGATAGCCTAACTCAAATCTTACCTGATCATTCCCTTTCCCAGTTGCACCATGCGAGACTGCATTTGCTTTAAATTTTTTAGCTATTCTTATTTGATCTTTTGCAATTAACGGTCTAGCAATAGAAGTACCTAGTAGATACACTCCTTCATAAATCGCATGTCCTCTAATCATTGGGTAAACGTAATCTTTTACAAAAGTATCTTTTAAATCTTGGATAATAATATTTTTAACACCAAATTTTTTTGCATTCTTAAAAATTTTTTTTCTATCGATTTCTTGACCAACATCAGCAGTGTAACAAATTACTTCAGCTTTATAATTTTCTTGAAGCCATTTTAAAATTATGGACGTATCCAAGCCGCCCGAGTAGGCAAGTACAATTTTATTTTTTGATTTCATTTGATTATTTACAAGCTTTTTTTGATGCGTTGTAAGCTTTGGTAAATCCAAGCAAAGAATAATGATCAATTGTTTGAGATCCATTTTGATTGTACCCAGTAATCATTATTCTTGAACCTTTCTTCATTCTACTAATCATTTTTACTTCAATTTTATTATCAGCAATCCATGCAAATCCTTGTTGCATTATATCAAACTTAAATTTGCTCTTTCCAGATGCCGCAATAACTGAATTCTTGCTATTAAATTCATATCCAGGAGTAACACTAATTTCATTTGAAATATTTTCTTCTGGTCTAAAAGTTACAAATAATTTTGCATCTCTTTTGTTCGATTTTGGCGCTTGAAGTATAGGTAATGATTGAGCAAAACATATTTTGCCATTGGGCTCATAAGCCTCCATTGCCTCCCAATCTTTATATTTACCAATTTTTTTTACTTCCTGAGCAAATACATGATTTGAACTTAAGATAAATATAGTTGATAAAATTATTATTTTTTTAATTAAGGACATGGATTTGGATAAATTGTTTGAACTTGATTGATTTCTTCGATGATATCATTAGACAAATTTACATTTACACTTTCTATGTTTGTTTTCAACTGCTCCATTGTGGTAGCACCAATAATTACACTTGTCATAAAATCTTGCATTTCGCAAAATTTTAGAGACATTTTTGTGAAATCAAGACCATATTTTTTGCTAATATTAAAATATTCTTCAACCGCGCCTTCAGTATTTGGTTTTCTATATCTTGTCCAAAAATCCCAATCTCTTTGCATTCTTGATCCTTTTGGAAAATTTTTATTTCTATATTTTCCGGTTAAATATCCACTTGCTAAAGGTGAATAGGCAAGGCATCCAACTTGCTCTCTAATTGAAACTTCGGCCAATCCAACTTCATATGTTCTGTTTAATAAGTTGTATGGATTTTGAATAGACATCATTCTTGGTAGATTTTTATCTTTTGATAACTGTAGGAAATTTAATGTTCCCCAAGGAGTTTCGTTTGAAAGACCAACGTATCTTATTTTTCCAGCTTTAATATATTTATCTAGATCGCTAAGAACATCTACAAATTGATTCCAATCATTTTCTTTATGAACATAACCAAGTTTTCCAAAATTATTTACATTTCTTTCTGGCCAATGAAGTTGATATAAATCAATATAATCTGTTTTAAGTCTTTTGAGACTATTGTTTAAAGCTGACTCCAAGTTTGGACCTGTAAAACTATTTTCTCCATTTCTTAAATAATCTCTTGCTGGACCAGCAACTTTTGTAGCTAGAATAACTTCTTTTCTTTTTTTTGTTTTTTCAAACCAATTACCAATTATTTCTTCAGTGTCTCCATAAGTTTCTTTACGAGGAGGAACAGCATATACTTCAGCTGTATCCCAAAAATTAACTCCGTTGCTTAAAGCAAAGTCCATTTGTTCAAAGGCTTGATCTTGAGTATTTTGCTCTCCCCAAGTCATTGTACCGAGACAAATTGTGCTCACATCAAGATCAGTATTTCCTAATTTTTTGTAATTCATTATGTTTTATGTTAACTTTTATTAATTTATTAAGGTATCTTGAATAATTGTCAAAAGACTATTATATCTAACATATTATGGAATTTGATAAAAATGGAATATTAAACAGAGCAAAAGCAGCAAAACAAACTGCAGCTGTAATGGATGAAGGCTTAAGAGCCTACATGTTAAAAGTTTATAACTACATGGCAACAGGTGTGTTACTAACAGGGATCATCGCACTTATAACATTTAAGATGTCAGTCATAACTGATCAATCGGGTGCAATTGTTGGATTAACACAAATGGGTAATGCAATTTATTTATCAGGGCTTAAATGGGTGGTAATGTTAGCTCCTTTAGGTATCGTTTTTTATATGAGTTTTGGGATAAATAAGATGAGTGCTTCAAAAGCCCAAACAACATTTTGGGTGTTTGCGGCTTTAATGGGACTTTCGCTGTCTTCAATCTTATTAGTTTACACTGGCTTGAGTGTTACTAGAGTATTCTTCATAACTTCAGCAACTTTTGGAGCGATGAGTATTTATGGTTATACAACTAAAAGAGATTTAACAAAGTTTGGATCATTTTTAATGATGGGATTAATTGGAATTATTATTGCATCAATCGTTAATATTTTCCTAAAATCTTCAATGATGTATTTTGTAATATCAATTTTAGGTGTTTTAATTTTTGTAGGTCTAACAGCTTATGATACTCAAAAAATTAAGAACATGTATGTTGCAAGTGACTCTGGTGAAATCGTTGGAAAAAAAGCAGTAATGGGTGCTTTAACACTTTACCTAGACTTCATTAATCTATTTATAATGTTGTTAAGACTTTTTGGTCAAAGACGATAATTTATTTTTGAAGTTTCTTCCAATTAGTATTTTTAAGCAAAGACTTAAGATCGTAAGAATTTTTTAGAATTTTGCCACTTGTATCTGTGATTAAATATTTTAAATTTTTATTTCTTGGCTTAAAATTTTTACAGATTTTATAGAGTGCATTTTCTGCTGCATTCCTAAATACACTAAAGCTAACTTGCTTGCTTGATATGTTGAGGCCATAATCTTTCCAAGATCCTTCAGAAACCATCTTTGCATAAAGATCTAAAATAATTTTAAGTTCGTCTTTTTCAAAAAATTGTTTTTCCTCAATTTTGTTATGTTGATTATTTACTACTAATCTTAAGTTATTACGCATCAATTTTATGTTTATTTATTAATGGTATCTGAAATCCAGTAAATACTATTGTTATTGGAAGCATTCCCCAAACTTTAAAATTTACCCAAAATTCTTCAGTTTGAGTTCTCCAAACAAATTCATTTAGCAATGCAAGACCGAAGAAAAAAAACATCCATCTTCGATTTAAAATTTCCCATCCAATATCTGTTAAAGGTATTGATTTACCCATAACTTTTTTAAGGATCGGTTCTTTTGTAAAGTATTTTCCAAAATATAAAGCTAAAGCAAACATAATATTTATTATTGTAGGTTTTAAGTAAATAAATATTGGATCATTAAAATATATAGTGAGTCCTCCAAAAAAAGTTATCAAAATTCCACTCAACAAAGGCATTGGTGGTATTTTTTTTTCAAAAAACCAAACGATGGCTAATGCAATGATAGTTGCAACTATTAAGGGAGGTATTGCTACTGATAAATTTTTTCCACTGTTGTAATAATAGAAAAAAAATATTGCTAGAGGTCCAAAATCAGTAACAAATTTTAAAAAAGATTTATTCACTTAAAAGATATTAACATATTTGCCACATCACAAAACATTAATATTTTTTACATTGATTTTTATTTTTAAATACCCATACTAACTATTATGGCAATTCAAAAAGCTAAATTTTCAATTGGAGATATTGTAAAACACAAGCACTTCGAATTTAGAGGTGTTATTTATGATGTAGATTTTGAGTTTAATAATTCAGAGGAATGGTATCAGTCTATTCCAAAAAATGTTAGACCGAGAAAAGATCAGCCTTTTTATCATCTACTTGCTGAAAATGATGAAATTACTTACGAAGCCTACGTTTCAGAGCAAAATCTTTTGATGGATGACTCTGATGAGCCTATAAAACATCCGTTAATTGAGGAAATTTTTTCAGGCAAAAAGGGCTCAAGTTATTTCAAGCTTTCTAATTAGCCACCATTATTCAAACACATTTATTTCCAATCTAGGCCACACTAATTTTTTATTTAATGGTTATATTCTGATCAAGAGTGTTAAAAGTTAGTCTTTCTTTATTATCTCCCCCCTCTCCATTCTTGATCAGATAATTTTTCACAATAGTATTTTTTAAATAAATCCCTAAATTAGAGATATGTTTAAACTTCTAGAGCCAAATAAAATTTTTCAAATTACTTCGAAGGCGCCAAAATATGTTTTGTTTTTATTTATTATTGTCCTATCTGTTGGATTAGTTGAAGCACTTATATTGTCTCCGGAAGATTACAAGCAGAGTGACGCTGTCAGAATTATGTATGTTCATGTTCCTGCCGCTTGGATTTCTCTTGGAATTTTTTCTTCAATAACTTCTTTATCAATTTCAGGATTTATTTTTAAAAACAAAAATTTTTTTTTAATATCTAAAAGTTTAGCACCCTCAGGCTTTGTTTTTAATATTATTGCTTTGGTAACTGGTTCTATCTGGGGCAAACCCACTTGGGGTACATGGTGGGCCTGGGATGCGAGAATTACTTCAATGTTAATTTTAGCTCTATTTTATGCTTTATATTTAATCTCTTGGAGAATTTATGAAAATGAGGAAAAAGTTTTTAAAATCTCAACTTTTATTACTATTCTCGGAATTATTAATGTGCCGATAATTAAGTACTCTGTTGATTGGTGGAATACACTTCACCAGCCTGCTTCAATAAATATCTTGTCAAAAAGCTCGAT
The DNA here is from genome assembly GCA_902556065.1 of uncultured Pelagibacteraceae bacterium. Taxonomy (GTDB): domain Bacteria; phylum Pseudomonadota; class Alphaproteobacteria; order Pelagibacterales; family Pelagibacteraceae; genus Pelagibacter. Next base: position 52,566 of record CACDUV010000003.1, read on the forward strand.
CCATTCATCAATGCTTTATCCGTTATTGATAATGACTGCGGCATTTGCTCTTTTTTCGTTGTTAATTTTCTTAATGAAATATAATACAGAACTGATAAAAATTAAAAATAAAGGCTTAGATAGATTATGATTAACGAATTATTATTTATGAATGGATATGCAGTGTACGTATTATCTGCATTTGGTTTTACCTTATTGAGTTTCCTAAGTTTATATTTGGTAACAAAAGTTCAATTTATTAAAGAACAAAATAAATTTGTTGCTAAATTTGGATCACTTAACACTGAACAAGCTAATTCTGCAAAATCACAAAGAATAAATAAAGAAATTTTAGCTAACGTAACAAATAATTAATTTTTGATCCATGTATGGTCGAAAAGTTAAGTTAAGGTTTCTGTTTGTATCGACCATTTTATTAATTTTGATATTAACAGTTTTTTTAGTTTTAAAGTCTTTAGAAGAAAACGTTGTTTATTTTCAATCTCCTTCAGAGATTAATTCATTAACTGAGCTGACAAATAATAAAATCAGAGTAGGTGGAATGGTTAAAAAAAATTCTATCAGTATGAATTCTAATGAAGTGAATTTTATTATTACAGATTTTAAAAACGAGATTAACGTAACTTACTCAGGCGTAGTTCCAAATTTGTTTGAAGAAGGAAAAGGAGTTGTAGCTGAAGGTGTTTTGAAAGACAGAAATTTTTTTTCAGCAACAAAAATTTTAGCAAAGCATGATGAAAATTATATGCCTCCAGAGGTTAAAGCTGCATTGGAGGAAAATTAATTGATTTATAGCGTTGTTGGATATTATGCACTAATTTTAGGATTAATTAGTGGTTCAATTTTGATCTATTTTTCAATTCAAAATTTTAGAAATTCAGAAATTTTAGATGCTAAAATATTATCGTTATCATTTTTACAATTACTTTTTGTTGTTATTAGCTTTTTTGGTTTAATTTTATCTTTTGTAGTTTCAGATTTTAGTAATGAAACAGTATTTAATAATTCCCATACTACAAAACCTTTATTTTACAAAATTACAGGAACTTGGGGAAACCATGAGGGTAGTTTGTTGCTGTGGTTGTTGGTTTTAACATTATTCATTTTCATTTTTTTATTAAGAACAAATAATCAATCAATAAAATACAAAACTTTAACAACAATATTCCAGCAGATAATAATTGTTGGTTTTTTCATTTTTTTATTAAAAACTTCTAATCCATTTAATTATTTATTTCCAATTCCTGAGGAAGGTTTAGGTTTAAATCCAATATTACAAGACCCTGCATTAGCAATTCATCCACCTATTCTATATTTAGGCTATGTAGGTTCATCAATAATATTTTCCTCAGCACTAGCAGCAACAACTTTAAAAATGGTATCAGGAAGCTGGGCAACCCATATAAAAAAATGGACTTTAGTTTCATGGATATTTTTGACGTTAGGAATTTTACTTGGTTCTATTTGGGCTTATTATGAGCTTGGGTGGGGAGGATTTTGGTTTTGGGATCCGGTTGAAAATGTATCTCTCATGCCTTGGTTAGCATTAACAACATTGTTACATTGTATATTGGTCCTAGAAAAAAAATTAATTTTAACTTCTTGGGTTATAATTTTATCTATTGCTACATTTACACTTAGTATGTGTGGAACTTTCTTAGTTAGATCAGGTATACTTAATTCAGTTCATACTTTTGCTAACGATCCCGAAAGAGGTTTGTTCATATTGATTTTCTTATTTGTTTTAATTTTTATGTCTTTATTTATTTTTTTCTTTTTTCATAAAGAGGATCAAAATAATTCAATTAATCTTTTTTGGCTGAGTAAAGAAAGTGCAATTATATTGAATAATTGGTTTATGATGTATTTTTTATCTGTAGTTTTAATTGGTACAGTATATCCAATTTTTTTAGATGTAATTTCTTCAGAAAAAATTTCGGTAGGTCCGCCATTTTACCATAAATTAATTGTCCCTTTCTTAATACCATTTTTAATTGCTATGGCAATTGGACCTCAATTAAAGTGGATTAAATCTAATTTAGATAGTAAAAAAATCCTTATTTTTTTGTTACTTGTATCTATTTTAATATCTTATTTAGTTGTTAAAAATTTTAATAAAAATTTACTTGTAAATACTATTTTAATCTCAAGTGCTTTTTATTTGTTTTTTATTACTGTAAGAGATTTTTTTACAAAAAAATTTAAAAATGTTTACCAAAATATAGCTCACTTTGGATTTAGTTTATTAATTTTAAGTATTTTATTCAATAATTTACTTTCTAGTGAAGTAATAACTAATCTTAAAGTTGGTGAAAGTTATGAAAATTCAAAAATTAAAATTATACTTGAAGATATAAACCAAACAGAAGAAAAAAATTATAATTCAGTAGTAGCAAATTTTAAAATTATTTCTTCAAATGGGAAAATTAATAAAATGTCTCCTGAGTTAAGAATTTATAATCAGCCAAGTATAGTAACTAGTGAAGCTGATATTAAAACTTCTTTAATGAAAGATAAATTTATTGTCATAAACTTAGTACAAAATCAGGAATATTTTAATGTTAGATATCAAGACAAACCTTTCATGCTTTGGATATGGTTATCAGTATTATTATTTAGTATGGGTGGAATATTAAGTTTTTTTAAAAAGAAAATATGAAAGATAAATTAATACCTTCAATAATAATAATAAGTTTTATTATTATTTTTTTAATATTTTATAAAGGTTTACAGGAAACGAATATTTATATTCCTAAGTCAGAAATAAAAAAAGATATTCCAATTTTTTCTAGTGTTAAGTTTGATAGCAACGAAAATATTAATTCGTCAGAAATATTTAATTCAAATAAATTTTATTTGCTGAACATATGGGCTTCTTGGTGTGTACCTTGTAGGCAAGAACATACTTATTTAATGAGATTAAGTGAAAATAATAAAGTAACTTTAATTGGATTAAATTATAAAGATAATTTTAATAATGCTCAAAATTTTTTAATGAAATTGGGAAATCCATATGAAGTAATATTCTTAGATGAAGATGGTACAATTTCAATAGAGTGGGGAGCCTATGGTGTGCCAGAAACTTTTTTGATTCATAAAAATAAAATAGTCGCAAAATATATTGGACCATTAAATGAAAAATTAATTAATGAGATTAATTCTATTGTAAAATGAAAAATTTAAAAATTTTTTTGATTATTTTATTAATAATTCCAAATTTATCATTTGCAGATAATCAACTTGAAAGAAACAAGATTACTAAAAATTTAAGATGTTTAATTTGTCAGGGTCAATCTGTATACGATTCTGACTCAGACTTTGCAAATAGTATGAAAATTTTAGTTGATAAAAAACTTGAAGAAGGATTATCTGAAAATGAAATTTATGATTTTTTTAAAGAAAAATATGGAGAATGGATTTTGTATGATCCTGGTTTAAATAAAAACACTTATATTCTTTGGTTATTGCCATTATTGATATTTTTACTTGGAGGTGCAATAATCATGAAAAAACTTAGATTTAAAAACTAATCCAAAATGTATTTAAAAAAAATTTTAATTTTATTTTTAGCATTTATGATCTCATCAAATGCGGAGGAAATTAAACAGAGAGATTTAAACAACCAGTTTAATGTTTACACTGGAATGTTTGATTTCAGTGATGACGGAAAAAAGTCAGAATTAATTGGTTTTCAGCATCAAAATGAAAATTTAAATAGAGATACTTTTTTAGGAAATTTATCACCTATTACTGGTGCCCTTATTACTGCTGATAGTGCGGCTTATATTTATACAGGAGTAGAAGCTCAATATAAAATAGGATCTTTAAATTTTAATCCAAGTTTTGCTCCTGGATTATATCATGAAGGTGATGGAAAAGATCTTGGCCATGTTTTAGAATTTAAAACTGAACTTCAGATATCATTTGATATGTCCGAAAATAGTCAATTTGGCTTTTCATATAACCACTTATCTAATGCTAGTTTAGGAAGTAAAAATCCTGGGGCAAATAGTTATATGTTTAATTTCTTCAAAAGCTTCTAATTACCTTTTTATGAATTTAAATGATTGTTATAATTTTGATGATTTTAGAAAACTAGCAAAGAAGAAACTTCCAGCGCCCATATTTCATTACATTGATGGAGGCGCTGATGACGAAATAACATTAAATAGAAATACAGATTCATTTAATGACTGTGATTTAGTTCCTAATATTTTGAATAGTGTTGGAGAGCCAGATCTATCCACAAAAGTTTTTGGTAGGAAAATTGATATGCCATTATTTTTATCTCCAACTGCAATGCAAAGTTTGTATGATCCAGAAGGTGATAAAGCATCTGCTAGAGCAGCAGAAAAATTTAATACAATTTATAGTATGTCTACAATGGCATCATTTTCTATTGAAGAGGTTGCAAATATTTCTAGTGGTCCAAAATTATTTCAACTTTATATTCATAAGGATAAATCAATTACTGATGATTTAATTGAAAGATGTAGTAGAGCAAATTTTGATGGTATGTGCATTACTGTTGATACTTTAGTTGCCGGTAATAGAGAAAGAGATCACAGAACTGGTTTTACAACCCCACCTAAACTTACTTTAGATAGTTTATTAAGTTTTGCTATGAGACCAGGATGGGTTTTTAAATATTTCACTAATAGGAAATTTGAATTAGCAAACATCAAAAACAAAACTGATAAGGGAACAAACATAGCTAAGTCAGTAATGGATTACATTAATGAACAGTATGATCCAGCGATGAATTGGAAAGATGCAGAATATTGTATTAAAAAATGGAATAAACCAATGGCTTTAAAAGGAGTTATGTCTGTTGAAGATGCAAAGAGAGCAATTGATATAGGTTGTACAGCAATAATGATATCTAATCATGGTGGAAGACAATTGGATGGATCTAGATCACCTTTTGATCAAGTAAAAGCGATTTCAGACGCGGTAGGAGATAAATTAGAAATTATCCTTGATGGTGGAGTAAGAAGAGGAACGCATGTTCTCAAAGCTCTTGCAGCTGGTGCAACAGCTTGTAGTTTTGGAAAAGCCTTTCTTTTTAGTTTAGGAGCTGGAGGCCAAAAAGGTGTTGAAAGATTGTTAGAGAACATGCAAAAAGAAATTAGAAGAAACATGATTTTGATGGGATGTAAAACTGTAAGAGATCTAGATGAGACAAAAATTATCTACAGAAACTAAGAGAATATAAAGAAATTTATAATAATTCTAAATAGACATTCATTCTTTTTTATGTATATTTTCCAATTTTATTATGAAATTAGCAGCATCACTTGATAGACTTGGAACAGAGAGTGCTTTTTCGGTTTTAGCAGAAGCTAAAAAATTAGAAGCACAAGGAAACCCAATGATACATCTTGGCTTAGGTCAGCCAGATTTTAAAACACCTAAGCATGTAGTTGAAGCTGCAAAAAAAGCTTTAGACGATGGTCACCATGGTTATGTGCTTTCAAATGGAATTTTAGAATGTAGACAAGCAGTTAGTAGATGGATAAAGAAGAGATATAATACCGATGTAGACCCAGAAAGAATTTTTATAATGCCTGGTGGCAAACCAACGATGCATTATGCGATTCAGTGTTTTGGTGAGCCAGGAGCTGAAATTATTCATCCTACACCTGCATTTCCTATTTATGAGTCCATGATTAATTACACAGGTTCTACTGCTGTACCTTATGACTTAACAGCAGATAAAGATTTAAAATTTAGTGCAGATAAAATTTTATCTTTAATAACTGAGAAAACTAGATTGTTAATTCTAATCAATCCAAATAATCCAACGGGAAGTTTTGTTGAGAAATCCGAGATAGATAAGTTAGCAGAGGGATTAAAAAAACATCCTCACGTAACTATCTTAAGTGATGAAATTTATAGTAGACAAATATTCGATAATAAAGAGATGCCAACATTTTTTAATTATCCAGAGTTAAGAGAAAGACTAATTGTTTTAGAAGGTTGGAGTAAAGCATATTCAATGACTGGTTGGAGATTAGGGTGGAGTTTTTGGCCTGAAAATTTAATTGAACATATTAATAAATTATTAATCAATAGTGTTTCTTGTGTTAATGCAGCGGCTCAATTTGCGGGAATAGCTGCACTTGATGGACCTGATGATTCGATTGATTTAATGATGGAAAAATTTACTCAAAGAAGAAAATTAATTCATGAAGGCCTAAATAGCTTACCAGGAGTAGAATGTAGTTTGCCTGGTGGAGCATTTTATGCTTTTCCAAAAGTTATAGGCACTGGAATGAATGGATCAGAATTTTGCAAAAGAGCTATGCATGAAGCAGGTGTTGCAATTGTACCTGGTACTGCATTTGGAAAAACATGCCAAGATTATGTAAGATTTAGCTTTGCTGCATCTCAAGATAACATTTCTAACGCATTGGAAAATATCAAAAAAATGCTAGGTTAGACTATGTCTGAATTAGCTCTACCAAAAATTGATCAAACTATTTTAAATAGAAAAAGTGAGATAGTTAAAAATCTTTCAAAATTAACTGATAAAGAAAATGTTCTAAGTGAAGCTGATGAATTGAGACCTTATGAAACTGATGCTCTCTCAGTTTACACACAAACACCTCTAGCAGTAGTGCTTCCAGAAAATACTGATGAGGTTAGTGAGATATTAAAATATTGCTATAGTGAAAACATAAAAGTTGTTCCAAGAGGAGCAGGTACAGGCTTATCTGGAGGAGCATTACCTCTTCAAGATGCTATTCTTATTGGCTTAGGAAAATTTAATAAAATATTAGAAATAGATTATGAAAATAAATGTGTTGTGACTCAGCCAGGAGTAACTAATCTTGGAATTACTCATGCAGTTCAGCATAAAGGATTTTACTATGCGCCAGACCCTTCGAGCCAGTTAGCATGTTCTATCGGTGGAAATGTTGCTGAAAATTCTGGTGGAGTTCACTCATTGAAGTATGGAACGACCACAAATAACATATTGGGTGTGCAGATGGTTATGATGGATGGAACGATTTGTAGATTTGGAGGAAAATCTTTTGATCAAGAGGGATACGATCTTATGGGCTTAATTTGTGGTTCAGAAGGTTTATTAGGAGTTGTCACTGAAGTCACAGTAAAAATTTTAAAAAAACCTGAAGTGGTAAAAGCCGCTTTAATAGGCTTTCCATCTATAAAGGAAGGTGGAGATGCAGCCTCAGAAATTATTTCAAGTGGAATAGTTCCTGCAGGAATGGAAATTATGGATAAAGCTTTGATTGAAGCAACAGATAATTTTAGTAAAGCAGGATATCCAAGAGATGCAGAATTGTTATTGATAGTTGAACTTGATGGGACAGAATCAGAGGTTAATGAATTAATTAAAAAAGTAGAGGTAATTTGTAAAAAAAATAATTGTTCAAGTCTTAAACTTAGTAATAGTGAGAAAGAAAGACTCTCATTTTGGGCTGGAAGAAAAGCTGCTTTTCCCGCATGTGGAGCTATGGCACCTGATTATTATTGTATGGATGGATCTATTCCAAGAGGTAAACTTGCCGAAGCATTGTTAGAAATAAAAAAATTATCGGAAAAATATGAATTACCCGTTGCAAATTGTTTTCACGCAGGCGATGGAAATTTACACCCACTTATTATGTTTGATGGAAATGATAAAGAACAACTTAGAAAAACAGAGGAGTTTGGTTCTGAAATATTAAAAACATGTGTAAGACTTGGAGGAGTAATTACAGGAGAGCATGGCGTTGGTATAGAAAAAAGAGAACTTATGTGTGAAATGTTTAATGATAATGATATTCAACAACAGTTAAATATAAAAAAGTCATTGGATGAAAAAAATTTATTAAATCCTGGAAAAGTTTATCCTATACTTAGAAAATGTGCAGAGGAGGGAAGGGTTCATGTCCACAAAAATAAAGATAAATTCCCAGATCTTCCAAGATTCTAATAAAGTTTATTATCCTAAAGATGAGGCGGAAGTTTCAGATTTAATTAGAGAACTATACAAACAAGACTCTCCGACAGAAATTATTGGCAACAATTCAAAAAGCTTTATTGGAAATAAAACGCAGTCAGCTAATACTACGTCTCTATCAAAAATCTCAGGTATTATCGATTATAGACCTGAAGAATTGTATATTAAAGTTAAAGCCTGCACACCAATTAATGAAATTGAGGAAGTATTAAGTGAAAATAATCAAGAGCTAGCTTTTGAACCAATAGATTTTGGGTATATTAAAGAAGGTAAGTCAAATAAAGGAACAATAGCAGGCTACTTAAGTTGTAATTATGCAGGTTCACGAAGATTTAAAGTTGGTAGCGTAAGAGATCATGTCCTAGGTTTTAAGGGAGTTAATGGAAAAGGAGATATAATTAAATCAGGAGGTACTGTTGTAAAGAATGTTACAGGTTATGATTTATCAAAACTAATAGCAGGCTCATTTGGTACTCTTGTTGCTTTAACTGAAATTACGTTAAAGGTGTTACCTAAGAAAGATTCTTCTAAAACTGTAATAATTTATCCAGGTGACTTTGAACAAATTTATGATTTTTTAAACAAACTATCTAGCTCAAGTAGCGAAATTTCTGGTGCTGTTTTTGTTCCTGAACAATCAAAGGATAAAGATTTTGTTATTAAAAAAAATTCTGTTTTTAAGTTTAATGATCTTAAATCAAATTTTTCTTTTTTAGCATTTAGGGTTGAAGGGGACAAAATTTCAATTGAAGAAAAAATTAACAATTTAAAAAAAGAACTTGAATTAAATAATTCAGATATTTCTACTCTTGATGTTTATCAATCAGAACCATTTTGGAAAAAAGTAAATAATTTAGAGGTATTTGAAAATACCGAGCATAATTTAATACGAATGGTAATACCACCTGCAAATGGTTCAAAACTATGCAAATATTTAGAAAATAACCATAACTATTTTGTTGATTGGTGTGGGTCGTTATTCTGGATTGAAATTAATAGTAAAAAAGAGGAAAAGATTAAAGACTTAAAAAAAATGGCAAAAGAGTTTGGAGGTTATTTGACAGTAATTAAAACCTCATCAGAATATGATTACGGAGAGGCTATCTTTACTGTTGATAAAGTACGTTTAATGATTTCTGAAAAAGTAAAACAAAGTTTTGATCCTAAAAGAATTTTAAACCCAGGGAAAATGTATAGAGGAGTTTAATGCAAACAAAATTCACTGAAGAACAACTTAGAGATCCTGACAATTTTGCAAACGAAAAAGTTTTTAAAAAGTGTGTGCATTGTGGAATGTGTAATGCTACATGCCCTACGCATCAACTTTTAGGTGACGAGTTAGATGGTCCTAGAGGACGTATTTATCTTATTAAAGATATGTTGGAAAATAATAGGAAACCAACTGAAAAGGTTGTAAAGCATATCGATCGATGTCTATCATGTTACAGTTGTATGACTACTTGTCCTGCAGGAGTAAATTACATGCATATAATTGATCATGGAAAAAAATATATCGAAAAAAATTATCAAAGATCTCTCTTTGATAAGCTAATAAGGTATTTTTTATCTATTACTCTTCCAAATACAAAAGTTTTTAGAATTTCAAGTTTATTAGTAAAATTATCGAAGCCATTCAAATTCTTAATGCCTTCAAAAATTAAGGACATGATTGAGTTAATGCCTACAAAATTTCCTAAAAAAAGCCTACCAATTAAAGAAGTTTACAAAAACTCTACTAAAAAAAGAATTGCTAGAGTTGCTCTTTTAACAGGATGTGTACAAAAAGAAATATCTCCTCAAATTAATGAAGCAACAATAAGGCTATTAAACAGACATGGAGTAGAAGTAGTTGTTCCAAAAAAAATTCGTTGTTGTGGATCTTTAAATCATCATCTTGGAAAAGAGGAGGATGCACATCAAGATTTTAAGAACAATATAAACACTTGGTATGAGGAGTATCAAAAAGGAAATTTAGATGCAATTTTATCAAATACATCAGGTTGTGGGACAACAATGAAAGATTATGGATTTATTTTTCGTGAAGACAAAGAATTAAGTAAAAAAGCAAAAGTAATATCAGAGCTTACAAAAGATATATCAGAATATATATTTGAAAGTTTAAAACTTGATATTAAAGATAAAGGAAAAAAATATAAAGTAGCTTATCACTCTGCGTGTTCTATGCAGCATGGTCAAAAAGTTCATTCTCAGCCTGTTTCGTTACTTGAGAAAACTAAAAATGAAATTATGGAAATTCCTGAAGGACATATATGTTGTGGATCAGCTGGCACTTACAACATATTACAATCAAAAATTGCAAAACAATTATTGAAGAAAAAAGTAAATAATATTGAAAGTTTAAATCCAGATTTTATTTCTACTGGAAATATTGGTTGTATTACCCAAATCGCTCATGGTACAAAAGTTCCTATATTACATACAATTGAAGTTTTAGATTGGTACACAGGTGGACCAAAACCTGAAATTTTAAAATAGAAATTATGAAAAAAGTTTTAATTACAAGACGCTTGATCAGAGAAAGTGAAGACAAAGCATCTAAGTTATTTGATGCTAAATTTAATAGTAATGATGAACTTTATTCACAAAAAAAAATTATTGAAATGAGCCAAGGATTTGATGGCATATTATCATCACTAACTGAAAAATTAGATGCAGAAACAATCAATCAATTGCCAGATTCGGTTAAAATAATTTCTAATTTTGCAGTAGGATTTGGAAACATTGATTTAGAAGCAGCAAAGAATAGAGATATAGCAGTAACAAATACACCAGAAGTTTTATCAGATGCTACAGCAGAAATTGGAATTTTATTAATTTTGGGAGCTTGCAGAAGAGCTTCTGAAGGAATTGAATCTGCTCGAGAGGGTGGATGGAAATGGTCTGCAGATTATTTAATAGGAAAACAATTAACAGGAACAAGATTAGGAATTCTGGGTATGGGGCGTATTGGCCAAAAAATTGCAAAAATTGCAAAATCTTTAGGTATGGTTATTCATTACCACAATCGTTCCAAATTAAGTGAAGATAAAGAGCAAGGTGCATCGTATCATGACAGTATAAAGAGTCTTTTTGCGGTCTCAGATGTTTTGTCAATTTGTTGTCCAGCAACTAAAGAAACAGAGAATTTAATTAATAAAGAGACTGTTGAGTATTTTCCAAAAGGTGCTGTGATAACTAATGTTGCTAGAGGTGACATAGTTGATGATGAGGCTTTGATTGATGCATTAAATAGAAGAAAAATTTATGCTGTAGGATTAGATGTTTATAAAAATGAACCGAATTTAAATCCTGGTTATTTAAAAATACCAAGTGCTTTTGTTTTACCTCATCTTGGGAGTGCAACAAAAGATACAAGGATTGCGATGGGAAATTTAGCAATTGATAATCTAGATGAGTTTTTTAGAACTGGAAATTGTATCAACAAAGTAAATTAAAGTCTCAATCGATTAAATAAATTAATTTAATTTTGTAATTCTACTAAGAATTGAAAAAAAATTACTTTAGAGCCGTTCTAAGGCACTTTTTAGAAAGACTCTAATCTAAAAATATGCTTAATTTCCCAACAGTTAATTAACTAGAGGAGAATAAGATGATTAAAAATAAAAAATCATTGAGGAGTTCTAAAACTCCTTCAAGAAGAAAGTTCTTCAAAGCAGCGGCAGCAACTGGTGCAGCAACAGCAGCAGCAGTAGCCATGCCAAATCTTGCTTTGGGAGATGGTCATATTACCCTTAAAATGCAAGCAGCTTGGCCAAGTGGAGCTAACATCTTTTTTGAGATGGCTGGTGACTACTGCAAAATGGTCAGTGATATGTCGGGTGGAAAACTAAAAATTGATTTACAGCCGGTTGGTGCAGTTGTAAAGACTGGTGAAATCGGTCAAGCAGTAAGTGATGGTGTGCTTGATATGGGTCACTGGGTAACTGCTTACTGGTATGGTAAAAATCCAGCTGCATCACTTTTTGGAACAGGACCATCTTATGGTCTTTCATCTCAAGAAGTAATGGCTTGGATGGAAGAAGGTGGCGGAAGAGCATTGTATGAAGAAACATTAGCAAAAGTTGGATATGACTATGTTGGTGTTTTTGCGATGCCAATGCCAGCTCAACCTTTTGGTTGGTTCAAAAAGAACGTAACTAAAGTAAGTGATGTTAAAGGAATGAAGTATAGAACAGTTGGTCTTGCAACTAACGTTCTTACTGCAATGGGTATGGTAGTTAGACAATTACCAGGTGGTGAAATTCAGCCAGCTATGAAAACTGGTTTGATTGAAGCTGCTGAGTTTAACAACCCTACTTCAGACTCTCAATTTGGTATGCAAGATGTTTCTAAGCATTATCACTTAGGATCTTTCCACCAATCACAAGAGATGTTTGAAATACCTATCAACAAAAAAACATTTAATAGCTTATCTCCTGCAAACCAAGCAATATTAAAAAATGCTTCGTATGCAGCAAATACTGCTAACTACTTTAAAGCTTTGGTAAGATACTCAGCTGATTTATCAAAATTGATGAATGAGCATAAAGTAAACGTTTACCAAACTTCAGATGCTATTTTAGCAGAGCAGTTAAAAGGTTGGGATAAAGTTGTAGGTGATTTCTCTTCTAAAGATCCATTCTTTAAGAAGATTGTTGATTCACAAAAAGCTTATGCAAAAAGAGTAATGAAATACTTACTAATGAATCAGCCTAACTATAGACTAGCTTATGAAAATGAGTTTGGTCCGTTAGCGAAAGTTAAAATCTAAGTTAAAAAATATAAAAAATTAAGGGGGCTTTTTAGCCCCCTTTTTTTTAATTGAATTAATTAAGAAAATTAAGATAAGCTAGAATAATATGTACTCTTATATAAAATTTGCAGATACACTAAGTTCTTCAATGGGAAAAGCCTTCTCATGGTGCATAGTAATTTTAATGGGAGGAACATGTTACGAAGTAATCATGGCTTACGCATTTAATGCTCCCACCTTATGGAATTTTGATTTTAGTCTACAAATGTACGGAGCGATATTTATGATGGCTGGGGCTTATACATTAGCAACAGAGGCTCATGTAAGAGGTGATGTTATTTACAGGTTGTTTCCAACTAGAGTTCAAGGATGGATTGATTTAATACTTTATTTTATATTCTTTTTCCCAGGTGTAATTGCACTTGCATTTTATGGATATGAATATGCAGCTAAAGCATGGATGGTGAAAGAAACAAGCTGGAATAGTCCAGCACAAATTCAAATTTATATGGCAAAATCATTAATTCCATTATCTGGGATACTTCTTACACTCCAAGGAATTGGTGAAGTATTTAGAGCAATTATTTGTATTAGAACTGGACATTGGCCAGAAAGAGATGCTGGTGCAGAAGAAACAGAGAAAATTTTAATGAGAAAATCTAAAGAGGAAGAAAAAATAGATGTTGTTTAGTCTAACAAATCCAGAAATTGCAATTTTAATGATGGTGATATTTCTGTTTGCTGTATTACTAGGATTTCCTATTGCATTTACTTTAATGGCAATGGGTTTAGGATTTGGGTATTATGCATATTTTGATCCGTCAAGAATGGATCACCTACTTGATAATAGGATATTTAATTTATTTGTTTCAAATACCTACTCTGTCATGGATAACCATGTCCTCACCGCAGTGCCTTTATTTTTATTTATGGGCTATTTAGTTGAAAGAGCAGGTATAGTTGCAAGATTGTTTTATGCAATAAGACTTGCATCTCATTCACTGCCAGCTTCGATGGCAGTCGCAGCCTTAGTTACTTGCACATTATTCTCCACGGCAACGGGAATAATTGGAGCAGTTGTGACTTTAATGGGTTTGCTTGCCTGGCCTGCAATGGTGAAAGCTGGTTATGATAAAAAATTTGCATCAGGAGTAATATGTGCTGGAGGATGTTTAGGAATTTTAATTCCTCCTAGTATTATGCTTATTGTTTATGCGGTAATTGCTCAGTTATCTCCATTAAGATTATTTGCTGCAGCAATATTTCCTGGTTTGATGTTAGCGGGTTTATATATTTTATATGCAATAATTTTGGCCTATTTTAACCCATCAGTTGCACCCAAGCCTCCTAAAGAAGAAATCCCTCCAAGATCAGTGATTTTGAAAGAAGTTTTGGTTTCATTTTTACCATTATTTTCATTAATCATTTTAGTATTAGGAAGTATTCTTGCTGGTTTGGCTACTCCTGCAGAAGCAGCAGGTGTTGGAGCTTTTGGAGCATTAGTTTTATCTTTCTTTTATAAATCCCTTAAATGGAAAAATTTTAAAGAATCTGTTTTTCTCACTGCAAAAACTACAGCAATGATTATGTGGTTATTTATTGGATCTTGGACATTCGCTTCCGTATTTTCATATTTAGGTGGACATGAAGTATTTGAGCATTTTTTTAAATCAATGGATATAAAACCTTGGCAATTTTTGGTAATTACACAAATTATAATTTTCTTATTGGGCTGGCCATTAGAGTGGACTGAAATATTAATTATATTTGTACCTATATTTTTACCTTTAGTAGAATTTTTTGGAGTGAATCCTTATTTTTTTGCAATGTTAATTGCTCTAAATTTACAAACATCATTTTTAACACCCCCCATGGCTATGTCAGCTTATTACTTGAAAGGTGTACAATCTAAAAATGTTGAATTAATTGAGATATTTAAAGGGATCATGCCTTTCTTGGCAATTGTTATTTTTGGAATGGTTTTGATGTATTTATTTCCAGGTATAGCTTTGTGGTTACCTGAGAAATTATTTGCAAATTAACTTGATGAATGAAATCATAAATTTTTCTGTTCAAGAATTAATAGATAAAATTTCAAACTCTCAAATTACTTCTGTGGAAATATGCGAAGCATATATAGAGAGAATTAATAAGTTTGAGAAAGATATAAATGCTTGGGCTTTTTTTGATAAAGAATTATTATTAGAAAAAGCCAAAGAGTCAGATGAATATAAAAAATCTGGAAAGCCTATTGGACCATTACACGGTATTCCTGTCGCTGTTAAGGATATTGTTGGCACTCTAGATATGCCAACTGAATGCGGAACATCAATAAGAAAAGGTAAATCTTACTCACAAAATGCAGAAATAATAGATTTACTAAATTCTTCAGGGGCTATTGTGATGGGAAAAACTGTGACTACTGAATTAGCATATTTAAATCCATCTAAAACAAAAAACCCACATGATTATTCACGAACACCAGGAGGATCATCAAGCGGTTCTGCTGCAGTGATTGCATCTTATATGGCTCCACTTTCAATTGGATCTCAAACAGGTGGCTCAATAATTAGACCAGCATCTTATTGTGGTGTTGTTGGATACAAACCTTCATATGGTTTAATTTCAAGGAATGGAGTGTTAAAGACTTCAGAAAAACTTGATCACTTAGGAGTTTTTGGAAAATCTGTTGAGGATATAGCTTATTTAGTTAAAGAATTAATTAAAAAAGATTCCCATGACCCTGCTACTGTTTATTATTCTTCAAATAATATGGTTGATACAGTAAAAAAGGGTCCTTTGTATGAACCTAAATTTATTTTTTATAAAACAGGATTTTGGAAAACAATTGATAAAAAGTCTAAAGAAGCTTTTGAATATTTTATAAAGTCATTTAAAAAAAATATTGAAATTCATGACACGCCTTCTTATTTCAAGGATATCCATAAATATCATCAAATAATTTATGAAACTGATTTAGCTAATAATTTTAGTGATTATTACAAACATTATAAATCAAAACTTTCCAAAATTATGCAAAATGCAATTGCAAACGGAAGAAAACATACTGCAAAAGAATATGCTGAAGCAATAGATTTCATGAACAGAAGTTATGACTCATATAAAGAAGTATTTGAGGACTATCATGGAGTTTTATCCCCATCCAGTCCAGGTGTTGCTTTAAAAGGTCTGAAGAGCACTGGATCGGCTGATTTCAATAAAGTTTGGTCTTACCTAGGCACTCCTTGTATTTCACTTCCTTTACTTCAGGGTGAAAATAATTTACCATTAGGCATTCAAGTTATTGGAGAGAAATATGACGATAATCGTTTCTTAGGAGTTTCCAGTTGGCTTGAAAAGGAAAGTGAGAAATTTAATGAATAAACTTGTAACACTAATAGGACTTTCTTTTGCAATTTTTTTTCTTGTGGGTTTAGCAACAACACTAACAAGATCTATGATGATAGGTTTCTTGGATGTATTACCAGTTTATATATTGATGATACTTGCAATATCGATGATGCTCTACGAAGCCTTTTTTGATAAAAAATAAATTAATCATAGCTAAATTTACTACCTCAGATTGTAAGACCATCTCTAAACATATTTTTGATCTAGACTTAAACCCTCATTTGTAATTAACTATTATAGTTAATTAACGAAGAAGAGGAGATAATGATGATTAAAGAAAAAAAATCATTGAAGGTATCTAGATCACCTTCAAGACGTAAGTTCTTTAAAACTGCAGCTGCAACTGGTGTTGCTGCTGTTGCTTTATCTGCTCCAGCTGTTGCCAAAGAAAGAATTGAAGCTTCTATGGTAGCTACTTGGCCTAGAGATTTTCCAGGCTTAGGAACTGGTGCACAAAGACTTGCTCAAAGATTAAGCGACATGAGTGACGGTAGAATTCAAGTTACTTATTACGCTGCTAATGAAAGGGTAAAAGCATTTGACTCATTTGACGAAGTTGCTTCAGGTAACTCTCAAATGTATCACGGTGCTGATTACTACTGGGTTAAAAAACACCCTGCATTTGGATATTTTACTGCCGTTCCATTTGGTTTTACATATGCTGAAATGAATGCGTGGTTAAAATATGCTGGTGGACAAGAGTTGTGGGATGAATTGACTGATGATTTTGGAACACAAAGTTTTGCTGCCGGTAATACTGGAGTGCAAATGGGTGGTTGGTTTAATAAAAAAATTAGATCAGCTAATGACTTTAAAGGTTTAAAAATGCGTATGCCTGGATTAGGTGGACAGGTTCTTGGAAAACTTGGTGGTTCTCCAATTTCACTTCCTGGCGGACAAATTTATGAAAACCTTGTGTCAGGTGCAATTGATGCAACTGAATGGGTAGGACCATGGAATGATGAAGCTATGAAGTTCCAGGAAGCTGCTAAGTATTATTACTATCCAGGAATGCACGAACCAGGATCTACACTAGCTTGTGGAGTTAATAAATCTTGGTTTACTAGTTTGTCAAAATCAGACCAGATAATTATTAAAACTGCGTGTGATTGGGCTGACACAACTACAATGGCTGAATACAATGCTAAAAACGGAGCTGCACTAGCGCGTTTGGTTAACGAAAGCGGAGTTAAACTAGAGAAGTTTAATGACAAAGTTTATGATGCTTTCGCTAAAGGTGCTGCTGAAGTTTTTGATGAAGTACAACAACATAGTGCTCTTGCTAAGAAAGTACATGCTGCCTTTGTTAAAGGTCGTAAGGAAATTGGTGCTTGGACAAACTTGTCTGACGGGCCGTATGTTGCTCAAAGAAACAGAGCATTAGGAGTATAATTTAATTCTAATTAATATTAGAGGGCCCTTAAATGGGCCCTCTTTTTATATATCACTTAAAGATTTTAAATATGGTTGAGAAAAATAACTTATCTATTTTAATTAGGATATTTAGTTATTCTATCTTAGCTTTAACTTTAGTTTTTTTAATAAATAATGTTTTAACAGTTTGGTTTGAATGGCCAGGAGTTAAAAAGCTTTTTGCTCATTATGAATTATTTGGATTTAAAAAATTAAATAAGCCTTTAGAGGGGCTTGCAATAAACTTATCATATACTCAATTACTATTTTATTTTGCTTCTTTTATAGTAGTTATATTTTTTGTTTTGAAGTCTATAAAACAAACATTGCAAACAGATTCTGAGATCTTAACAAAAATTACAGCCTACGTTGTAAGATCCTCTTTTTGGGCAGTATTAATTGTTGGAGTAGGAGATTTTTTAATCTCATTTATGGTTGTGGAAAAATTAGTTGAGCCAATCTTTGGGGAACAAGTTAAAATTAATTTAGTAAAACCTGCTTTCAGAATTACATATATTCACTTTCCTTTAATATTAGCCTCTTTTGTAATTGGTTATTTTACTAGATCTGTAGGGTTTATTTGGTTAGCAGTTTTAGTTGTCGGAAGTGAATTTTTAATAGTTCTTTCAAGATTCATATTTCAGTATGAACAGGCATTTCAGGGAGATCTTGTTCGTTTTTGGTATGCAGCCCTTTATTTATTTGCCAGTGCATATGCGTTAATTCATGAGGGCCATGTAAGAGTTGACGTTCTTTATACTGGTTTTAGTGAACGTAAAAAGGCATGGACCAATGCAATTGGATCTCTAATTTTAGGTATTCCTTTATGTTTAATAGTTATTTTTTTAGGCATGGGAGGTAAAGCCAGTATTATTAATGGTCCTGTAATTTCGTTTGAGATTACTCAACAAGGTTCAAATGGATTGTATCTACTTTATCTAATGGCAGTTTATTTAGCTGTATTTGCTGTAAGTATGTTAACTCAATTTACTAGTTACTTTATGAGTAGCAGTCATAAACTTTTAAAGAAATAGATAATGGAACATTTATTTTTAGCTTTACTTGTAATTATAATGATTGGCGCTTTAGCCTCTGGTTTCCCAGTAGCTTTTGCTCTACCCGGATCAGCAATAATTTCAATTGGGCTTGCAGCTTTTTTCGGTTATTTGTTTGCAGGAGATAGTAGCGCTTATTTTGCTGTTGATGGCCCTAAAGAATGGTTAACCGCCGGTATTACTAACTTTAGGAGTAACTATTGGGATGTAGAAACCGATACCTTAATTGCAATTCCTTTATTTATTTTCATGGGGATCATGTTACAAAAATCAAAAATCGCAGAAGATCTTTTAGTTACAATGGGACAGTTATTTGGTCCGATCCCTGGAGGTCTAGGAATATCAGTAATTTTTGTTGGAGCATTACTTGCAGCGACAACGGGTATTGTTGGAGCAACAGTAATTGCAATGGGATTAATATCATTACCTACAATGCTTAATAATAAGTACGACAAAAGTCTAGCAAGTGGAATCGTTTGTTCTTCAGGAACACTTGGTCAAATTATACCGCCTTCAATTGTATTAATTATTATAGCTGATCAATTAGCTAGTGCAGCAGATGTTGCAAACACTATGCGTCAAACTGATTACAAAATTTTAACTGGTGAATTTAATATGCCTGGAGAATTTAGAGTAGGTTCTACTTCTGCTGGTGATATGTTTCTTGGAGCGCTACTACCTGGATTAGTATTAGTTGGCTTATATATGCTTTATGTATTTGTATATGCAAGATTAAATCCTAAGGCAGCTCCTCCTGTTCCATTTAGAGGAAATTTTGACTCAAAATTTTGGATTAAGGTTTTCATGGTAATTATTCCACCACTTGCATTAATTTTTGCGGTTCTAGGATCTATACTTTTAGGTATTGCAACTGTTAATCAAGCTGGATCTATTGGAGCAATAGGTGCAACTATGATGGCTGGCTATCGATTACATAAAGGAAAAAAAGATGCTTATTATCCTATTATAATTGCAATTTTATCGGTTATTCCAATTTATATTTTATCAAAGAACTATAATTTAAATATCAAGGCTGTAGAAACTAGAGATCTTGCAGCAATCTTTATTGCAGGATTTTTTACAATTACTTTTTTAATTGGGATAATTTGGAGTTTTTGGAGAGCATATAAAGTTGAAAATGTTTTGAGAGAAGTTGTTACTGAAACATGTGTAACTACTTCGATGGTATTTATAATTTTATTAGGTGCAGCAATGTTAACCTCTGGATTTAGAGCATTTGGTGGTGAAGAATTAGTAAGAGATTTCCTGCAAGATTTACCAGGAGGATTTTGGACACAGTTTATTGTTGTAATGGCAGTGATCTTTTTGTTAGGTTTCTTTCTCGATTTCATCGAAATAGCCGTAGTTGTAGTTCCTATCATAGCTCCAATATTACTGGCTGAACCAGGAGCTAATGTTAGTGCAATATGGCTTGGTGTAATGATTGGGGTAAATTTACAAACCTCATTTCTAACCCCACCATTTGGATTTGCATTATTTTATTTAAAAGGAGTGGCTTCAAAACTTGTTACCACTTTAAATATCTGGAAGGGAGTTGTTCCATTTATTGTTTTACAATTAATTGGTCTAGGAATTGTTGGTTTTTACCCATCATTAGTAAATTATTTACCAGCTAGAACATATTTAACATCAAATGTTGCTCCACCACCAATGAATCCAAAGCTTCAACATTGTTTGCAGGAATACAAATTTGCAATTTACAACAATGAAGAGCAAAGAATAACAAACGCAATAAAAGATATGCAAAAATTAACTCCTACAAATCTTCCAATCGACAAATTAGATATTTTTGAGGAGCATTTTGATAGTGCATTAGGAACTTTTGCTATAGTTAAAAAACTCCAAAAAACCGAGGAAGAGTATCAATTATTTACTAAAGATTATAGAGACCTACATTTCAGCGTAAGAAAAATTGAGAAAAAAATTAGAAAAATAGATGAGAAGATTAAAAAGACAAAAGCTGAAATCAGAAATTTAGATGATGATAATTTAACTGATAAAAATAAACTAGAATTAAAAATTGAGAACTACGAATTAGAAATTAAAGAACTTCAAAATAAAGTTCCTGAAACCTGGAAAGCTAAAAATGGAGACTTTGAAATATTACTCAAAGCTAAAAATACAAGAACAAAGAGATACAGAAAAAATGTTGATGAAGCTTATGAAGCTTTAGATCAAATAGTAATATTTATAAATGACAATGAAAAGTTAAAAGAGCTTTCACCAGAAATAAAAGAATTAAAATATACTATAGACAATAAAAATTATCAAAATGCTATCTCAGTAATTGATGGACTTTTTGAAAAATTAGGAGAAATTTCTGGAACTGAAGAATTTGCAAATAAATTAGATGATCTAATATCAGTTATAGATAATGATGAGGTAGATGAGCAGAAATTAACTGAAATAATTTCAGAAACATTTGGTCTCTTTAATTTAGAAGTTTCATGGAGAAATGAGGCTAATGAAAATTTGTTACCTGAATTAATTAAATATAATGACGTTATTAAACATAACATTGGTCTAAGACTTCAAAACAGATTAACTAAAGATCAAGCTAAATTTGTTGCAAGGTGTAACTCAGTTCATAGAGATATATCTTTAAACTTTTAATTAATGGAAAATTATATCTTACAAAAAAAACAGGCTATTATTGTTTTTTTTGTATTTGCATTTGGTTATTTTTTATCATGTTTGTTACGTGCAATTACCGCAACACTTTCTCCAACATTAACCTTAGAATTTAATTTATCAGCAGCAGATTTAGGTTTGTTGGCTGGAGGTTATTTTTTAGGCTTTGCTTGTATGCAAATTCCGCTTGGATATTTACTAGATAAATATGGACCAAAAAAAATTGTCTCTTCTTTTTTACTAATTGCGTTGGTTGGAACAGGATCATTTGCTTTAGCTGAAAGTTTTTCAGGATTATTAATTTCACGAATTTTAATTGGCATAGGAGTAAGTGCTTGTTTGATGGCTCCATTAACTGGTTATAGAATATGGTATGCAGAAAACCAACAGCAAAGAGCTAACTCGTGGATGTTAATGATTGCATCATTAGGTTTTTTATCATCCACACTGCCTGTACAACTTTTATTACCTAGTGTTGGGTGGCGATGGATATTTGGTGGTATCACAATCTTAATTTTAATTAGTATTGTTTTGATGTTAGTTTTTATTCCAAAATGGAATTTGACTAGAGTCAATGAGTTAGAAGAACCAAGTAATACAGGAACTTTATCTAAGGTTTGGAAAAACAGATTTTTTATAAGTGTAATTCCAATGGGTTTGTTTAACTATGGGGGTTTAATGGCTATTCAAACTTTATGGGCAGGCCCATGGATGATTAGAGTCGCTGGTTATACACCTCTTCAGAGCGCTACAGGATTATTTTGGATTAATGTTACTATGCTAGTATCCTTTTTTTTGTGGGGTTATTTTTTACCGAAGATTTCAAGTATCGGTTTTAGTGCAACAAAAATTCTTAGATTGGGTTTACCAATTGGTTTTTCAGTTATGTTAACAATAATAATTTTAGGACCAAAAGCTGGTGCTTTTTATCTTACTCTATTTATTCTCAGTTCAATTTTTTTATCTGTCACACAACCCGCTGTTGGCTTAGCTTTTTCAGGCTATTCTGCAGGTAAAGCACTAACTTCATTTAATTTATTAATATTTGCAGGAACATTCATAATGCAATGGTTAATGGGCTCTGTAATAGATATTGTTAAAAGTATGGGTCACACAGAAATATTTGCCTTTAGATCAGCTTTTTCAGTTTTTTTAATCTTAAGTATTATTTCTTATATATTTTTTTTAATATTAAATAAAAAAAAATATGAAAATAAAACGTAGGAATTTATTTTTGGAAATTATTCTTGCTATCTTAGTAATATATTTATTTTTATTGGCTTATCTTTTTATATTCCAAAGAAACCTAATGTATCATCCTCAAGAGAATAATTATTCAGGTGACAAGATAGAGGTAGAAATAGAGAAAGTTAGAATTCAAACTACAGATAATATTAGCCTTTTAGGATGGTTTCATAAAAAAGATTTGAAAAAATTTAAAACTATTGTTTATTTTCATGGGAATGCAGGAAGTCTTGAAAATAGAATTCATAAATTAAATCATTTTAAAAATATGGATGTGAATTTTTTGATTATTGCTTGGAGAGGATTTAGTGGAAATTTAGGAAAACCATCTGAAGATGCTTTATACGAAGATGGAAAAAGTGCAATTAACTGGCTCAAAAATCAAGGTTTAAGTGATAATGATTTAATTATTTATGGCGAATCTCTTGGTACAGGAATTGCAACAGAGATTTCCCAAAATAAAAAATTTGCAGGTTTAATTTTAGAAACACCTTTCACCTCAATGGTTGCAGCAGCTAAGAGTTTTTATCCATACATTCCTGTTTCTTTAATATTGAAAGATAAATATAAAAATGATGAAAAAATAAAAAATATCAATATTCCAGTTTTAGTTATGCATGGTGAAAAAGATCAAATTGTTCCATTTTCAATGGGAAAGAAGATGTTTGATTTAGCAAATGATCCAAAGTCTTCTTATTTTACTAAACATGACGATCATATGATGGAATTTGACAATAATATGGTTTTTCAACTTGGTTCATTTATAAAAAGTTTAAATTAAGCCACAATCAAAACAATTTTATTCCAAAAATTTTAATTAATTTCTAATTATGAAGAAATTATTTACTTGTATTTTTTTTACTTTTCTTATTTCAGGATATTCTTTTTCCAAAGAAAATTTATCTTCAATTGAAAATTTATTTTTTATTGATCAGATGAACTCACATGATGAAAATTTTGCTTTGTATTTTAAACCAAGAGAAAAGGCTATATTGGCTAAAGGTGAAGTTAGTAACTATATAAATGACTTCCCTAAAGATCTTTATATTTATGATTACAAAACACAAATATCTTCACCACTGATATCCTATGATTGGTTTCCAAGGAAAGCAAAAAATTTCTTAAAGGAATATAATTTTCCAGTCTTTCCAGATGATTTTGCTTATTATTTATTAAAGGATAACAAAACATTAGTCATGATAAGTGCTGTCAAAAGTTTAAGAATAAATTTTAAATATGATATTGTTGAAAAAAAATTAGATTTATATCCAACTAATGGAAAATTTGATTTTATAATTTCCTCTATTGCAAAGGATTGTGGACACTACAGATTTAAGGATAATTATAGTTGTAGTTTCTATAAACCTTTAATATCAAGTACTTTAATTAATTAATTTGTGTAAACGCATCAGCAAATTTTTCAGCCTCAAAAATTTGTAGGTCATCTTCCTTTTCTCCTAAACCAAGTGCAATTATTGGGATTTTATACTTCTTAGCTACAGCTAGAAGTATTCCCCCTTTAGCCGTTCCATCCAATTTTGTCATTACTAAGCCTGTAATTGGAATAATTTTATTAAATTCTTCAACTTGATTTATAACGTTTTGACCTGAAGTTGCATCCAAAACTAAAATTACATCATGAGGTGCACTTTCATCTATTTTTTTGGTCACGTTTGCTATTTTTTTATATTCTTCCATCAAGTTTTTTTTATTTTGTAATCTTCCAGCAGTATCAATTAAAACTTGATTAAAATTATTTGATAAAGAAGTTTCTATTGCCTTGTAGGCTACAGATGCAGGATCAGAACCTTGTGAAGATTTTGTAATTTCAACATCAATTTTTTTTGCCCAATTTTCTAATTGCTCTATGGCAGCAGCTCTGAATGTATCTGATGCAGCCAACATAACTTTATTTCCATTTTCTTTTAATATTTTACTAATTTTTCCAATGGTTGTTGTTTTACCAACACCGTTAACTCCAGAAACTAAAATGGCATTAAGTTTTTCTTTATTTTTAAAAAATTCACTATTTTCTAGAGGTTTCATTACTGAAATGATGTAGCTTTTAAGAATATTATTTATCTCAATAGTTAAATCTTTGTTTGGATCGATTTTTGTTTTTGAGATTATTTCTCTAATTTCAGAGGCAGAAGCTACTCCAACATCTGATTGAATTAAATAATCTTCAATTCTGTCCAAAGTTTTGTCATCAATTTCTTTTTTGACAACTATATCTCTTAAGCCTGATGTAAAAGCTGAAGCACTTTTTTTAAATCCTGATTTAAATTTTTCAAAAATTCCCATTAAATTTCTATATTAATTTTTTTTATATCAGAAACAGGACCTTTCATGTGGATACTCTTATTTTCATCAATAGATATCGTCAATTTTCCAGTAGAAAACTCAATGTCAACTTTATTACTTACAAGTCTTGCTTGGTTAGCAGCATAGGCTGTGGCACAAGCTGCAGTCCCACATGCCTTTGTCAAACCAGCTCCTCTTTCCCAGACTTTAACTTTTATTAATTCTTTGTTTACTATTGTTGCTACTGTAACGTTACATTTTTCTGGAAACAGTTTGTGATTTTCTATCTCTGGACCAATTTTTTCTATTGCAAATTGTTCATTGTCTTCCACAAAAAAAATTATATGGGGGTTTCCCACATTAACAGCTGTTCCTCCAAAAAATTCGTTATTATTTGTGTCAAAAATTTTTATGTTTAAGTTTGTCGTATCTAATTCTTCAGATAATGGAATTTCATTCCATTTAGTTCTACCCAAGCCAATTTCTGTAGACACTAATTTTTCTCCTAATATATGAGATTTTAAATGGCCAGATAAAGTCGTTAAAGTAATAGTGTTTTTGTTTTTCTCTTTTCCCAATAGCTCAGCCACACACCTTGTGCCATTTCCACAAGCACCAGAAACCCCACCATCAGAGTTAAAAAATTCTATAGAAGCATCGTAATTTTGGTCTTTATTAATAAATATAAGTTGATCGCATCCTATAAAGTCTCTGTCACAAATTTTAATTATTTGATCCTTAGTAAGATTTGTAACTTTTTCTCTATTATCAATAATTACAAAATCATTGCCTAAACCGTCCATTTTAAATGCTTTAATATTCATAATTAGATATTTAACTTATTTATTGACTTTTTGAACCTCTATTATAGGTTGTTGCCGTTTCCGCAAAAACATTAACTTTGCGGTGTCTTTGGCAACAAAGAGATCGACACTAGTCAGCGAGAGTTCGCCCACTAGTGCGTTACTGCTATGCGTAACAAAAAAATGTATGTTTGAAAATTTAACAAATAAATTTGAAGAAATTTTTTCTTCTTTAAAAAAAGCACCTTCTCTAAATGAAGCTCAAGTAGATGAGGGTTTAAGAAGCATCAGGCAAGCATTGCTTGAGGCAGATGTTTCTTTAGATGTTGCAAAAGAATTTATTGAAAACGTAAAACCTAAAGCCTTAGGACAGGAAATTATAAGATCAACTTCCCCTGGAGATATGGTTGTAAAAATAGTTTACGACGAGTTAGTAAACTTATTAGGATCAAGCAATGCAGATATAAATTTAAATGCTGTACCGCCAGTTCCTATGATGATGGTTGGTTTGCAGGGTTCAGGTAAAACAACTTCGACTGCAAAATTAGCTAAATATTTAGAAGATAATAAAAAGAAAAAAGTGATGATGGTCAGTTTGGACATTTATAGGCCAGCAGCACAAGAACAGCTTAAATCTTTAGGTGAACAGAATAATATTTTGACACTTCCTATTATTGAAGGCCAACAACCAACTGATATTTGCCAAAGAGCTATGAGTGCAGCAAATTTAAATGGAGCAGATATAATTTTATTTGATACAGCTGGAAGAACTCAAATTGATTTACAAATGATGAGCGAAATTAAACAAATTGAGAGCATAATTAATCCAGCAGAAACTTTTCTCGTAGCAGACTCTCTTACGGGTCAAGTTGCGGCTTCGGTTGCAAAAGAGTTTAAAAATACAGTTAACTTGTCTGGAATAATATTAACTAGAGCCGATGGTGACGCCAGAGGTGGAGCTGCAGTTAGTATGAAATATGTATCAAATGTTCCAATAAAATTTTTGGGTATAGGTGAAAAAATAGAAAATTTTGAGGTATTTCATCCAGATAGAATAGCAAATAGAATTTTAGGAATGGGAGATATAGTATCTCTTGTAGAAAAAGCTGCTCAAGATTTAGGTGAAGAGAATATTAAAAAAGCTGAAGAGAATTTAAAAAAAGGTCAATTCTCTATGGAGGATTACCTTTCACAATTAAGACAAATGAAAAAAATGGGAGGCATTGAAGGGATTATGTCATTTATGCCTGGAGTATCAAAAATTAAATCTCAAATGGACTCAGCTGGTATTGATGAGAGTATTATTACAAAAAACGAAGCTATAATTTTATCAATGACAAAAAAAGAGAGAGAGAATCCGAAAGTAATTGATGGTTCAAGAAAAAAAAGAATTGCTAATGGCTCTGGTACAGATCCAGCCACTATCAATAAATTGCTTAAGCAATTTAAAATGATGTCTGAAATGATGAAAAAGATGTCAAAAGGAAATCTGAAAGGTATGTCTGATCAAGGGATACCACCAGAGCTATTTAATAAACTAAAATAATAAAATAAGGAGAACAAATGTTAAAACTAAGATTATCAAGGGGAGGCACTAAAAAGAGACCAGTTTACAAAGTTGTTGTGGCTGATAGTCGTTTCCCAAGAGATGGAAGATTTATAGAAAAGGTTGGTTTTTTTAACCCACTACTTCCTAAAGATAAAAAAGAAAGAGTAGGTCTTGAAGCTGAAAGAATCAAATATTGGTTAGGTCAAGGTGCTAAACCAACAACAAGAGTTGCAAGAATTTTAGGTGAAAATGATTTAATCCCTATGCCTGCAAATGGAAATAATCCAAATAAAGCGGTTCCTAAAAAGGAAAGAAATAAAAAAGAAGAAGAA
>CACDUV010000004.1 GCA_902556065.1 uncultured Pelagibacteraceae bacterium
CCTAAAAATAAAAAAATCAAAATAGAGGATAAAATTATTGCAGACAGTTGCGAAGCATTAATAGGAGCAATTTATCTCGATAAAGGTTTTAATATTGTTGAAAAATTTATTTTAAAAAAGTGGGAAGTAAAAATTAGCGATAGCGTTGTTACCGAAATTGATGCCAAAACCAAGTTACAAGAACAAACATTAAAAAAATTTAAAAGTCTTCCTAAATATAAATTAATCTCAAATACTGGACCAAGACATAAACCTGTATTTAAAGTGGGAGTAAAATTACCTAATACAAAATACTTTATTGGCATTGGTAATTCAAAAAAAAATGCCGAACAAAGTGCTGCCACAGAGTGTTTAAATAGTTTCAATAAAATAATATGAATTGGTCTGATGAAGGTTTTTTGTTAAGTAAAAATAGATATAATGAAAACTCTTTGATTGTAGAAATTTTTACCAAAGAAAAAGGTAAAGTATCAGGTATCATATTTGGTGGCACATCAAAAAAAATTAAAAATTATCTACAAATAGGAAATAAATTGCATGTTAATTATAATTCAAAAAATGAAAATAGAATTGGCTACTTCAAAGTTGAAATTTTAAGCGCTTACAGCCCTTTGTATTTTGATGATAAACAAAAATTATCATGCTTAACTTCTGCAATGAATTTGATTAAAATTTTAACAGCAGATGCACAATCAAATGAAAAAGTGTTTTTCATAATTCAAAATTTTTTTTTAATTTTACAATATAAAAATTGGTTAAAAAAATATATTTTCTGGGAATTAGAATTACTCAAAATATTAGGTTATGATTTAGAATTAGAAAACTTAGTAGAGAAAGATACTGAAAATAATGAAATTGTTTACTATGTTTTATCATCAAATGAAAAAAAATATGTTCCAAATTTTCTTATTGAAAAAGATAAAGAGGTTAAAGATATTAAAATTTTATTAAAAGGTTTGAAGTTAGTTAATGATTATCTTGATAAAACAATTTTCAAACCGAACAATATTAATTTTCCAAATAATAGATTGTTATTTCTTAGCACTTTAAAGTGATTACTTTATTATTTTGTCAATTCGATCAGCGTAATAACTTACTATCGCATTTGCACCAGCTCTTTTGAAAGCTATTAAGCTTTCATGCACTGCATCTTTATTTACAAGATTTTTATTGATAGCATTTTCCATTAAGCTGTACTCACCAGATACTTGATATGCAAAAACTGGAATTTTAAATTTTTCTTTAATTGATTTAATTATATCCAAATATGGCATTCCAGGTTTAACCATAACCATATCAGCTCCTTCCTTTATATCTAAAGCAACTTCTCTTAAAGATTCATCAGAATTTCTAAAATCCATTTGATATGTTTTTTTATCTCCTTTTAATGAGCTTTTTGAGCCTACAGCATCTCTAAAGGGGCCATAAAAGCTTGATGCATATTTTGCTGCATAGGATAAAATTTGAATATTCTGGAATTTATTTTTATCTAAAGCTTTTCTTATTTTTCCTATTCTACCATCCATCATATCCGAAGGAGCTAGTACATCACAACCCATTTCTGCTTGAAGTAATGATTGATTTATCAAAACATCAATTGTTTTATCATTTAATATAGTGTTAGATTTGATTAAACCATCATGACCATGTGATGTGTAAGGATCCAAGGCAACATCACACATTATACCTATTTGGTTTTTGTATCTTTTTTTGACTTCTTGTAACGCTTTACATACTAAATTATTTTCATTCAGTGATTCTGTTCCCAATTCATCTTTTTTTGAATTTTTAGTTTTAGGGAAAAGAGCTATCATTGGTATTTCTAATTTTAATGCTTTATCCACAATTTGGCTCAAACGGTTAATAGTATACCTGTAAACGCCCGGCATTGATGAAATCTCTTGTCTTTTATTTGATCCTTCAATTAAAAAAATAGGTAGAATAAAGTCATTTGGACTTAAGGTATTTTCTTGAATTAGTTTTCTTGACCAAGATTCTTTTCTATTTCTTCGAAGTCTTAGACTAGGATATTTACCAATAATCATCTTTTAATTTACTTTCAAATTGCGACAAAAGTAATATACACATATATAAAAAAAAGGGTAGAAAGCAATCAAGATGATCAACGAATTTTCAAAAGTAATAGACTTAAATATTAAAAAAGAAGAAAGAGTCTTAGACTTTAGTGATTTTCAAAAACAAGAAATTAAATTTGATATAGCTAAATTACAGGAGGCTTATCATCAAATAGTTAAAATTAAAAAATTTGAAGACGCTGGGGTTACGCATTTCGGTGCAATATCATTAACACAAATACCTGGTGATCCTGACTCAATTAAGGGTAATAAAGCTAGAGGTGTATATTGGACAAAGCCTGATAAGTCGGGAAAAGAAGTAACAAGAGATGAAACGATTGATGAGTCTTCTTATTCAGAATTTATAAAAGATTATGAAAATACTTATTTCAAGGAAGTTTATGATGCTTTGTCTGCAAAGTATAAACTTGGTAGAGTAAGAATACTTTTAAAAGAACCTAGATCAACTTTAAGTTGGCATAGAGATCCAGAACCTAGATTGCACATACCTATCATAACTAATCCTGGGTGTTTAATGGTTATAGATAATGTTGCAAAACATATGCCAGCAGATGGTTCGGTTTGGGTTACGAACAATACTAAGTATCACAATGCATTTAACGGTGGAGAAGAGAATAGAATACATTTAGTTGCTTGTGTTTTAGATTATAAATTTAACTAACTTGAAAAAAATATTTATTTCATCAGATCACGCTGGATTTAAATTAAAAGAAACGATCAAAGATTATTTAAGAAATAAAAAAGTAAAATTCGATGATCTTGGACCTAAAGATAATACCAGTGTAGATTATCCTGACTATGCCCATAAAGTTGCAAAAAAAGTCAAAATCAATAAAAATAATGTTGGTATTTTAGTATGTGGATCTGGGACTGGTATGAATATTGCGGCAAATAAGCATAAAAATATTCGCGCTGCACAATGTTTTAATCTAAAATCAACAAAATTATCCAGATTGCATAACGATGCAAACATCATTACATTAGGGTCTAGGTTGATAACCAAAAAAAATGCTTTAAAGTTTGTGAAAGTTTTTTTAAATACAAAATTTGATGGTGGTAGACATTTGAGAAGAGTTAAGAAAATATAATTATGTCGAGTGAAAAAAATTATTTAAACGATAGTTATAAGAGTTTTTTTGAGGATAGTTTATCTGTGAAAGATCCAGAACTTTTTAAAGCTATTAAAGATGAATTAATCAGACAACAACAACATATTGAGTTAATTGCGTCTGAAAATATAGTCTCACAAGCAGTATTAGAGGCACAAGGATCAGTTTTAACTAATAAATATGCCGAAGGTTATCCTGGTAAAAGATACTATAATGGGTGTGAGCACGTTGATGTAGCAGAAAACCTTGCAATCGAAAGATTAAAAAAATTGTTTAATTGTAAATTTGCAAATGCACAACCACACTCAGGTGCACAAGCTAATGGGGCAGTATTTTTAGCTTTGTTAAGCCCGGGTGACACATTCATGGGTATGAGTTTAAATTCAGGTGGTCATATTACCCATGGATTAAAAATTTCTATGTCTGGAAAGTGGTTTAACGCTGTAGGCTATGATGTAGACAAAGAATCTGAATTGATAGATTATGATAATGTTGAAAAACTTGCATTAGAACATAAGCCCAAACTAATCATTGCGGGTGGAAGTGCTTATTCTAGGGTAATTGATTTTAAAAGATTTAGAGAGATATCAGATAAAGTTGGAGCATATCTTATGGTTGATATGGCTCACTTCTCAGGATTAGTTGCTGGTAAAGGATACCCAAATCCATGTGACTATGCTCACGTAGTTACTTCAACAACCCATAAAGTTTTTAGAAGTGCAAGAGGAGGAATAATTTTAACCAATCACGAAGATCTTGCTAAAAAATTTAACACAGCTGTTTTTCCTGGATATCAAGGTGGACCTTTAATGCACATCATTGCAGCAAAGGCAGCAGGATTTCTCGAAGCATTACAACCAGAATTTCAAGATTATATTAAATCTGTTTTATCAAACGCAAAGATGTTGGCAGAAACTTTAAAAAATAATGGATTTAAAATTTATTCAGACGGAACAGATACGCATTTGATGTTGGTTGATTTAAGACCTTATAATGTAAAAGGTAATCTTGCAGCAGAGAGTTTGTCTAGAGCAAATATTACATGTAACAAAAATGGTATTCCTTTTGATACGGAAAAACCTATGATTACTTCAGGAATTAGATTGGGAACTCAAGCAGCTACAACACGTGGATTTGGTTTAAGTGAATTTAAGACTGTAGGTGAATTGATCACAAAAACTCTAAAAGGATTGTCAGAAAATCCAACAGACAATAGCAAAATAGAAAATGAAGTAAAAAATGAAGTTATTTCTTTAACTTCATCATTTCCGATATATAAGAATTTGTAATAGATGATTTGCTCAATATGTAAAAAAGGGGAGACCTCGGTTGTCGACTCGAGACCAACCGAAGATGGTACGGCTATTAGAAGAAGAAGACTGTGCGTCTGCGGAGCTCGTTTTACAACTTTTGAAAGAGTCCAACTCAGAGAACTAATGGTTGTAAAAAAAAACGGAAGAAAATCACCATTTGATAGAGATAAATTATCTAAATCAATTTATATTGCTTTAAAAAAAAGACCCATAGATACAGAAACAATAGAGAAATTTATTAGTAATATTTCTAGATCTTTGGAAGAACTTGGACAGAGTGAAATATCTACTAATACAATTGGTACTATGGTTATGGATAGTTTGAAGGATTTAGATCCGGTTGGATACGTTAGATTTGCTTCAGTTTACAGAAACTTCAGAGAAGAAAAAGACTTTGTGCAATTCGTGGACAGGCTTGATGTCTACAAAAAAAGATAAATTCACAGCTAAAGATATATTTTATATGGAAATAGCCTTAGAACTGGCTAGATCCCGTCATGGCCTTACAGGATCAAATCCTTCAGTAGGGTGTGTTATTGTTAAAAATGATAAAATAATTTCTATAGGTCAAACTTCATTAAATGGAAGACCACATGCTGAGTCTAATGCAATTAAAAATAGTTTTGAAGATTTAAAAGGCTCAAAAATGTATGTTACTTTAGAACCATGTTGTCACCATGGGTTAACGCCACCATGTACTGACTCGATAATAAAATCAAAAATTTCTGAAGTTTTGTATGGAGTTACAGATATAGACAAAAGGGTAAGAAATAAAAGTTTTAAAATTTTAAATTCAAAAAAAATAATTGTAAAAAAAGGATTGTTAAAAAATAAAATTGAAAATTTTTATTATCCTTATTTTTTTAATAGAAAGAAGAAATTACCTTTTGTTACTGGTAAAGTAGCTATTTCAAAAAACAATATTATTTACAGCAAACCCCAAAAAAGAATTACAAATGCTTATTCAGATCAATTTACGCATTTGTTGAGATATCAAAATGATTGCATAATGATTACATATAAAACTCTTAACAAAGACAATCCAAGATTAAATTGTCGTTTAAAAGGTATGGAAAATTTTTCTCCTAAAAGAATTATTTTAGATAATGAACTAAATTCTAATATTAATAGTTATATATTTAAATCCTCAAATAACAAAAATACTTTAATATTTTATAATAAAGCTGATAAATCAAAAATTTCCAAATTTAGAAGAAAAGGTATTATTTTAATCAAATCTAAAATTGGCAGGGATAACAGATTTGATATTAAAGAAATTTTGAAAAAACTTTATAATTTTGGGTGTAGGAATTTACTAATAGAGGGTGGTAATGATCTAACTAATACCCTTATCAAGAACAAAATTTTTAATAAATTTTATTTATTCAAAAGTCCTAAAACCCTTTCGAAAAGCTTAGAATATTTAAAATTTAGTGGTCTAAAAAAGTTAAATCAAAAATATACAAATAAGATTAATTTAAATCTAAATTTGCGAAAAGACAGAATAACATTATATAGATAGAAATCATGTTTAATGGAATAATTTATAATCAAGGTATTATCACAAAAATTATTAAAAGACCCAAGGGTCTTAATATTTTTGTAAAAAGTAATCTTAAAGTATCCAAAAAAGATATGGGTTTGTCAGTTGCTTGTGACGGTGTCTGCTTAACTTTAATTTCATATAAATCAAAAATAATGGAATTTTACCTGTCTAAAGAAACAATTATTCGTTCAAAATTTAAATTTTTAAATATAAAAGATAAAATAAATTTGGAATTACCTTTAAAATATGGAACAAAAATTTCAGGACATATTTGTCAAGGACATGTTGATACTATTAGTAAAGTAATAGGTATTAAAAAAATAGATAAATCATTTCTTTTTGAATTTGAATTACCCAAAAAAGAGAGAAAACACTTAATAGAAAAAGCATCTATTTGTGTAAACGGTATTTCGCTTACAATTTCAAAAGTAACAAAAAAAGGTTTTCAAATTTGGATTATACCTCATACATATAAGGAAACAAATTTATCAACTCTAAAAAAATCAAGTTTAGTAAACGTAGAGATAGATATCTTATCTAAATACGTTAGAAATTATTTTAATGAAAAATAACTTTGCTTCAATTGAGTCAATAATAAGTGTAGCCAAAAAAGGCGGCATGTTCATTTTGGTAGATGATGAAAAAAGAGAAAACGAAGGTGATTTAGTTATTTCTACATCAGACACAAATGCAAAAAATATTAACTTCATGGCAAAGTATGGACGAGGTTTAATTTGTTTAGCGCTTGATACTCTACAGGCAAAAAGATTAAATTTATCTTTAATGTCACCGGTAAATCAATCAAGAAATAAAACAGCTTTCACAATTTCTATTGAAGCAAAAAAAGGAATATCAACAGGTATATCTGCCAAAGATAGAGCTAGAACAATTAAAATTGCCTCAAAAAAAAAAGTTAATAAAAATGAAATTGTTTCTCCTGGCCATGTGTTTCCAATTATAGCTAAAGACGGTGGAGTTCTTGTTAGAGCAGGTCATACCGAAGCTTCTGTTGATATTTCTAAGTTAGCTAAAAAAAATAACTCCGCTGTAATTTGCGAAATTATGAATGAAGATGGAACAATGGCTAAAGGTAATGATTTATTTAATTTTGCAAAAAAACATAAATTAAAAATTGCAAAAATAGAAGATCTAATTGCATATAGACTAAAAAAAGAAAAACTTATTAAACTTAAAAAACAAAGTAAGATTGATGTAAAAAATCAAAAATATAACATTAGAATATATGAGAATCTTTTAGATGGTTCAGAACATTTTGCTTTAATAAAAGGTAAATTAAAAAAAGGAATTTCACCTAGAGTGAGAGTAATTTCATCTAACGTTGTTCAAAACTATCTTATAAATCAATCATTACCAAATTCATTCAATAAGACCTTAAATTATTTTAAAAAATATCAAAATTGTGTTTTAGTGTTTATTAAAGACTCAAATTTAAAATCAGTAACTCAAACTTTAAAAGATTATAAAAACAAAGATTTTTATAAAAAAGGTAATGATAAGCTAATAAAAAATTATGGTATTGGTGCTCAAATTATTAAAGACTTAAAAATTAAAAATATGATACTAATCACAAAATCGACAAAAAAAGTTATTGGTCTTGACGGATATGGTATAAAAATCACAAAACAGGAATTAATTTGATGAAAAAAAAATATCTAATAGTTGTTGCAGATTATTATAAAGATATTTCAGATGGCTTAATAAAAAGTGCATTAAAAATAATTCCAAAAAAAAATATAATAAAAATTATTAAAGTACCTGGCGCTTTTGAAATTCCGGTTACAATTTCAAAAAATTTGAAAAAATATGATGGGTTTTTAGCTCTAGGATGTGTAATTAAAGGTCAAACACCACACTTCGATTTTATTTCTAAAGCATCAACAGACGCTATAATGAAATTGTCCATAGATAGTAAAAAACCTGTAGGAAATGGAATAATTACTTGTCTTAATATGGCTCAAGCAAAAGCAAGAAGAAAAAAGGGTGCTGAAGCTGCAGAAGCTGTGATTTCAGTTTTATCTCAAAAATGAGAACTCATTATAATCCAAAAAATAACCCTAGAGTTATAATTATTCAAAAATTATATGGGAAATTTTACAACGAAGACGATGATTTGTATTTTCCCAAACATAGATTTAAAAAATTTATTAAGGATATTGTTTTAGGAACAATAGAAAGAAATGACCTTATTTTAGATGAATTAAATAACAAACTAGGTGATGAATTTGTATTTGAAAAATTAGATAAAGTTTTTCAAACAATATTGAAAGCTGCCACGTATGAATTTATGTATAAACCAAATTTATCTATAAATATAATTATTAAAGAATATTTAAATTCATCTAATTTTTTTCTTGAAGTTTCGCAAACAAAGTATCTTAATGCTCTATTAGATAACGTTGGAAAAAAATTAAGATCTCATAATGCATGAATTTGAGTTAATAAAAAATTATTTTTTAAAACTAACTAAAAAAAATAAATTTGCTCTTAATTTAAATGATGATGTTTTCTTTGATAAAAGTACCGGTGTTGTTATATCTGTAGATACCTACAATATAGGTACACATTTTCTTGATTTTAAATACCCTGATTTAGTGATAAAAAAAATATTAAGATCATCTATTTCTGATTTAATTTGCAAAGGCGTAAAACCAAAGTTTTATTTTATTTCTGGTTCAGGTAATAAAAAAACATTTACAAGAATTAATTTATATAAAATCTCAAAGTCACTTAAATCAGAACAAAATAAATTTAATATAGTTTTATGCGGTGGAGACACTACCTTTTCAAACAAACTAAGTTTTACAATTATATCAATGGGATATACTAAAAAAATAATTTATCGTAATAAAGCTAAACTAAACGATGACATTTATGTTACTGGTAATTTAGGTGATAGTTATTTAGGACTTAAACTTTTAAGTAATAAAGTGAATATCAAAAAAAAAGATAAACTATTCTTCATAAATAAATATTACAAACCAGAGTTACCTTTAAATTTAACAAAATATTTATCAAAATTTGCTAATAGCTCCATTGATGTTTCGGATGGATTAATTGATGATTTGTCAAAAATGATAAATAGACAAAATTTATCTTTTCACTTATTTGAGAATAAAATACCTGTTTCTAATAAATTGAGTAATTTAATTAAAAATCAAAGATTAAATAAAATTAATCTCATTTCTAAAGGAGATGATTATCAGGTTTTATTTACTGCAAATGTTGATAAAACTAGAATCATTCAAAACGTATCTAGAACATTAGGAATTAAAATAACTAAAATTGGTAAAATTGTATTTGGTAAAGATAGATCACTGATATTTGATGAAAAAGGTAAGCAAATACAAGCTAAATCTAAAGGCTATATTCATCAATTTTAGAAGTTAATCGTTGTCTTTTCTAGCTTTTTTTGTATTGTGCGGGCTTAAAAATTTAACAACCAACAACTTAAGGTTAATATGAGCGGAACTATCGAAACAATACTATTATATACAATTGGAGCTGGTTTATTATCTATCGTTTATGGATTTTTAACTGGTAAAAATATTCTTAATTCAAGTCCAGGAAATGCTAAGATGCAAGAGATTGCATCTGCAATTCAAATCGGTGCAAAAGCATACCTAGCAAGACAATACAAAACTATTGCCATTGTTGGTGCTGTAGTTTTGGTTATTGTAAGTATTGCTTTTAGTCCATTAGTTGGTCTTGGATATCTGATAGGTGCTGCTTTATCTGGTATTGCAGGATATGTTGGAATGTTAGTTTCTGTAGAAGCTAATGTTAGAACCGCTGAAGCTTCTAGAAAAGGGCTCGCTCAAGGTCTTTCTGTTGCATTTAAATCTGGTGCTGTAACTGGTATGTTGGTTGCCGGTTTAGCTTTATTAGCAATAGCAGTATATTATTTTTTATTACTTAAATACAATGTTGATGAAAGAGAAATTGTAAATGCTCTAGTTGCTTTAGGTTTTGGAGCTTCTTTAATATCTATCTTTGCTAGATTAGGTGGAGGTATTTTTACAAAAGGTGCTGATGTTGGTGCAGACCTAGTTGGTAAAGTTGAAGCTGGAATTCCTGAAGATGATCCAAGAAATCCTGCTGTAATTGCAGACAATGTTGGTGACAACGTTGGAGATTGCGCTGGGATGGCAGCTGATTTGTTTGAGACATATGCAGTTACTATCGTAGCTACTATGGTTTTATCATCAATTTTCTTTGTGGGTGATCTTAATATGATGATTTATCCACTTACCATTGGTGCTGCATGTCTTTTAACATCAATCATAGGTACATTTTTTGTTAAATTAGGAAAAAATAACAATGTAATGAATGCATTGTACAAGGGATTTATTGTATCTGCAGTTGCATCATTAGTTATCCTTTGGCCTGTAACAGATCATGTTATTGGTTTTACAAATGAATACACTGTTAATGGAAATTCATTCAATGGAATGGATTTATATTACTGTGGTGTTATTGGTTTAGTTATTACCGGTTTATTAATCTGGATTACTGAATATTACACAGGGACAAGTTATAGACCCGTTAAATCAGTAGCTTTATCATCAACAACTGGTCATGGAACTAATGTTATCCAAGGTTTGGCTGTATCAATGGAAGCAACAGCAATACCTGCTTTAATCATAGTGGCTGGTATCCTAATTACAAATTCTATTGCAGGTCTATTTGGTATTGCGATCGCTGTTACGACAATGTTGGCATTAGCTGGAATGGTTGTAGCGTTAGATGCTTATGGCCCAGTAACTGATAATGCTGGAGGGATAGCTGAAATGTCTAACTTGGATAAAAAAGTTAGAAAAACTACTGATGCTTTAGATGCTGTTGGTAACACTACTAAAGCTGTTACAAAAGGATACGCTATTGGTTCTGCAGGTTTAGGTGCACTTGTTTTATTTGCAGCTTACACTGAAGACATCAAACATTTCTCTAAAGAAGCTGGTTCTGCTCTTGAAGGTATCGTTGTAACTTTTGATTTATCAAACCCTTACGTTGTTGTTGGCTTATTAATTGGTGGAATGTTGCCTTACTTGTTTGGTTCTATGGGTATGCAAGCTGTAGGTAGAGCAGGTGGTGCTGTAGTAGTGGAAGTAAGAAGACAGTTTAAAAAATTTCCAGGCATCATGAAAAGAAAACAAAAACCTGATTATGCAAAATTAGTTGATTTGTTAACTGTTGCTGCAATCAAGGAAATGATAATACCATCATTATTACCCGTCTTATCACCTGTAGTTTTATATTTTATAATACTTTCAATAGGTGGTCAGGTAGCTGCTTTAGCTGCAGTCGGAGCTATGTTATTAGGAGTTATCATTACTGGACTTTTTGTGGCGGTTTCTATGACCGCTGGAGGTGGAGCATGGGATAATGCTAAGAAATATATTGAAGATGGAAATCATGGTGGAAAGGGCTCTGAGGCTCATAAAGCTGCTGTCACTGGTGACACCGTAGGTGATCCATATAAAGATACCGCAGGTCCCGCTGTTAATCCAATGATTAAAATTACAAATATTGTAGCTTTATTACTTTTAGCAGTTATCGCTTCCTAATTTCTTTACGTCTTTTGGCCCTCTGACCTAGAGGGTCATCCATTTTTTGTCTCATACTTGACATAAAGTCATAGATAAAAGAATTTTTTCTAAAGCCACCCTCTGTTGTTGAAGTTAAAATTTTAATTTCTTCCATATTTTCCTTGTTATAGAAATCTTTTTTTTTCAAGATTCCATTTTCATCTATTTCTAATATTAAAATATCATTTTTTGATATTTTCATTTTACCTAATTTAGCTAATTTTGATTGTGTCTGTTTTCTCTCTATGTAAATCCACACATCATTATCAAATTTACTCCTGGTTGATGGAGGACCTAGTATTGATAGAATTTCATCTTTTTTAGTTAAGTTTTCATAAATAATTTCTTTCTTTTTTTCTAATGATGGAACTCCGTGATGTTTTACCACTGGTTTTAAACTGCAATTTGAAACTATAAATGAGAATAATATAATATATAATAATTTATTCATGAGTAATAATTACATACATATTTATAATAATTTAATTAATTTCACTAGAAATAAAGATTTGTACATGTATTTAAATAGAGAGGACAGTTTTTCTGATAGACTGACTCTTTTTTTACTTCATTTTTCTTTTTTTCTTAAAAATTATAAAAATGAGGAAAATAAAAAAATATTACAAGAAATCTATGATTTTAACTTTAGGCAGTTAGAATTAAGTATTAGAGAGATAGGATATGGAGATCAATCTATAAATAAAAAAATGAAAGATTATATAAATTTGTTTCATTCCATGGTTTCTGAAATTCATTTTTGGGACAAGTTATCTAAAACTGATAAAATAGAAAAATTATCACTATTTTTAGCTGATTTTAATAATATTGATGGTTTACTTAAATATTTTGATGAATTTAACTCAAATTTGTCAAAAAAAACTTTGAATTCTTATTTAAAAAGTGTAATTAACCATTAGTTATGGCTGTACCTAAACGAAAACAAACCCCGTCCAGAACTGGAATGAGAAGGGCTCAAACAATGAGGTTTTCAACTAAAAATATAGTTGAGGATAAAAAATCAGGTGAATACAGACTTTCTCATCACCTTGATTTAAAAACTGGAATTTACAAGGGTAGACAAGTTTTAGACCCAAAAGAATAGTATATTTGTCTTAATGTCGGAAAAAATTAAAATTGCAGTTGATGCAATGGGTGGTGATGGATCACCAAAAAAAGTTATTGATGGTATTATTTATAATAATCAGTCAAATAAAAGTAATTTTTATAAAATTTTTGGTGATAAAAATAAAATTTCTCCGTTAATAGAACATAAAATCAGTAAAGACTTTTATGAAATTTTTCATACAGATAATGCAATTAAAAGCACAGATAGTCCTTTAGAAGGCGCAAAAAGAGGTAAGGACACAAGTATGTGGCTCGCTATTCAAAGTGTAAAAGAAAAGCAGGCTGACATAGTAATATCTGCTGGAAATACCGGGGCTCTGCTAGTTGTATCAAAATTAAACCTTAAAATGATTGAAAATATAGATAAACCGGCTTTGTCAGCTCTGTGGCCAAATAAAAAAAGCATGAGTGTTGTATTAGACCTAGGTGCAAATATTGAGTGTAGTTCAAAAAATTTAACTGATTTTTCTTCAATGGGAGCAGCACTTTATAATTCGTTGTATCCAGATGAAATTGCAAATGTTGCTTTATTGAATATTGGTTCAGAGGAACTCAAGGGCAATGAAGTAATTAAAGAAACTTATCAAATCCTTAATGATAAAAAATCTAAAAATTTTAATTTCTCAGGATATATAGAAGGTAATCACATAATGGATGGTGAAGTTGATGTAATAGTATCTGATGGATTTACAGGTAATGTTGCATTAAAAACAGCTGAGGGAACAGCAAATTTTATTACAAGTGAATTAAAAAAAGCAATGACTGGAAACTGGATAGGCAAATTGTCTTCTCTTCTAAATATTGAAAATTTAAAAAAATTTAAAAAAAGATTAGATCCAAGGTTGTATAACGGTGCAATATTTATAGGATTAGATTCTCCAGTTGTGAAAAGTCATGGAGGTACTGATTTTATTGGTTTTGCCAATTCATTAGATGTTTGTTATAGAATAGTAAAAGGTAATTTGATAAAAAAGATCAAACAGAATCTTTAAATGAGAATAAATTTAACTAAAAAAGATTTAGTTAATTTAGTTTACATGCAACTAGGTTTTTCTAAACAAATTTCAGAAAACTTAATTGATGATTTTTTATCCACAATTATTTCAAATATTAAATCTGAAAAAAAACTTAAATTATCTAAATTTGGAACTTTTTCTATAAGACAAAAAAAAAGTAGAATTGGCAGAAACCCAAAAACTAAGGAAATTAAAGTAATATCTAGTAGGGATGTTGTTTTATTTAAACCTTCAAAAGAATTTAAAGAGTTTATAAATCTGAAAGATTATGGATAAAGCTAATGATGCTTATAAAACTATTGGTGAGGTTGCTAAAATTTTAGACTTAAAAGTCAATAAGAAAGGTTCTTTGCCCACACATATAATAAGATTTTGGGAAACACAGTTTAAACAACTCAAGCCAAAAATTCTTAATTCCAATAGAAGATATTATGATGAAAAAAATATTGATCTTCTTAAGAAGATAAAATATTTGCTTAAAGATCAAGGAATGACAATTAATGGAGTCAAAAAGATCCTTGATAATGAAGATACTTTAAAGCTTGACGAAATGGCAGATAAATCTATAAAAGCTGAAAAATTAAAAAATAAGTTAACTAAAATATCAAAAATTTTAAAAACACTAAAATAAATGGCAAAAAAAACACACATAAAAGTTAGAATGGTACCTGAAACTAAACCAGATAGTCCTTTCTTTTATTATGTAAAAAAACCTGCAGGTGGTGAAAAAGCAAAAGTAAAATTATCTGCAAAAAAATACAATCCTGATACTAGAAAACACGAAATGTTTGTGGAGAAAAAACTTCCACCTCATAGTAAGTAATTTATTTTTTTTTAAAATTTCTTCTTTCGTAATCAATATAAGACCAAATCATATTTTTCCAAATACGATTAGTTATCTTTGGATCAATTCCTTGTTTAAAGGATTTTGCTTTAATTTTTTTTAAAATAAAATTAATTCTTTTCTTATCTACGATTTCTTTTTTAAATTCTTTGAGTTTTAAAACTTCTTCAACTAGTTTTGTTCTATATTTTATTAAAGATAATAATTTATTATCTAATTTATCTAATTTAACTCTTATTAAATCTAGTTTTTTTTTATTATTTGGCGACATTTAATTTATTGGAATACTTAATAATTATTATATTTATCTAATCATGTACAGCGAGAATAATCATTTAAATAATCAACTTAAATTGTGGATGCTATCACTTTTAGTTTTGGTATCTTTAATAATATTAGTCGGAGGTCTAACAAGATTAACTGACTCTGGTTTGTCAATCACCACATGGGAATTGTTTGTTGGTTTTTTTCCACCTATTTCAAATGAAAAATGGTTAGAGTACTTTAGTTTGTATAAAACAATTCCTGAATACAGCCAACAAAACTACAATATGACCTTAGATGAATTTAAAGTAATATTTTGGTGGGAGTGGGGACATAGACAGTTGGGAAGAATAATTGGTTTAGCAGCGTTGCTTCCAATGATTTATTTTTCAATTAAACAAGGAATTTGGATTATTAAAAAATATGGACTTATTTTTTTATTAGTTTGTTTTCAAGGATTTTTGGGTTGGTACATGGTATCAAGTGGATTAGTTGAAAGAGTTGATGTTAGTCATTATAGACTAGCAATACATTTGGTTACTGCTTTTATAATTTTATCAATTGTATATTGGAAATTTTTAAAATTATCATCTTCTGCAAATCAAACAATTACTATGGATCTTTTTATTTTGAAAATATTTTTATTTTTATTGTTTTTGCAACTAATTATAGGTGCTTTTGTATCTGGTATGGATGCTGGTAAAATTTATAATACTTGGCCTTTGATGGGCGTTAATTATTTTCCTGATGATAGTAGTTTAAAAGAGTTTTTAAATTTAAAAGTTTTTGATAATCCATCGATTGTTCAATTTATTCATAGAAATTTAGCATACTTAATTGTTTTGTTTTATGCTCTAATTCTCCTTAAGGTAATTAATTCTGGAAACAAAAAATTATACAAACCTATTGCCATAATTGGTTTGGCTTTGCTATTTCAAGTTTTTTTTGGTGTGATAACTATTTTATCTGGAGTAAAAATGTTATTTGCATCTTTACACCAGATAAATTCTATTTTGATAATACTTTCAACTTTGTATTTTATATTTATCTCACAACATAAAAGAGAGATTAATTAGTTTCTATTTGTAGATATATAAATAAAATTAA
This sequence comes from uncultured Pelagibacteraceae bacterium, assembly GCA_902556065.1. Lineage (GTDB taxonomy): Bacteria > Pseudomonadota > Alphaproteobacteria > Pelagibacterales > Pelagibacteraceae > Pelagibacter. Next base: position 16,027 of record CACDUV010000004.1, read on the forward strand.
CTAACCGCTTTTAAATTACCTTTTGACGATTTGTCTAAAGCTTGATCTAAATCGTTAATTATATCATCTATATGTTCTAAGCCAATACAAAGTCTAACATAACCAGGAGTTACACCTGAAGCAGCTAATTCATCTTCATTTAATTGACTATGTGTAGTTGTTGCTGGATGTATTGCTAAACTTCTAGCATCACCTATATTTGCAACGTGGTAGAACATTTTTAAAGCTTCAATAAACTTTTTACCAGCTTCAATACCACCAGCTAATTCAATACCAACCAAAGCACCATTGCCATTTTTTAGATATTTTTTTGCCCGAACTGATATCTCTTCATTATGTTCAGTAGCATAAATTACTCTCTCAACAGCTTTATGGTTTTTTAAGTATTCAACCACTTTTGCAGCATTGTCACAATGTTGTTTCATTCTTAAAGCAACCGTTTCAAGTCCCTGTATAACACCAAAAGCATTATCTGGAGAAAGTGCTGATCCCAAATCTCTTAACAAGGTTACTCTTGCTCTTACTGCAAAAGCGACATTTGCTCCTGTTAATTCAGGTACAGCTTTACCCCAAACAACACCTCCATAACTTGCATCTGGTTCATTAAATAGTGGCTGTCTTTTTGGGTCCGCTGTCCAATCAAAATTCCCGCCATCGATTAGTGCACCACCAACCACCGTTCCATGACCTGCTATATATTTTGTTAAAGAATATACAACTACAGCAGCACCATGCTCAATTGGTTTACAAATTACAGGGGCAGCAGTGTTATCCAAAATTAATGGAATGTTATATTTTCTACCAATATCTGAAACCTCTTTAATTGGAAAAACTCTTAAATATGGATTTGGTAATGTCTCTCCATAAAAAGCTCTAGTTTTCTCGTCTATTGCTTTTTCAAAGTTTTTTGGATCAGAAGGATCTGCATATCTCACTTCTATTCCAAGCTTACTTAAAGTATGTGTAAATAAGGATACTGTTCCACCATAAAGATCTGTAGAACTAATAATATTATCTCCAGCTTGTGCAACGTTTAATATTGCAAAAGTAGATGCAGTTTGACCAGATGCTACACTTAAACTTGCAAGACCACCTTCTAGTGCTGCGATTCTTTTTTCCAGCACATCATTTGTTGGATTCATTATTCGTGTATAGATATTTCCAAACTCTTTTAATGCGAATAAATTAGCTGCGTGTTCAGTGTTATTAAATTGATAAGAGGTTGTTCTATAAATAGGAACTGCTACTGAATTTGTAGCTGGATCGCTTCTGTAATCTCCACCATGTATGGCAATTGTTTCTGGATTATTTCTTTTTTTAATCATTTTTACTCCTTTTTTAGTGCTTTTGCTTTATGCAAGGCGCACAATACAGTTCAAATGCCTACCGATTTTAAAATTTATGAAAATTCCTTTTTAGCAGTTTCATGCCCGCAATAGGATCAAATCGGCAGCTAATTTCTAGCATATTAGTTATGTTTTACAAGCTAAATATAAAATTGACTTTGAATAATTTAATAGTATTAATCCTCGCACAATGACAAAATTCACAAAAAAAGATCAAGTCACATCATCTTGGTACGAGATAGACGCAAAAAATGCAGTAGTTGGAAGATTAGCGACTGTTGTATCTAATATAATTAGAGGTAAAAACAAGACTACTTATACACCTCATATGGATGATGGTGATTTTGTCGTAGTAAAAAATATCGAACAAGCAAAATTCACTGGTAAGAAATTTCAAAATAAAAAGTACTATAGACATACAGGACACCCTGGTGGAATAAAAGTTACCACTCCAGAAAAACTTCATGAAAAAAAACCAGGAGAAACTTTGAAGCTAGCAGTTAAAAGAATGTTACCAGGTGGCGTTTTAGGTAGAAAACAACTAACAAAATTAAAAATTTACTCTGGAAGTGAGCATCCTCATGCTGCACAAAATCCAAAAGTTATAGAGTTAGATAAACTAAATAATAAAAACATAGCAAGAAATTAATATGGAAAACGTACAATCAAATACAAAAACTCCTAAATTAAAGTTAGATTTTAAAGATAGTAAGTACGCGACAGGTAGAAGAAAAACTTCAATAGCAAAAGTTTGGTTAAAAAAAGGTTCTGGAAAAATTTATGTAAATGGAAGATTATATAATGACTATTTTGCTGATGAAATTCACAAAATGCAAATTACAAGACCTTTTGAAATTATAAATCAAGCTACAGACTATGATGTTAGATGTAGTGTCAAAGGTGGTGGACCAACAGGTCAAGCAGGTGCTATGGTTCATGGTATTTCCAAAGCTTTAGTTCTTTTTGATGAAAATTTAAAAACAACCTTGAAAACTGAGAAACTTACAACCAGAGACTCTAGAGCTGTTGAGAGAAAAAAACCTGGTAGAAGAAAAGCTAGAAGAAGCTTTCAGTTTTCTAAAAGATAATTTTTTTTACAATTTAAACTGCTATAATAAAAAATGCCTAAGCTTAATGCATTAGTTGCTGGATCCACTGGATATATTGGTGTTCAATTAATCAAGTTATTAATTAACCACAAATATATTAATATTAAATATCTATGTGGAAATTCGTCTGTTGGAAAAAATATTTCTTATTATGATAAATCTCTATCAAATAAAAAATTACCTAAAATTGTAAAATTTAATCAAAAATTATTAAACGGTATTGATGTTGTTTTTACAGCTCTACCTAATGGTGAAGCTCAAGATATAGCAAAAAAACTTAATGATAATATTACTTTAATTGATTTAGCAGCAGACTTTCGATTAGAAAAAGTTAATGATTATTTAAAATGGTATAAACAAAAGCATCGAGCTCCAAAATTACAGAAGAAAAGTATTTATTGTTTGCCTGAAATAAATCGTGTTGAATTAAAAAATTACAATATAATTTCATGTCCAGGCTGTTATCCAACATCAATATTATTGCCTCTAGTTCCTTTGTTTAAAAAAAAATTAGTTAAATTTGAAAATATAATTATTGATTCAAAATCTGGTTATTCTGGTGCTGGTAGAGGGGTTCATAAAAAATACAAAGATAAGAATTTATATGAGTCTTTAAGTGCTTATGGTGTTGGTTTTCATAGACATAATTCTGAAATTCATCAATTTTTAAGCAAATTTACTAATAAAAATTTTCAATTTAGTTTTACTCCACATTTATCTCCTATGTTTAGAGGTATATTAAGTACAATTTATTTAAATTTAGAAAAAAATGTTAATCAATCAAAAATCATTAAAACGCTTAAGAAGTCTTATAAGGGAGAAAATTTTGTTAAAATATTAGACTCAGATAAACTCTTAAGCACAATTGATGTTATTAATACAAACAATTGCTTTATTACAGTGTGTAAATCAAAATATAAAAACAAAATAATCATTATTTCAGCAATAGATAATTTAATTAAAGGTGGAGCAGGTCAGGCTGTTCAAAATTTAAATAATAAATTTAATTTTCCCGAAAAAACTGCTTTATAATGAAATATTTGTTAATTATTTTTCTACTTTTTTTTAGTAATTGCTCTTTAAATAAAGATTCTCAATATTGGACAGAACATCCTGCTGAAAATAAAAAAAAACAAAAAAAATTAAAAGAAATACTTAAAAAGTCTGACGATATAACAAAAATGACGTTGGAAGAATATAAGATTTATATAGATGACTATACTAAAAAAAGTAAATATCCAGATATAAGTAAATGAATAAAATAGTAAATGTTGCGGTTGTTGGACTTGGTCAAGTTGGTAATTATTTAAATAATGAGCTAATTATAAAAAAAAAGGATATTGAGCTTAAAACAGGCAAAAGAGTTAACGTAGTAGCTGTTTCTGCAAAAAATATAAATAAAAAAAGAAAATATAAAATTAATAGAAAAATTTTTTACAAAAATCCCTTTGAAATTTTTAAGAAAGAAAAAGTTGATATATTATTTGAAGTAGTTGGACAATCTGATGGGGTTTCAAAAAAATTAGTTGAAACTGCTTTAAAAAATAAAATTCATGTAATTACTCCAAACAAAGCTTTAATTTCAAAACACGGAAACAATTTAGCTAAACTAGCAGAAAAAAATAATGTTAATTTAGAATTCGAAGCTTCAGTTGCTGGTGGTATACCGATATTAAGATCTATTAAAGAAGGATTGGCTACTAATAAATTATCTAAAGTTTATGGAATTTTAAATGGTACTTCAAATTATATCTTATCAGAGATGGAAAATTCTGAGCAAAATTTTGCATATGTTTTGAAAAAAGCTCAACTTCTTGGATATGCTGAACCTGGAAATCCAAAATTAGATTTAAATGGTTTTGATGCTTTTGCAAAAGTGAGAATTTTGTCTGCTTTGGCTTTTAATAGCAAAATATCAAATAAAAAATGTTTAATGGAAGGAATAGAAAAGATTGATTTAAAAGATATTAAAATTGCAAATAAATTAGATTTAAGAATTAAATTATTAGGTATTTCTGAACTTAAAAATAATCAACTTTTTGAAACTGTTCATCCATGTCTTGTAAGTAAAAAATCATATATCGGTAATGTAAATGGAGTTATGAATGCAGTGATCCTTAATGGTAAACCTGTAGGAGAAAGTGTATTGCAAGGGGAGGGTGCTGGACCAGGTCCAACTTCCTCATCATTATTGTCTGATTTATTATCTATTTTAAGAGGAAACATCAAAAAACCATTTGGCGTGAGTGTAAATAAATTAAAAACTTTGAAAACTTATAACGTAAATAATTATGTTAATTCCTTATATTTAAGATTTGAAGTTAAAGATAAACCAGGTGTTTTATCACAAATAACTAATCGTTTGGCTAAATATAAAATTTCTGTAAAAAGATTAATTCAAACTCCAGATAAAGAAAACAATAAAGCGACAATCGTAATAGTTACTCACAAAACTACAGAATCAAATTGTAATAGCTGTTTATCTATATTTAAAAAAAATAAGAATATCTTAAAATCACCTACATTAATTAGATTGCTTGATTGATGGAAATTTATTTAAAACTTTTTGAAGTTTTATTTCCAGTATTCCTAATTGTAGGTCTAGGATATCATTTAGGAAAAAAAAATCCAGATTTTGATACATCATTTATAACAACATACGCTGGTAATTTTGGAACACCAGCATTGGTAATTTTTGCAATTACGGCAGGTGGAGTAACTTTTGAGTTATTTAGTGAATATTTTGGTTATGCAATTATTTTATTAACATTATTTGGTATTGTAGGTTTAATTTTTCTTGTACTTATGAAGAAGGATTATATCCGTGAGTTACCAACTTTTATTTTACCAAATACTGGAAATATGGGTATTCCAATATGTTTATTTGCTTATGGAGAACTAGGTATGGGTATAGCAGCAGCAATATCATCCTTAATTGTTTTACTCCATTTTACTTTAAATATTTTTTTAGCAAAACGAGCTTTTGATTTTAAAACAATATTAAAAAGTCCATCATTTTATGCAATTTTAATAACTGTTTTGTTTTTGTATTTTGAAATTCCATTTCCTCAATTTGTATTAAATACAGTAATGCTTTTAGCTTATGGAATGATTGTTATGATACTTATGTCATTAGGTGTTGCTCTCACTCAAATGAAAGTATTTTCTTTTAAAGACGCATTAATAACCTCTTTTGGAAGAGTAATATTAGGTCCTATTATAGGATTTGCTGTAATTAAATTTTTTAATTTATCAGGAATTCCTGCTGGTGTTTTGTTAATACAATCTTGCATGCCCAGTGCTATCTTGTGCTATTTGATTGCTCATATGTATTCTCCAAAAGAAATTGTGGATAATATATCTAGTACAATTGTAGTATCTACAATAATGTCTCTATTCACTATTCCAATTACTTTATTCTTTGCTTTAAAATACTTCTATTAAGATATATCTTTCCTTTGTGAAGGCTATAATTTTAAATGCATCTGCTTGGATGATTGTTCCGGTAATGGATGCTTTTGCCAAATATTTAAGCTCATCAATGGACGTATTGCAAATTACATGGGCTAGATATTTCTTTACTGTGGTATTTACCTTGTCTTTAATGTTAATTTTTTACAGACATTCACTAGTTTGGACTAAAAAACCAGCTCTTCAATTAATAAGAGGATTGATATTTGTTTTTTCTACATACTTATTCTTTTTTGCAATTTCTGAAATTTCACTCCCTAAAGCTTTAACATTAGCTTTTGTCGCTCCAATTTGTGTTACGGCTTTATCTCCATTTTTTTTAAATGAGAAAGTAGGGGTGAAGAGATGGGCTGCTGTTTCATTAGGGTTCATTGGAACTTTGATTGTAATTAGGCCCGGCTTTATTGAGCTTAATCTAGCTACTATGGCTGCTTTAGGTAATGGAATTTGCTATGGATTTTATCTTATAATCACTAGGAAACTAAGCACTTCTGATAACCCACTCTTAACTCTTTTACTCTCAGGTTTAATAGGAACCATTATAATTAGTCTATTTATGCCTTCGGTATGGGTTAATCCTACGTCAAATCAATGGATTTTAATGGCTTTAATTGGCCTTATAGCCTCTGTAGCGCATCTTTTCCTCATATTGTCACTCAAATATGCCGATGCATCTAAATTAGCTCCTTTGGGCTACACAGAGATTATTACAAACATACTAATTAGCTACTATTTCTTTCATGAGTTACCTGATAATTGGACATATTTAGGCTTGTTCATTATAGTTATTAGTGGGTTATATATATCTAGAAGAGAATATTTTCTTACCCGATCTAAATAATAGTAAATAAATATATACTATTATATAATGTATTATATTAATATACTTAGTTAAATTATTGTAATTGTTATATAAATTAATTATATAAATTTTTAAATATAAATAAATAAAGAATAAAAAATACAGTACAAAAATAAATAAAAGACTAATTTGGATATTTATGAGTGAAAAAAGTCTAATACAACAAGATAAAAATGTAAAATAAGCGATAAGCTCTAGAAGTGTTTAATTACAACAGTTTTTTAAGGTTTTGATTTAATATAATTGAAACAAATTTCAAAATAAGTGAGTAGGGTGGAAGAAACTGTTAAAAAATTTATAAAATTTTGACCATTAAATTAACATTGATATCATTAAAAACTAGAGCAATGCAGTTATAGAATATACGTCTTAAACGTCCATAGAGGTGCTTTATTTTGTTATATCATGATATATAGTACAACCGAAGGGTGCACAACGCTATTTATCCTAAAATATACTTAAATGTCGAAAAAATGTTGATTTTATTGGTATATTTGACCATAAAATATGGTTAAAATACTTCTAAATATCAACTTTTTCAGATCTCAATAAACGCAGCTTTGTTTTTATTCCACCTTTACCTGAATATCCACCAAGGCCTCCATCAGACCGAATTACTCTATGACATGGTATTTTGGGTGCATAAGGGTTTTTACCACATGCATTAGCTACTGCACGAGCTGATTTTGGCCTTTTTATGCCAATGGCTACATCTTTATAGGTTTTTATAGTACCTTTTGGTATAGTTGTGAGATATTTCCATACTTTTTGCTGAAATTTTGTTCCCTTAAATTTCATATTATAAACCATCTAAAACCTTCATACATTGCTATTCCATAAATTGAGTGTCTTATAAGAAATATACAAGATGTTTTTATTGGTTTTCCTGTTTTTTTAGCAAAAAAACCTTGTCCTGTAAAAGGTAAAAATAGCAACAGTGGAGCCAAAGTTGTTATTGCTCCAAAAATAAGCCCTGAAAAATAAGACATTTTAATTCCAATATAAATAAAGAAAATATAGTAAATAACTGCCCAAGATATTGATATAAAATAGTGAAAAATCCATCCAAGTAATACTTCATGTTTAAATTCTGGTTTTTCAATAATGCTTGGGTTAAAAAAAATACCATTTTTAATCATATAATATGTCCACCTGCCTACAATGCCCCAAGAGGGTTCTGGAATACCTATTTTTTTTAATAAATAACCCAAAATATCCAAAATGATGCATGAAAATATGCCTGCAACCAAAATGCTTAAAATATCGATCAATATTAACTCAATAAAAATTTAAAATAATAAAGCAAATAACAAATAAAACAGCTAAAATAGACAAATAAATCGTTTCTAGAGTTTTTCCAGTTTTTTTGTACTGAATAAAGCTTAATATTACAAAACCAATTGAAGTTATTAGAAAATATATTGGTTCAATTATTCCATCTATGCCCATTTTTAGTTCTTATTACATACTTATTCTGATCACAATGTCGTTAATTGTCCTTTAAAATAATAAATTATTTTATTTGACATATTAAAACTCTTAATATATTACTAACGATAATTAATTGTTATCAATAGTAATTATATGAATGAACTGACAACAGACTTAAAATCCCTTCATGAGGCAACTTTAAATAATCTTAAAAGCTCAAAGGCAAATAATACTCTAAGAGCTTATAAATCTGACTTCAAAGATTTTGGAGCTTTTTGCGAAAAGCATGGATTAAATTCATTACCAACAGAGCCAAAAATAGTTTCCTTATACCTAACCCATCTCTCTAAAAACTCAAAAATAAGCACTTTAAGACGAAGATTAGTATCAATAAGTATGGTTCATAGGCTTAAAGGGCATTATCTAGACACCAAACATCCAATCATCGTTGAAAATTTAATGGGAATAAGAAGGGTTAAAGGAAGTATTCAGAAAGGTAAAAAACCTATATTAATCAATCATTTAAAATCAATTATTAATATAATAAATCAACAAAAAACTGAGGAAATAAAAAAACTTAGAGACAAATCAATAATCTTAATTGGTTTTGGAGGAGGCTTTAGAAGAACTGAGCTTATTTCAATTGATCATGAGGATTTAGAATTTGTTCCTGAAGGTCTAAAAATCACTATTAAAAGATCAAAAACTGACCAATTCGGAGAAGGAATGAATAAAGGATTACCTTATTTCGATAATGAAATTTACTGTCCTGTTATAAATCTAAAAAAATGGTTAGAAATTTCTCAAATTAAGTCTGGACCTATTTTTAGAAGATTTTCTAAAGGTTTATCATTAACAGATAAAAGATTAACTGACCAATCTGTAGTTTTATTAATGAAAGAGTATTTAAAGTTAGCAGGTATAGAAAATAAAAATTTTGCAGGTCATAGTTTAAGGTCGGGTTTTGCAACAGTAGCTGCTGATTCAGGCGCTGATGAACGAAGCATAATGGCTATGACAGGCCACAAAACAACACAAATGGTTAGAAGGTATATTAGAGAAGCAAATATATTTAAAAATAATGCCTTAAATAAAATTAAGATTTAATAATTTTGATAATTTCATTAAATATTTTATCAACACTATATTTTTTAGATGAAACACTTTTTTTAATTACATAATAATTTTGAATTGGAGCCCAACACTTTTGATATTTAATTTCATCATAATTAAGTATATCGATAATTTTTTTATTATTAGATCCAGATCCATGAACAACTATTCCACTATGACAACTTATATTAAAATTTGAAGATGAAATTAATCTTTCTTGTAAAAAAATATTTGGATTTTCAATATGAAAAATTTTTAAATTATTTTTTTTAAAAATTTTAAAAGATTTTGGATTTATAGAATTAATTTTTTTTTTAAAATTTAAAAAATAAGAACTATTGTTCTTATAAGAAGTAATTATTAAATTTTGTTTTGTCTTTTTTTGCAATAAAATTAAATTTTGTAAAAGTTGGTAATTTATATCTTTTAAGTCATTCCATTTATGATCAATATGAATTAATATAAAATTATTAATTCTAAACTTTTTAAGTATGTAATTTTTTCGATTTTCCTCTATTTTTTCAGGATTAAAGTAATAAATATTTTTATCGCTTGTTTTGGTTCTAAAATCTTTCAATAAATTTATCCATGTTTTTGGTAAATAGTAAATTTTTTCTAAGTATTTTCTTTTAGGATGGACAACATATTTGTCATATAAAAAATATGAAATAAGTTTAGAAGGATGATAAAAATAGATTTTTTGATTAAAAAACTTTTTGTATTTTGATGTAATAATTCCTCTCTTAAATTTTGAGTTTAAAAAAAAATTTGCAATCATAGAAAACGTTTGACAATCAAAAACTACGGATAAATAATATTTTTTTTTTAAAATTTTACATAAGGAAGCAATTTTTTTTTTTAAAGACCAATTTTTATCATATAAAATAATCTCATTTATATGCTTATGTTTTGATATAATTTTACTATTATATGGTGAACATACAGCTGTTATGTTGCAGTTATATTTTTTTTGAATATTTTTTATTAACCTTGAATGAACCAAGTAATCACCCAAAGCAATAGTATTAAAAAAAATTATATTCACATCAAGCTAATATTTGAATCTAATTAAATATAAATAAAAAATAAGTAATTTGCACTTGATAAGCCCAAGATAATAATTTAAATTTTTTTTAGGCTCTAATAGTGCCCCATCATATTTATTTACAATTAAATTTTTTTTACTATCAATTCCAGAATTTAAATAAAATTTTTCAAAAAAATTTATTTCCATACCCCATTTTTTTATAAAAATTTTATTCCCCCTACTCCCCAAATATGTAAATAATGATTTATTTTTCTTTCTTGTTGTTACAGAGCCAAAATGATAGGCAAGACTATTGCCTATACCTTTAAAAATTCTAATATTTAAATTCCATAATTTCATTGCAAAATCTGTGTCATCACCACCAGTAGGTGAGAATTCTTCACTCCAGCCGCCTACTTTATTCCAAATTGATATATGAACCAAGCCTGGACATTTAGTGGTACCTTGAAAATCCTCTATTTTAATATTACTCATGTTTTCAAGTAATTTTGTTTCTTGAAATTGGTCAGCAGTTTCACCAGCATTAAATTTTATCTGTCCTGAACCAACCATAGTCCCAGATAAATAAAAATTATTATGACCTATTTTGGTTACCTCATTATGTAATTCCGTGTCCCAACCTGGACAATAATAAAAGTCATCATGTGAAATTAAAATATAATCAGTTTCAGCTAAACTTGAGGCTTTATTCAATGCCTTAGGCATGCCTATATTTTCACTACTAAATGTATAATTATAATTATTTCTTTTAACAAATTCTAATGTTCCATCTTTTCCCTCATTTACATGTATAATTATTTGATGTTTAAAAGAAGAATTTTTTTTAAGGCTATCCAAACATATCTTCAAGTAATCAATATTGTTGTATGTTGGAATTAAAATTGTAAACATTAATTTGTTCTGATAAAATCAAGAATATAATCTTTAATATCTATTTTTGCTTTGTAGCCTAATATTTTTTGTGCATTATTATTAATCATTGTTGCACCAAATCTTTCTCCAGGTCTTGATTTAATAAATTTTACTTTTGTTTTAAACATCTTTGCAATTTGATTGACAGAGTATGATTTTTTTGTTCCAAGCATATATTCTGTTTGCTTACCTTTTTTCCATGCCAAATAACAACCTCTTACAATGTCGTTTATATGAGTAAAATCTCGTCTCTGTGTACCAGGCTTTACTACTGTTAATGCTTCTTTTCTTTTATATTGTGTTTCAAAAATACCAATAACAGCAGACATAGAATTATTTTTGATTTGACCAGGACCATATACATTATAAAAATAAACTAATTCGTATTTTAAACCAAACCATTTATTATAATTTTTAATCAATTCTATATTCTTTGATTTTGACCAAGAATAAGGAGATAAATTTTCATCCTTACCATTATTACCAAGGCTGCTTGATGTGGCAGAATAAATTATTTTTATTTTATTGATTTTTGCAAATTCAATAACTTCAAAAGAACTTCGTAAATTAAATTCTAGACATTTTTTGTAATTTTTAAAACTCTGGTAAATTCTAGAAAACTCACCAAAATGATAAATTATTTTAATATTTTTTTTATATTTATATAAAATAGTATTAATATTTTTGTTATCACCTTTTATGTATTTTACTTTTTTACTTTTTGTATGATTTTTAGTTGTTCCTGTTGAATAATTATCAATACTTATAATTTTTTCTTTAATATTTTTTTTTAACAAATATTTTATTAGGCACGAACCAATGAAGCCCGCACCTCCAGTAATTAAAATTATATTTTTCTTCATATTTATTAAATTTTTAAATTTTATTTATACCAAAAGTAATTAAATTTATTTTTTAAATTTAAAGTTTGATCAAGAATATATTGTGAGACTATAGTTGAGTTGAAATGCTTGTTATAAAATTTCTTTCCATTTTTAGCTATTTTTTTCATTTCAAAAGTATTTTTTTTATAAAAATTTATTTTTTTTACTAAATCGTTTGTGTTTTTGTAATAAATAGCACAATTTTTTGGAATTAATTTATTTAGTTCTGTATTTTCATTTATAAAGCATAGCAATCCATTAGCAATTATTTGAACAATTCTATCACTACTATAGAACCTAATTGGTCTTCCCCTACTTAAGTTTAAACCCATATCATAATTAGATAATGTGCTTAAAAAATTATCGGCCCATAATGGTTCTTTTGATTTGTAACCATAAAAATCAAAATTCACTCTATCTAATTTTTTTTCCAATTCTTTTAAAATTTTTTCTCTATCATCATACTTTCCTTTTTTAAGTTTGCCTCTATGAACACCGTGACTCATTGCAAAAAATAAATCATTTTTCCTTTTATCTTTTGAGTTATCAAGATACTCAAAAGAAATATCTGAAGGGTTAGGTAAAAAAAAACTGTTTTTAATTTGAAAATTTAAACTTTTTGGATCAGTAGTTAGAAAAGTAGCATCTATATAATTTTCAAGATTTTTTATCCTTTTCTTGTTTTTTATAAAGTCAGGTCCTGTCTTAATTAATGGATCTAAAAACCATTGACAAATTTTTATTCTTTTGATTTTTTTTAATTCAATTACAGTTTCTTTAAGTAATGTATCTGCATGTCCTAAAACTATTATATCTGGTTTGAAATTTAAAAAAGTTTTAACCACTTTATTATTAAATTTTTTAACACCTTGAGGATCTATAATTGATTTATTGTAATATGTTATATCTCTGTCACTCATTGTTAAAACATTATGTCCATTTCTTATGAAACCATTGTTTAACCTTTTGCTTGTATTATAATGTAATCTTCCATCAAATCTTTCGTTAAAATTTGTTATATGTAAAATTTTAATTCGTGATTGATCTATAGAGAAATTTTCAAACAAAATTTTATCTCTTATCTCATCAATTGATTTAGAAATTGATCGAATATTGAAATTATGTTTATCAAAAAAATTTGACTGTAGTTTTCTTAAATATTTTTTATCTTTAGTAATTTTATTCAGAATTTTAATTATATTTGAAACCTTATTTTCCTTTAGAACAATTGCTATATCCTTAGATTCTATTAGACCACCAACATTACTTATAATTGGACAGCATTTTCTACTAGAAGCTTCAATTGCAATTCTTCCAAGCGGTTCATCCCATTTTGAATTACCTATAGCTATTTCGGATTTTTCGTAATATGTTAAAACTTCTTTGTTACTTTTATAGCCAATTTCGTTTACTATATTTTTATCAGGAAAAATTTTTTTTCTAGATTCATTTCCGATTGCAATAAATTGCCACTCAGGATTTTTTTTTTTAAATTTTTCAGCAACACTAACGAATATGTCATATCCTTTGTTTTCATTGAGTTTACCAACAAATAAAATTTGTTTCTTTTTTTTACTTTGTTTTATATTTTTCTTTTTTGTTGTTCCGTGGTAAATTATTCTATTATTATTATTTATATTTGATTTAACATTCTCAAAAAATCTCTTTTTAATCCAGTTACTTATGAATACAATTTCAGTACAAATTTCTAAAAGTTTTTCTCTCTCTTCAGAATTAATTGATCCTCGTAAATTCTGTGGATCATTATGATAAGTTAGAATAATTTTAGAGTGAGGAAAGTTTTTTTTTAAAATTAAAACATATTCAGGTCTGTTGTGAATTTCTATAATAGAAATTTTATTATTTTTATATTTTTTACAAAATTTATTTATATAGGTTTTGTTTCTAAATAACTTTGAATTAGAAAAATCATCAGAAGATATAATACTTATCCTTTCTTTAAATTTTGAATATTTTAGAGAATCTTTTACATAAATAGATACGGCACCAGCTTTTTTGGGATCCAAACTTTCTTTATATGGGAGTATTATAAAAATATCATTATTCATTTATAAAAAATTTTTCTTTAATTTTTTTTCTTAATTTATAATTCTTTTTAAGAATATATTCATTTTTCATTGCTTCAGATTTACTTTTGTACTTTTTTTTAAACAATAATTTCCAATAATTACCTTTAGTAAATTTAGCTCCTTTATTATTATTGTGTAATTTTAATCTTTTACTCAAATTGTTGGTGAATCCAACATATGAAATTAACTTATTTTTTCGTAAAGAGGCTATTAAATATACATAAAAGTTTTGCATGATGGCGGTCCCTAGGGGAATCGAACCCCTCTTTCGAGGATGAAAACCACGTGTCCTAACCGATAGACGAAGGGACCAAGCAGCTGCTTTTTATTGTAAAATAGACGATTAATCAAGCTTATCGTATTATTTTTTGATTTAATTTTACAACCTTTTTAAGGCGTGAAAGTTTATGTGTCACTAAAGTTTCTGAAATAAATTTGTCATCATCAATTTTTATACCTGAAATTAAATCACCAGTAGTAATACCTGTTGCGCAGAATATCGAGTCACCTTTAATAATTTCATTTAACTCATACTTTTTATTAAAATCTCTGATGCCCATTTGTTTAGCTCTTAGTTTATCTTCATCTGTTTGAAATAAAAATCTTCCCTGAAAACCACAATTAAAAGCATCTAAAGCTGCTGCTGCCAAAACTCCTTCTGGTCCTCCTCCTGTTCCTAAAAAAATATCTACAGAGTATTTTTCATCTGTGACTAATAAAGCTCCAGATACATCTCCATCAGAGATAAATTTAATTTTAACTTTTAAATCTCTAAGTTCATTAATAATTTTATTATGCCTTGATCTTTCTAAAATACATGCTGTTAAATTTTCAGGTTTTTTATTTAAATATTCACTTAAATTAAAAATATTTTTCTTTACTGAAAAATCTAAGTCCACTACATTTTTTTCTTTTACTTTACTTGAGATTTTTTCCATATATGTTTCGGGCGCTTTAAATAGATTATCTTTTTCAGCAATTGCAATTACTGATAAGGCACCTGGAAGATTGTTGGCTGCAAAATTAGTTCCTTCTAGTGGATCCACAGCTATATCAAATTCTGGACCATTTTTTGTTCCAAGTTTTTCTCCGATATATAACATTGGGGCTTCATCTAATTCACCCTCGCCTATCACTATTTGACCGTTTATATCCATATTATTTAATTCAGATCTCATAGAATCTACAGCTGCTTTATCTGCAGCGATTTTATCTTTCTTGCCAACAAAATATGATGAAGCTATTGCTGCCTTTGATGTTACATTAATAAATTGATCTATAAATTTTATATCAATAGCCATTAAGCTTTTTTATCAATTAATTCCTCTTGTATTATTTTTGATTCAAATTCTCTTAAACGTTTATACACACTAGCAAGTTCAATTATAGTTGGCCAAGCTTTTAATATATATTGCATAGAACCCTCAACTCTGCCAAATGCTCTTATTATCTGTTGCATTACACCAAGCGTAACGGCACCAGCAACAATTGCTGGTGCTAAAAAAACATATGCAGATAATACATTAGCTTGTAAATAAGCTATTCTGCCAATATTAAAATACAAATATCTTATATAGCTCAAAAAGTGAATATTTCTAACTCCATCAAATAATTCCTCAATTGTTTTTGGACGAATACTCCCATCGTCTTCTGCTATGACAAGTATTTTTCTATAAGCAGCCTCTTTTTTTTGGAGATCATACTCAACACCTACCAATCTTAAAATTAAACCAAGTAAAATCAAAAATATTGTGCCACCAACTGACCAAATTAAAGCACCAACTATTAATCCATAATCCCAATCACCAAAGAAAAATATTGGAATTCCAATACTTAAACCAAATAAAATTGGCATAAACTCAACAAGTATCATTAAAGCTTCAATTAAACTTGTGCCAAGTGACTCCATTATCCTTGAGAATTTAATTGTATCTTCCTGAACCCTTTGAGCCGCTCCCTCTATTCTTCGAGCTTTATCATAAACACTATGATACCATTCAACCATTGCAGTTCTCCATCTAAATAAATAATGAGAAGTAAAAAAACTTACTATAACTGCAACACCAACATACATAGCAGCTAAGGTTATGAAAGATAATAAGCTTGCCCAATATTCCTCTATCGTAATAGAGTTTGGAGCTCCTAGAGCTTTTTGAATCATATCGTAAAATTCACCAAACCATTCATTAATTTTAACATCTATTTTAACTTGTATCCAAAGAGATGATAAAATTATTGCTGAACCAAACCAAGACCATAGATACCAATGTTTTTGAGTAAAAAATCTAAACATTTTATTTATTTTAGAAAGTTATCCGCGTAAGATTTTTTTACAGTTTTTCTTTTTCTAGGTTCAATTATTTCAAATTCAATTTTCTTTTTTTTTGCATAGTTTATAGCAAGTTCTTTTGATGAAAATTCTAATTTTAATTCTGAATAAGTATCAGATGAACTCTCCCAACCCATCAAAGGATTCTTTGTAGGATCTTTAGTTTTAAATTCTAATATCCAATTATTATTCTTTGCCAATCCAGATTGCATAGGATTTTTATTTGGAATGTAAATAATAGCTTTTTTCATAATGATGGTCGGAGTGGCAGGATTCGAACCTGCGACCCTCTGGTCCCAAACCAGATGCGCTACCAGGCTGCGCTACACTCCGATCGAAGTACTAATACAGTAGTTATTGATAATTTCAATGTATAAAGATGAGTAAATTAAAAGAAATTTAACTAAAATCTGGTATATATCGATGCATGATAATCACTTGTCCAAATTGTAATAGGCAATTCAAAATTGATATTTCTTTGATACCTGATGAAGGAAGAGATTTGCAGTGTGGTGCATGTAGTCATGTTTGGTTTTATAAAATCGAGCAAGAAAATGGTGAGGTTCTAAAATTAAATGATGAAATCGCAAGTAAAGAAATTGAAGCCAAAGTTGAAAAGAAAGACGAAAAAATAGAGGAGAAAAAAGAAGAATTTGAAAAAATTAATAATAAAATAAATAATGAAAAAGAAAATATTTTAAAAAATCAAAGTAATAATGATTTATCTAAAAATACACCAAATAAAGGAATTAAGCTTTTTTCTTATTTGATTGTATTTATTATTTCTTTTGTAGCTTTAATTATCTTAATTGATACTCTTAAAACTCCACTAATTAATGTGTTTCCTGGTCTAGAAATTGTATTATTAAACCTTTTTGAAACATTGCAAGATATAAAACTATTTATTATAGACCTAATTTAATTTTATGATTAATTACATCTCTAAACCTTTTAGGTGGTTCTTTAAATTAGAAGCTGCAAGTGGACTTGTGCTATTGTTTGCAGCAATAATTGCTTTATTTATAAGCAATTCTACCTTAGCAGATTTATATTTTGCCACACTAAACAAATATTTATTTATTGGGATTAATAATTTTGGGTTAAAATTATCAGTATTACATTGGATCAACGATGCCTTAATGGCGATATTCTTTTTCTTTGTTACCTTGGAAATAAAAAGAGAATTTTTACAAGGTGAACTTTCTAATATTAAACAAGCTTTATTACCAATTATTGCTGCTGTAGGAGGAATGCTAGTTCCAGCATTATTTTATGTTTTTGTAAATTTAGGTGATAGTGAAACTTTAAATGGATGGGCAATACCATCAGCTACAGATATTGCTTTTTCTTTAGGAGTGTTATCTTTGTTGGGGAAAAGAGTTCCTTTATCTTTAAAAGTTTTTTTAACTGCTCTAGCTATTATTGATGATTTAGGCGCAATAGTAATTATTGCTTTATTCTACTCAGGGGATTTGAGCATAAAGTATTTAACTCTTATGCTTTTAGCTTTTATTATTTTATTATTAATAAATAAATTTAATATTAAAAAATTCTTACCTTATTTAATCATTGGACTTTTCCTTTGGGATTTTACTCATAACTCGGGCATACATGCTACTATAGCCGGTGTTTTGTTAGCAATGACAATCCCTCACAGAAAGAAAGAAAAAGATTATTCATTATTAATAAAAATAGAACATGCAATTAGCCCATACGTAGCTTTTGGAATAATGCCTCTGTTTGCATTTGCTAATGCAGGAGTATCCCTTGAAGGCTTATCTTTTGCATCTTTATTAGATAAGGTTCCACTAGGTATTGTATTAGGACTATTCTTGGGTAAACAGCTAGGAGTTTTTATATTCTCTTATATATCAATAAAGTTGAAAGTAGCTCAAATGCCAAATGACACAAGTTGGTATAATTTTTATGGCGTTGGTGTTCTTACTGGAATTGGTTTTACAATGAGTTTATTTGTAGGAAATTTAGCTTTCGTAGAAAACATGCAATATATGGATGGTGTAAAAATAGGTGTGTTGACTGGTTCATTGCTGTCAACTTTATTTGGTTATTTTTTAATATTACTTACTCCAAATAAACCTAAGAAATGAGAAAATTAATATTTCTATTTTCTATATTTATGTTTTTTTTTAAAACCTCAGCAATAGCAAACTATGAAAAGAAATTTTATGATTTCAGTATAGAGAATATAACTGGTGAGACTATTAATTTTATAGATTACAAAAAAAAAGTTGTTTTAGTTGTAAATACTGCAAGTTATTGTGGTTTCACAAAACAATATGATGAATTACAAGAATTGTGGGATTTATATAATGAAAAAGGTTTGATTGTCCTTGGTGTTCCTTCTAATTCATTTAATCAAGAAAAAAATAACAATAAAGATATCAAAGAATTTTGTGAGGTAAATTTTAATATTAACTTTCCTATGACAACATTAACTGAGGTTAAAGGTAAAAATGCTCATGAACTTTTCAAATGGGCAAAAGAAAATCACGGTAAATCGGCAGAACCAAAATGGAATTTTCATAAAATCTTGATTAATAAAGAAGGTGAAGTTCAAGACACTTTTGCATCATTTATAAAACCAATGTCAAAAAAAATAATTAAAGCTATAGAAAATATCTTATAAGTTTATTGTTAATCCATCATGTGCTGGAATAACATTTTTAGGCAATATTTTTTTGAGAACTTTATAATCTAATACTGGTGATAAATTTGTTAAAATAGCTTTCTTTGGCTTGAATTGCTTTATTACAGCTAGTGAAGTTTCTAAATTAAAATGTGATGGATGAAAATTGTACCACAAGCAATCAATAATTAAGTATTGAATATTATTAAAATATTTATGATCTTTTTTATAAATTTTACTTACATCGCTTATATAGGCTAATTTTTTATTAAAAATAAAACAATTTGATTTCACTTTACCATGTTCAACAATAATTGATTGAATACCAATTTTTTTATTATTATTTTTTATAAATATTTTTTTTGGCAATTTATTAAGTTTTAGCGTTGCAGGATACTCTTTAGAATAGCTTTTAAATATATAAGAAAATGTAGAATTAAGATATCTAGAAGTATGTTTGTCAGCATAAACATCAAGTTGTTTTCTACTGTTTATATAAAAAGACCTTAAATCATTTATTCCATGGGTTTGATCGCCATGCATATGAGAATATAATACTTTATGTATTTTTTTTATTTTATGTCTTAAAAGTTGTTGTCGTAGATCAGGAGATGTATCTATAAGAATATTTTCATCTGTAGTTTTTATTAAAGCAGAACATCTTGTCCTATAATTTTTTTTATTATTAGGATCACAATTTCCGAAGAAACCATCTGGTCTTGGTACACCCATTGAACTACCACATCCTAAAATAATAAATTTCATTAATTTTAATTAAAAAAAAGTTTATTAAAGTTATCTGTGGTTTTTTTAACAAGATCTACTTTCGATAGATTTTTAATTTCAGCTAATTTTGCAGCAGTAAAATCAATAAATGATGGTTCATTTTTTTTACCTCTTTTTGGAACTGGCGCCAAAAAAGGACTGTCAGTTTCAATTAAGATATTATCCATCGGAATAGATTTGAACGTATCTTGTAAATCTAATGAGTTTTTAAAAGTGATGATGCCACTAGCTGAAAAAAATGAATTTAAAGTTAGTAGTTTTTCTGAAAATTCTTTAGACCCAGTAAAACAATGCATCAAAATTTTAAGGTTTTCATTTTTATATTCATTTAAAATTTCAAAAGTCTCTTTTTCAGCCTCTCTTGAATGAACAATTAATGGAATATTGGTTTTTATAGATGCATCTATATGTTCTCTAAAACTTGCTATCTGCTTGTCTTTTTCGCTATTATTGTAATAAAAATCTAAACCTGTTTCTCCAATACCAATAATTTTTGAATTCACATTAAGACTTTCAATGATCTGTTTTGAAGTGATAATATCTTTAGAGCTTTCATGAGGATGAATGCCAATAGTACCATAGATAATCTCATCTTTATTAATTAAATCTTTTATTCTAGAAAAACTTTCAAACGAAGTTGAGATAGTTAGTAATTTTTCTATACCTACCTCTTTTGATCTTTGTATTACGTTAGATAAGTCACTTAATAAAGGTTCATGATCTAGATGACAATGTGAATCAATCATTGTTTTTCTCTATTTTTTTAAAAAGTATGTCTATTTTATTAATATTATTACCTTTTGTTAAATAATCATTATTAGATACTGTATCTAATTTTATATCTTTTTCTTTAATATTAAAAATCTTTAATGCCTTTAGAGAGGATTCGGGAATTATTGGATATAATAAAAAACTTATTTTTCTAACAATTTCTAATGTAGTATAAACAATAGTATTTAATCTAATTATATCGTCTTTCTTTTTCCATGGTTCTTGATCATTAAAATATTTATTAGCATCAAAAAGTGAATTAACAATATAATCGATATAAAAATTAATATTTTGATTGTCAATTTGAGACCTAATATTATCTAGGTTATCTTTATACTTGTTTAGTATTAATAGATCCTCATCATTAAATTTAACTTCTAATGGAATTTTTCCATCACAATTTTTTATTGTAAAAGCAGTTACACGCTGACATAAATTCCCATAATTGTTGGCTAGATCACTATTAATACAATCTTCTAGTCTTTCTTGAGATATATTTCCATCGTTACCAAAAGAAACTTCTTTAATTAAATAATATCTTAAAGGATCTAGACCATATTCTTTAATTATCTCAAGTGGATCAAGTATATTTCCTTTAGATTTAGACATTTTTTCTTCCCCTGATAATATCCATCCATGCCCATAAACTCTATTTGGTAAATCAATTTTTGCTGCTAATAAAAAAGCAGGCCAATAAACAGCATGGAATCTAAGTATATCTTTTCCAATTAAATGTATTGAGGCTGGCCAAAATTTTTTAAACAAATCATCATCTTTATTTGGATAATTTAATGCACTTAAATAATTTGTTAAAGCATCGAGCCAAACATATATCACATGGTTTTTGTTATTTGGAACAGGTATACCCCATGAAAAACTTTTTCTACTAACAGAAAGGTCTTTAAGACCACTCTTTACAAAGCTAATAACTTCATTTTTTCTAGATTTTGGATAAATGAAATCTGGATTATTTTCATAATAATCTAATAACGGTTTTTCCCACTTTGAAAGTCTAAAAAAATAAGATTCTTCTTCAATCCATTCAACAGGAGATTTTGAGGATATAGCAATTTTTTTTCCATCTACTTCCTCAATTTCGTCTTCGTTATAAAAGGCTTCATCTGATATCGAATACCATCCAGAGTAATTTGATAAGTATATTTCATCATTTTTTTCAAGTTCATTCCATAGATGTTGAACTGTTTTTTTATGCCTAGCTTCTGTAGTTCTTATAAAATCAGTATTTGATAAATTCAAAGTATCCGAAAGATCTCGAAATGTTTGGCTAATTTGATCACAAAATATTTGAGGCTCCTTCCCTGCTTTTTCTGCAGATCTTTGAATTTTTAAACCATGTTCGTCTGTACCTGTAAGAAAATGAACTTGGTAATCATCAATTATTTTAAATCTTGCAAAAAAATCTGCGAGAATACTTGAATATGCATGACCCATATGAGGCTTAGCTGAGGGATAGTATATAGGTGTGCTAATATAAAAAGTTTTATCCATTTAGTATTTTATCCTCAAATTCCATAAACAATGTTTCCTCATCTAAATTATAAATTTTAGTGTTATTAATTTTTTCTAAAAAAAAATGGTATGACTTTAGTAAACTAATATTTTCACTAGATATATTGTTTCTAAAATAAAGTTCAATAAAAGAATAAATGATTTCAATTATTGATTTATCTTTTTTATAAATTTTATCTTTTATCATAGTTGTTAGAGTTGTATTTAAATCAAAATTAGCAAGATCTAAGTTATATTCTTTGGATAACTTAATTAATTTAAATAATTTTCCTGGAGTAGAATAATAATCCAATAACTTATCATTGATGATAGTATTTATGTCATCGTGTAGTAATTGATTAACAATTCTAATAGATTGATCTTTTGTTAATAAAATTTTGAAATTCAAACATCTGGATTTTAGAGTTGGTAGCACTCTTTTATTATTATTAATTAAAATAAAAATTATATTTTCATTAGGTTCTTCCAAAATTTTTAACAAAGCATTAATGGAGTTTAAGTTTAGTAATTCAATATTATCAATTAAAACAAATCTTTTTTTTTTGTTAAATGAAGATTTATTAAGACTTGTTATTAATTCCCTGATTTGATTTATATCAATATTTTTCTTGTCTTCTATGACATCAATTATGTGAAAGTTTGGATTAGATTTATTTTGTATTAGTTTGTAAGATTTATTATCAGAGTTAATTATATTATTTTCACAGTCATAAGGCTGTTCTTCATTTTCTGACAATACAAAATTAATTAAATGATATGCTAATGTTGATTTTCCAATACCTTTTTCACCAGATAAAAGAATTTTATTTGGCAAATTATCGTTTTTATATAATTTATAAAATTGATTGAAAATATCTTTGTGCTCAAATAAACTTATTTGAGTTGAGGGATTTAAATTCATTTAATTAATTTTTTGAGTTGATTTAAAATTAAATCTTCATTTTTTTTAATATCTAAATTTGAATTAATTATTTTGTATGATTTTTTGTTAGATTTAGCCAATTTTAAAAAACCATTTTGTACTTTGTTGTAAAAACTAGCATTAAATTGATCATATCTATTTAATGATTTACGCTTTTTTAATCTTAAGAAAAGATTTTTTTTATTAACAACATTGAGAAATGTAAAACCAACTTTTATATTTTTTAATAAATATTTATTTAATGTATTTATAATTTTAATATCAACACCCATCCCAAAGTGCTGATAAGCTATTGTTGAGTCCGTGAATCTATCAATCAAGATAATTTTTTTTTTATAAGATTTTTTTATAAGATTAATATTTTCGCTTCTGGCTGCTAAGTATAAAAGTAAATCAGTTTTTACATTAAAATTAGATTTTTTATTTAAAATTAATTTTCTAATTTTTTCTGAGCTTAAACTACCGCCAGGTTCTCTTATTTTTATGTATTTCAATTTATTTTTATCTAAAAATCTTGATACAACTTTAATGTGGTGACTTTTGCCACTACCCTCAATACCTTCAAAAACAATTATGGGTTTTTTAGACATCACCCCAAATTAAGTAGTTTAAAGATTTAAGTAATCTAGAAAAGAAATTTACTTTTTTAATTTCTTTTGAGGCAAGCAAATCATATTCACCTACTAATTCTTCGTCATAAACCACTTTTAATGTTGCAACTTTTTGATCTTTATTTATTGGTGCTTCCACAGGGCCATCATAATTTACAGACACTTTTAACAATTTTTTCTTCGCTTTTTTTATTGTCTTGTAAATATCCTCTTTTGTATAAACATCAACTGTACTTTCTTTTCCTAACCAAACGTCTATTTTTTGAAAAGGTTTATTTGCTTCAGTTATTTTAACTAAGTCAAAATTTGTAAGTGCATATGTTAACATTTTGGTACTTTCTTTAGATCTTGAATTTTTTGATTTAAATCCACTACCAACTGCAATTAGCCTTCTTCCATTTCTATTTATTGATGATGCTAATGAATATTTTTCTAAAGCGAGATATCCAGTTTTAATTCCATCTGCTCCTAAATTTTTGTATAAAAGAGGATTTCTATTTCCTTGCGTTATTGGATCACCTCCTGTTCTATCCCAAGTAAACTCTTTTTCTGCAAACATTTTATAAAATTCTGGATGTTCTTTAATTAAATATCTAGACATAATCATTATGTCTCTTACTGTTGAACGATTATCAGGATGATTAATTCCAGAAGAATTAGAAAAAATTGTATTATCCATACCTAACTCTTTAGCTTTTGCCGTCATTAAAATTGAAAATTCTTCCTCTGTTCCAGCTATACCTTCAGCTAGTGCAACACAAGCATCATTACCGGATGCTATAATTATACCTTTAAGCAAATTTTCTACCGAAACCTCATCTCCAATCATTATAAACATAGAAGAGTATCCTGACGTAGATAACCTCCATGCTCTTTCTGAAATAATAAATTTCTCATCCATACTTAAATCCCCTGACTTAATTAAGTCAAAAGCAATAATAGAAGTCATGATTTTTGTCATAGACGCAGGATAAATTGACAAGTCTGCCTCTTTTTCAAAAAGAATTTCTCCAGAATGATAATCTTGAATTATTGCTGTTTTTGCTTTTACATCAAAATTAGCAAATGATTTAGTTACAAAAAATATGAATATTAAAATAAATAAATATAATTTTTTATACATCTTTAATAATTTTTAAGTTTTCAAAGTTCAGTTTCTCAATTTCATCAAATGACTCTTGAATTTTTTTTATATCATTAAATGGTCCTAATAATACCCTATATTTTGTTTGTGATAATTTTTTTATTATCGGGTTTTTTATATTTGTTTCATCCTTAATTCTTTGAATCATATTTTCTGCTGAGTTCATATAATAAAAGTCTGCAATTTTAATTGAATACAGAAAATTACTTTGGGTTGTTGTAGGTAGTTCTTTTTTCTCTTCAGTTCCTAAATTATCTATAGTTATTCCATCTACAGGTGCTTTTTGAGCAACATTTTTTTCTTCATCAAATGTTTTTGCTTTTTTTGCTACAAAAGTGGATTCATTGGAAACTAAAGATAATTCAACGTAAGGTTCATTTTCATCAAGCAATAATTCATCGACAATTCTTTTAGTTATTACTGAATTATAAAAATTTGAAAAAATTGCCTTGTTGGATATTACTTGAGCAATCACAGTTTTTGTATTTTCAGGATTTGTAATTTTTACAAAGGAATTTTTTCTAATTTTTGTATGAAAAATATATAACCCCCTATTATCTATTTTTTTTGAAATTTTTTTTTCTTTAAATAAAACCTCGTTATAAATTAAAGCAAAACCTTGATTAGTATACTCTCTGTTGAAAATATATTTTGAATTATCCTCTTCGCTTTCATCTGTAGGTTTTGATGTTACTTCTTCTTTTTTAATAATTATTTCAGGTTCAGTTTTGATTATTTTTTTTTGTGGCTCTTCTAATTGTTTACATCCTATAAGAAAAACTAATAAAAAAAATGAAAATATTATTTTAAAGCTCATTTTTAAATTTATCCTTTAATGTACAAACAGCTAAAGCAAATCTCAATGACCTGTTCCATTGTAAAATTATTTCATAATTATTAAATACTACATAAGCTGGATTTAAAGTCTCAGCATCAGGAATTATATCTTTATCTGGTGTTATTATTGCAACTTCTAAATCATCATAATTATTTGGAATAATTGTATTATTCTGAATATATCTTCTAAAAAACTTTAATTGTTTTTTGTCATGTAATTTTTTTGCAGAAATATTTAAATATTTTTTTGGGATTTCGTTATTTAAATCAATTCTATAAAAACATGGTCCATTTGATCTCCAACCTATTTTTTTTAAATAATTACTTGCCGACGCATATGAATCTGGATTGCTTTTTAAGTTTATAGATCCATTTCTATCATAATCGGTAGCATAATTTTTTATTGTGGAGGGCATGAATTGAAAATAACCAAAAGCACCTGCCCAGGAACCATACAAGGTTTTATAATTAATTTTTTTTTTTTCTATTAAATTTAAAAGTATTAACAGTTCTTTAGTGAAAAATTCTGATCTTCTTTTATCAAAACTTAATGTAGCAAGAGAAGAAAGTATATCCATTTTACCTACATAAGTTCCAAAATTTGTTTCTATACCCATTAATGATAAAAGTAGTTCTTTTTCTATGTTAAATTCATTTTCAACAGAATTAATTAAACTTAAATTATCAATATATAGTTGTTTTCCTATTTTAACTTTTTTGTCAGAGGTTCTTTTTGATATGTAAGTTTTTGTATCTTCATAAAATTCAGGTTGATACCGATCATATTTAATCACATTAGGTAAATACTTAGTATTAGACATAACCAAATCAAATGTTGCTTCTGAAATATTATTTTTAAGAGCAATTTTTTTGAAATTTTTTTTCCAATTATCAAATTCAATATTAACATCAGCTAAACTGATTGTGTGAAAAAAGAGAGACAAAAAAAATATAAGTTTAATTAGTTTCATATAAATCTCTCAAATATATAATTACAGCAAACCAGATTATAATAAAACTTACTAATTTATTAAATGAGAAAACTTCATCGTAATAAAAAAAACCTAATAAAAATTGAAGAGTTGGAGTAATATAAAAAATCATTCCTGACGGTCCTAATCCACATAATTCAACTCCTCTTACATATAAAAATAGAGGTATTACTGTCATTGGACCTGCCAAAAATATTATTAACATCATCGAAGGATTGGATAATGAGAAATCATTGTAACCTTTAGCTGCAATCATATAGAATATAATAATTGCAATTGGAAATATAAATAAGCTTTCTATTAAAAGACCAATATCAGTTTCTACATTTATTTTTTTTCTTACTAAATTGTAAAAACCCCAACTTAAAGCTACAATTATGCCAACCCAAGGAAGTGATTTTAAGCTTACAAAAATTAAATATAAAATTGATAAAATAACTAACGTAATTGAAAATATTCTTTTATTATTTAATTTCTCTTTAAAAAAAATATAACCAAGAAGAACACTTAATATTGGCATTATAAAATAACCAAAACTAGCATCTATTATTCTGTTGGTAGCAATAGCGTAAATCCAAACTCCCCAATTTATAAAAATCAAGAAACCTGAAATAAATAAATAAATAAGATTTTGTTTACTTTTAATTATTTTAAAAAAAATATCCCATTTAGAAAATAAGAAGGTAGTTAATATTAAAGTCAAAGTTGTCCATAAACATCTGTGAATTACAAGTTCAATATAACCAATAAAGGTTATATATTTAAAATACAAAACTCCAAAAAAACCCCACCAAAAAGATCCAAATCCAGCGAGTAAAAGCCCTTTATTAAATTCTTTATTCATTGAGCGTTGATATTAGTCGTTAATGATTTTTTTACGACTATTTTATGGTTGAATTAAATAATTATAATTATAAAACCTTGCACACGGAGAGATGGCTGAGCGGTTGAAAGCACCGGTCTTGAAAACCGGCAAAGGGGCAACTCTTTCCTGGGTTCGAATCCCAGTCTCTCCGCCATCATTTTAATATTTAAAGCTTTTAAACAATAAACTTATATTGTTTTTTTCAATTTCAATTTCAGTCTGAAAACCGTTATAGAAATTGTATAAGTTTGTATCATCAATATTAAGAAATTTATCTAAATCAATTAAATCTTTTTCATGTAAATCATTAATATATTTTTTTACAAATTTACCTAAGAGCTTATCCATTTCCTTGGTACCTCGATAATTTGAACGGTAAATAATTTTTTTTTTTAATTCATCTATATTGAAGCTCATTATTAGAATATAATTAATTTATTATGGATAATAAAACTAATTATGAATATTTATTATCTGACTTAACTGCTTTAAGTGGCGTTGGTATAAAAACAACTAATTTACTTAAAAAAAAGAATATTAACAATATCTTTGACTTACTTTGGAAGCTTCCAAAAGCATATACAGATAGAAGTTTGTCAACAAAAGTCAAAGATTTAAAAATTGGTGAAAATCAAACTGTTACTATTGTAGCAAATAAATATTCGTTTCCACGAATTAGAAAATTGCCAAATAGAGTTAAATGTTCAGATGAAACGGGTGAATTAGATTGTGTTTTTTTTAATAGCTATGAGGGATATATAAAAAAAATATTACCTTTAGGAAAAGAAATAACCGTAAGTGGAAAAATTGGCTATTTTAAAAATAAATATCAAATTACTAATCCGAAGTATGTTTCTGAGGATTCTAGTTTAATAAAACAGGTTCACAATAAATATTCATTAACTGATGGAATATCTGAAAAAATTTATAATAAAATTATTAAACAAATAATAGATAAATTGCCTAACCTTAAAGAATGGCATTCGAGTAAAATTTTAAATAAATTCAATAATATCAGTTGGAATGATGCCATAAAAGAATTACACAAATATGAAAATATAGGAAAATACAAAGATCATTTTTACCAAAGACTTGCCTATGATGAAATATTTGCAACATTTTTAGTTAATTCAGAAATAAGAAAAAAAATAAAAAAATTTAAGAAAAAAAATAAAATTATTAATTTCATTAAGCAAAAAAAACTAATTAATAATTTAGATTTTTCATTAACAGATGATCAGATCAAATCAGTTAACGAAATAAATAAAGATTTGGTATCTTCAACAAAAATGTTCAGGCTATTACAAGGGGATGTTGGAAGCGGAAAAACAATTGTTTCGTTGATAGCTGCATTCAATACAATTAATTCTGGTTTTCAAGTTGCTGTTATGGCTCCTACCGAAATACTAGCTAGACAGCATTATGATTTGGCAAAAAAAATATTTCCTTCAAATATATCGACAAAGTTAATTTCTGGTAAATCTGACTACAAAGAAAAAAAAATAATCTTAAATGAATTAATAAATAATAATATTAATATTATTTTTGGCACTCATGCAATTTTCCAAAAAACTGTTAAATTTAAAAAATTAGGACTAATTATTATTGATGAACAACATAAGTTTGGTGTTAATCAAAGAAAAAGATTATCTGATAAAGGAGGAAATGATTGTGACGTGTTGTTAATGACTGCAACACCCATTCCAAGGACACTCACAATGACAATTTATGGTGATATGGATTTATCAATTATTAAAGAAAAACCTAAAAACCGTAAAATGATAAAAACTTACAGTAAATTAGAAAGTAAAATTGAGGATGTAATCAAATTTATAAAAAAAGAGATTAAGTTTGGAAATCAAATATTTTGGGTATGTCCTTTGATTGAAGAGTCTAAAAAATTAGACCATACATCAGCAATTAAAAAATTTGAATATTTAAAAAAATTATTCCCTGGTCAAGTCTCAATACTACATGGAAAAACAGATATAAATGAAAAGGAAAAAATATTAAAAAAATTTTTAAATAAAGAATTTAAAATATTAGTATCAACAACTATTATTGAGGTTGGTATAGATTTTCCAAATGCAAATGTAATAATAATTGAAAATGCAAATAAATTTGGTCTATCTCAACTTCACCAATTAAGAGGTAGAGTTGGTCGTGGTGAAAAGGAAGCAACTTGTATTCTAATGTTTAAATCAAACTTAAGTGAAAATGCTAAAAAAAGAATAAATATTTTAAAAGAGACAAACGATGGATTTGTTATTTCAGAAGAAGATATGAAGATAAGGGGTTTTGGCGATATTTTGGGCTTTAAACAAAGTGGTGTTAAAAATTTCAAGTTAGCAGACCCAATTCAGAATAGTGATTTATTTGAATTAGCTGAAAAAGAAATAAAAAGAATTGAACTTGAAAATGAAAATTTAAATAAGTTTAAAGCTTTAATAAAATTATACGACAGAGCAGATATAATTAACGATATAGCTTAAGATTTATTAGAAGTTCCAGCAGAAACTATAAACTTAGAAGCTTCTTCAAAAGACATATTTAAATATATAACATCTTCAACCGGAAACATTAGCAAAAAACCACTTGTTGGATTAGGTGTTGTAGGAACAAAAACATTTATTAATTTTTTATTTGTCTTCTTCGCCATTTCTCCAGTATTTTCTTTTGTTGCAAAACCAACCGCCCATACACCTTTTCTGGGATATTCAATTAAGACAACACTTTTTTTTCCATCATCCTTTTTGGAGAAGGTTTCTGTCATTTGTACTATTGCTGAATAAACGGTTCTTAAAAATGGAATTCTTTTAAATAGATCATCTATTAATTTTAAAATTCTTTTACCAAAAAAAGATAAAGATAAACCACCAACTAAAGTAATAAATATTAGAGTTATTACAATTTCCACTCCAGGAATATTAAAAGGAAGATAACTGTTTGGATTTATGTTTTTTGGTATTAAATTTGAAGATATTCCAATTAAAATTTTGCTAAGGTAAAGTGTAAAACCAATAGGAATTAATACAACTACACCTGCAATAAAGTAATTTCTTAAAGTGAGAGAAAGAGATTTTTTAGAGCCTTTTTTTGACATATTATTTTTTAACTATAGCTAGCATAAACAACAAAAATTATTGCAATGATAAATAATACAACTAAAATTTTATTATTAAGATTCATGACAATAAATTATTATCAATTTTAGAAAGAAATGAATAGAAGAAAATTTTTAACATATGTTAGCTGCGGTTGTGGAAGCTTACTTCTTCACTCTTGTACTAGTGCACCCATTACTGACAGAAAACAATTAAAATTAATCCCTGAAGCAAAATTAAATGCTCAAGCGGCACAAGTTTATGAGAAAATTAAAAAAAACGAAAAAATGAGTGATGACACTAAAACTCTGAATGAGATAAGAGAAATAGGAAAAAAAATGGAAGATTCCATTAGCGAATATTTTTATAGAGCTAACCTAGATGATCCAACTGCAAACTTTGATTGGGAATATATTTTAATTGATAAAAAAGTTAGAAATGCATGGTGTATGCCTGGAGGTAAAATTGCATTTTATACAGGCATGCTTGATGTAACAAAAAATACAAATGGTCTTGCTGCAGTCATGGGTCATGAAGTTGCTCATGCTGTAGCCAAACATTCTGTAGAAAGAGCAAGTAGAGGAGCACTAATAAATACTGGAGCACGTATTATAGATATAGCAAGTGGTGGTGTTTTGTCTGACATAAACAGGACAACTGGTATGAACACAGTTGGAATGTTAACTCAGTTAGGAATAATGAATCCATTCAATAGAAAACAAGAAAGTGAAGCAGATTATCTTGGTATGATATTTTCTTCTTTGTCAGGTTATGATATTCGAGAAACTGTAAAAATTTGGGAAAGAATGAAAGAATTTAACAAGGGTAAAGAACCACCTCAATTTATGAGTACGCATCCTTCATCTGATACAAGAATTAAACAACTAAACGAATGGATGAATGAAGTAATTTTAGATTATCCACCTATAAAAATTTCTTAGTAGTTTAAATCAATTTAATGTAACAAATATTACTATATTGAACATTTAATTCATTTTTAAGTTCTCTAGGTAAATGTGCTTCTGAATTTGAAAAAATTGGAGGC
>CACDUV010000005.1 GCA_902556065.1 uncultured Pelagibacteraceae bacterium
AAATTATAAAATTTTTTCAGAAAAGAACTTGTTTGAATATTATAAAAAATTTCAATTTAATATTGATCAATTGTTAAGCGCAACTGTTACTTACAAGTTGCTGTCTCCAGTAGAAGCAAGAGCATTAATTTATCAAAGAGCACTTTTAACGAGTGAACCAGAATTAAAATTAAAATTTTTACAGTTGTTGAAGCAGCTATTTGAGGACAATAACATTGGATTAGCTTTTGATAAAGAGCTCAGTAACTTCTTGAACGAAATTGAAGTAGATAATGTTCCTTCAGACTATTTAAGTTTTTACAATAGCTATTCAAAAAATCAGAACTCAGAGTTTAAAAAAATTGAGTACAATAATAATATTTTACATCAATCTAAGTGGGTAAATTATTTTAGAGGAGATTATTCAAAATCTGAAATACAAGAAGATTTAAAAAAATTTTTAGATAGAATAATTTTTAGTAATGAAACCTTGTCTACCAAAGATATAATTTTTATAGAAAGTCTCAAATCAGATGGAGTAGAAATACCAAGTGAGTATGACAGTTTGTATTCACAAAAACCCTATGAATTAGATGAAAATTTAGTGGAGTTGATAAATGCAAATGAAGTTGGAACAGTGTTATTATCTTTAATTGAGATTATAGGTAATGACAAAATAGAAAATATTGATGAAAAAAGACTTTATTTTATTTTGAATACACTCAATCAAATAAATGCTGATTTAATAAGAAATAAGCTATTGCTAAAAGTTCTTCCTTTAAAAGTGTAAAAATTATAATAACATACAAATTTTATGGCTATTAGAACGATTATTACAGAACCTAATAAATTACTTCGACAAGTTTCAAAACCAGTGGAAGCTGTTGGAAGTGAAGAGCAAAAATTAATGAATGATATGCTCGATACAATGTATGATGCTAATGGTATTGGTCTTGCGGCAATTCAGATTGGTATACCAAAAAGAATTATAGTGATGGATATAAGCAAGGATGAAAATAAAAAAGAGCCTAGATGCTTTGTAAATCCAGTTATAAAAAATAAAGATCCAATCAAGGCAACCTACGAAGAAGGGTGTTTATCTGTACCAAACCAATTTGCTGAAATTGATCGACCAAGCAAATGTGAAGTAGAATATTTAGATTACAATGGAAAGAAAAAATTACTAAAGGCAGATGGATTGCTTGCAACATGCATTCAGCATGAAATGGATCATTTGGAAGGGATATTGTTTATCGATTATCTTTCAAAACTAAAAAAATCAATGATCATAAAGAAACTTTCAAAATTAAAATCCAACACAGCCGAAGTTTAAAAAATGTCAAAAAAGTTAGTTTTTATGGGTACGCCCATGTTCGCTGTACCAATTTTAAAATCTTTATATCAAAATGGATATAATATTTCTTGTGTATATACACAGCCACCTCAAAAATCAAAAAGAGGACAAAAAATTAATAAGTCTCCAATACAAGGTATTTCTGAAACTTTAAATTTAGAATATAGAACACCACCAACTTTAAACAATGAAGAGGAGTATAATTTTTTAAATTCTTTAGATGCCGATTTAGCAATAGTTGTTGCTTACGGACAAATCATACCTAAAAAATTTTTAAGCTTAACTAAAACAGGTTTTATAAATATACACGCATCTATACTACCTAAATGGAGAGGTGCCGCACCAATTCAAAGATCTATTATGAATTTAGACCAGGAAACTGGAATAAGCATAATGAGAATTGCTGAAAAATTAGATACAGGGCCAGTTTGTAATAATTATAAAATTCAACTTAATGAAAATTTGAACGCGTTAGAAATTAGTGAAAAGCTTTCCAATTTAGCAGCAGAAAAAATTTTAGATAATGTAGATGATATTTTAGAGGATAAAGCAAATTTTGTTGAGCAAGATCACTCGAATGCCACCTATGCTTCTAAAATTCAAAAAATTGAAGGTCAAATATATTGGAATGAAAATGCTGAAAAAATTATTGGTAAGATAAACGGTTTATATCCATCACCAGGAGCATTTTTTATTTTTAATGGAGAAAGATATAAAATTTTAAAAGCTCAAATTGGAAGAGCTCAAGGAAATCCAGGGTCAGTGTTGAGTGACAATCTTGAAATTGCTTGTGGTAATAATCAATCGATTATTGTAAAGGAAATTCAAAGGCAAGGGAAAAGACCTCAAAATATTGGTGAATTTATTCAAGGTTCGCAGATAAAAAGAGGCTCAAAGATATAAATGTTTAGATATCAGCTTTTGATAGAATATTTAGGTACAAATTATAAAGGTTGGCAAATTCAAAAAAAAAATAAAACTATCCAAGGAATACTTCAAGACAAAATTAGAAAATTATTAAAAGAAAATATTACTATAGTTGGATCCGGTAGAACAGATGCTGGTGTTCATGCCATAGAGCAGTCCGCACATTTTGATTTAAAAAAAAAATTATTAAACTTAGATAAATTCATTAACTCAATTAATCACTTTTTGAAAAATGAAAATATTGCAATACTTAAAATAAAAAAAAGGAATAGTAATTTTCATTCAAGATTTTCTGCAAAAAAGAGAATTTATAAATATATTATTTTAAATAGAACAAGTTCACCGGTGATTGAAAAAAACCAAGTTTGGCATGTAAGAAAAAAATTAGATTTAGATTTAATGAAATTGGGTGCAAAAAAATTAGTTGGTACTAAAGATTTCTCAACATTTAGAGCGTCAAGTTGTAATGCAAAAAGTCCAGTTAGAACAATGGATTTTGTAAAATTAAAATCTTCAAATGATAAAATAGAAATTCAATTTAAATCTCAATCTTTTCTTCAACAGCAAGTGAGATCAATGGTTGGTTGTTTAAAATATTTAGGTGAAAAGAATTGGGATTTAAAAAATTTTGATAAAGCTTTAAAATCTAAAAAAAGATCAATGTGTGCTCCTCCAGCACCACCTACTGGCTTATTTTTATCTAGAATTTTTTATTAGATTTTTTTTATTGCTCATAGCAAATTTTTTATTTATCCGCCATCTAGACTCTGCTCTTACAATATACCCACAACAATTTTTTGAATCACACTTACATGGAAATTGTTTGTAATTTTCGTCATAACCAAAACCATAATCACAGGTAAATTCTTCACCTTTTTTAATATCTCTTATTGCTTTAACCCAAATTTTAAGACCTTTGCCATCATAATCACAATTATTGTCGCAAGAATGATTAATTAATCCTGCAGTATTCCATGAAAAATCTCCATCGAGATCGTATTTTTTATTGATAGTAAATAAATAGATTGGTTTACTATTGTCATACTTATCAGATTCTTCTGTTTGTTTTTTTGTAATTAGTTTACCAACGTAATCAATTATTTTGGTACCTTCTTTGATATCTCTAGTAGCATAAAGTCCTCTACCTCTTTTATCGATATCAGATTTTTTAATTTTATATAATTTCATAAAGATTTTTTTATTTAGAGTTTTCCTAGGATTTATCAATTAAATTCTAAAAGAGCATCAACATGTCTTTGAGTACTATCTTGCAGTGCTTTTAAATCATATCCACCTTCTAGTATAGACACTACGTTACCTTTACAAAATGATTTTGAAATTTCTAAAGTTCTTTTTGTAATTGTATAATAATCTTCCGCATTAAGTTTTAATTGTGCTAATGGATCATCAATATGAGCATCAAAACCCGCAGAAAACAGTAGAAATTCTGGTTTAAATTCTTTTAATTTCTTTAATACCAGTTCATAAGCATTTAAATATTCTGTAGCACTTGTTCCTGCTTCTAGTGGAATATTTAAAATATTATTAAATTTTCCAATCTCTTTTTCTGATCCTGAACCTGGATAATATGGAAATTGATGTGTAGAAATATATAAAACTTTTTCATTATTGAAAAAAATATCTTGAGTTCCATTTCCATGATGGACATCAAAATCAATTATAGCAATTTTTTTATAACCATATTTTTCAATTAAATAATTAGCTCCAACTGCAACATTGTTATAAATACAAAAGCCCATTGCTTTTTCTTTTTCTGCGTGATGACCTGGGGGTCTTACTGCACAAAAAGCATTTTTAAATTCTTTTTCCTCCACACCATCAATCGCTGCTATAATTGATCCAACAGCGTCCATTGTTGCCTCTTTGCTACCAGGGGAAACAACTGTATCTCCATCTAAAAAATTAAAACCATTTTTAGGGTAAGATTGATCGACATGATCAATATATTCAGAAGAATGAGTTTTTATTAAAATTGATTTTTCAAATTTTGATGGCTTTTTCCAAATTAAATTTTTGTTATCTAATTTTTTAAAGTTATCAATAACAGCCGTAACTCTGTCTATTTTTTCAGGATGTCCATCTCCTGTATTGTGATTTTTGTATGTATCTGAAGTAATTAAAGCTGTTTTCACTTAAAATAATTCTTTAAAATATTTGAATAAATTAAAGTTAATTTTTTTAAATCATTTAAAGAAACTGCTTCATCTACTTTATGCATTGTTTTTCCAACCAAACCAAATTCTAAACAAGGGGCAATTTTTCTAATAAATCTTGCATCAGAGGTGCCTCCTGTTGTTGAGAGTTCAGGTTTAATCTTAGTGATCTTTTTAATTACATCTTGGATCATATATGTAGTCTGATTTGGTTTAGTTAAAAAAGCTTCACCAGATACACTATATTCAATTTTGTAATTTGATTTATTATTATGACAGATTTTCTTTAAAATTTTATTTATTTTTGTTTTAATAGAATTTGATGAATGTTTATTATTGAACCTAATATTAAAAGTTGCATTAGCCAAACCTGGGATTACGTTGTCAGCTGTATTATCAATATTTATTTTTGTAACCTCTAGGTTTGTTGGTTGAAAGTTTTTTGTTCCTTTATCAAATTTAATTTCTTTTAATTTTTTTAATATTTGAACAAGAGCAGTTGATGGATTGTTAGCTCTATGAGGATAAGCAACATGACCCTGAATACCTATAACTGAAAGTCTTCCATTCATACTTCCTCTTCGACCAATTTTGATCATTTCTCCCAATTTGTTTGGATTAGTTGGTTCTCCAACCAAACAAAAATCAATTTTCTCTTTTCTTTTTTCTAAGTATTCGACAACTTTTTTTGTACCGTTAATAGCAACTCCTTCTTCATCACCAGTAATTAGTAAGCTTATAGAGCCATTAAATTTTTTGTTATTTCTAATAAAAGTACTGACAGCAGAAACAAAGGCCGCAATAGAGCTTTTCATGTCATTTGCTCCTCTTCCAATTAAATGTCCTTTTTTAATTGAGGGTCTAAAAGGATTTACCGTCCAATCTTTTAAGTTCCCAGCAGGCACAACATCTAAGTGACCAGCATAGCAAAAATTTGGACTTTTAGTTCCAAGTTTTGCATAAAGATTTTTAACTGGTTTACTGTTTTTTTCTTTAAACTCTAATATTTTAGTTTTGAAACCAAGTTTTTTTAATTTTTTTTCTAAGAATTTCATTACCCCAGCATCTAAGGGTGTTATAGAAGGGAAACGAATTAGCTCTTTGGCTAATTGTAATTCATTAATGTTTTGCATTTTAATCTCTTAAAAGATCGTTTACTGATGTTTTAGATCTTGTTTTTTCATCTACTTGTTTGATAATGACTGCACAATATAATGATGGCGCAGCAGGATTATTTTTGTCTGGTAATGATCCAGGAACAACTACTGAGTAAGGAGGTATTTTACCATGAGTTACTTCACCAGTTTTTCTATTAACGATTTTAGTCGATTGTCCAATATACATACCCATACTTAGCACTGAACCCTCACCAACTATTACTCCTTCCACAACTTCTGACATAGCACCTACAAAAACGTTATCTTCAATAATAGTCGGAAGTGCTTGTGCTGGTTCTAAAACTCCACCAATACCAGTTCCAGCTGAAATATGACAATTTTTTCCAATCTGACAGCAACTACCTGCACGACTAAAAGTGTCCATCATTGTTCCTTCATCTATGTAAGCACCAATATTTACATAACTCGGCATTAGAACTGCATTTTTAGCAACATATGATCCTTTTCTCATTGCAGTATTTGGTACCATTCTAAAACCCGCTTTTTCAAAATCAGCGTTTGACCATCCAGCTGTTTTTCCT
This sequence comes from uncultured Pelagibacteraceae bacterium, assembly GCA_902556065.1. Classification (GTDB taxonomy): domain Bacteria; phylum Pseudomonadota; class Alphaproteobacteria; order Pelagibacterales; family Pelagibacteraceae; genus Pelagibacter. The sequence goes on from CACDUV010000005.1 coordinate 6,134, forward strand.
TTTAACAAATGAGCTTTATCTCTCCAAGCTGAATAGGGGCCATCTAAAGTTTCCATACCATGTATTCTAAAACTTAGCATTATTGCTTTTTTTAAGTGTTGGTGAGTTACCCATTTACCATCAATTTTTTCAGCAACTCTATATTTACCGCTATCTAGGTCTTCTATTACTTGATTAATAGTATCTTTTAATTTTTGATCTGAATTTTGATTAACTTGATCTCTGTTTTCCCAAGCTTCATTTATAATATTTTCTATACTCATAATTTATTGGTTTTTTAATAACCTTATTTCTTTTAAAAATAAAGTAAGATTTTCAATTTTATAATCAATATATCCTCTATCAGATTCTTTTTTACCCCATTCCTCATCATTAATTAACCAAGCAGTAATTGTTCCTCGATCTTTACCTATCGATAAGTTTTTTGCTATATCTTCAATGTACAAAGTTTCTTTTGGATTAATTTTGAATTTTTCTATCATTAAATCAAAAGCTTTAGCTTCTGGTTTTGGATGATATTCTGCATCTACAATATCAAAGATACCTTCAAATTGGTCATCAATTCCCAAGGTTGTAGTGATATGTTTTACATGATTTTGACTGCCGTTAGTAAAAACAAATTTTCTTAAATTTATATTCTCTAACTCATATCTTAATGCTGTATCTTTTTCTAAAAAAGATAAATCAATATCATGAACAAAATCTAAAAATTCTTTAGGATTAATTTCATGATGAATCATTAGACCATTTAAGCTTGTGTTATATTTGTGAAAGTAATTTGTCTGAAGTTCTTTGGCTTTTTTTAAATCAACATTAAGTTTATTTGAAATATATTCAGTCATTTTTCGGCTTACTTGACCAAATACTGCCTCTAGGTCGCTATAAAGAACACCATCACAATCAAATAAGATATTTTTAATGTTATTTAAATTTTTCATTGTCTAATTAAAGTTCCAGATCCTTCATCTGATAAAAGTTCAAATAGAAGAGAATGATTTTTCCTTCCATCTATTATAACAACTCCTTTTACTCCGTTACTAGCAACATCTAAGCAATTATTTATTTTTGGGATCATGCCACCAGTAATTGTTTCATTATCTATTAAGTTTTTTATAGATTCTGAATTAATTTCTGGAATTAGATTTTTATTGTTATCCAAAACACCTTCTACGTCACTTAATATAATTAACCTTCTAGCGTTAATTTTTTTAGCAATATAGCCAGCTGCAGTGTCTGCATTGACGTTAAAAGTTTGATCATTTTTATCCAAACCTAAAGGCGCAATAATAGGGACTTTTTTATCCGCTATAATTTTATCCATTATTGATTGATCTACATTTATAGGAGAGCCGACAAAACCAAGCTCTTCATTTTCTTGGATAACTGTTAAAATATTATTTTCCTTGGAATTAATACTCTGACCTTTACAATTTTGTTGATCTAGAGCATTTATAATTTCCTTATTAAAATCAATTAACACTTCTTCTACAATTTTAATAGTTTCTTTGTCAGTTACCCTTAATCCTTTTATAAATTTACTTTCTAAACCCATCTCATTAAGTTTATTGCTTATTCTTTTTCCACCTCCATGAACAATTATCGGAGTAAATCCTAGTTTATTTAGTATTGAAATATCTTGAATAAAAATATCGAAAAGATTTTGATCAATTAAAACACTACCACCACATTTAATAACAATATATTCATCGTTATATTTTTCTAAATATTTTTTTACTTCCTCAGTTGAAGGACCATCCACCGGTAGAATTGTTTTTAATTCTTCTTCTTTTATATCCAACATTAAGTTGTTGTTTTAACAGTCGTTCGTTTCATTATGAAAACTTGTTGCGCCATAGTTAAAATATTATTCACTGTCCAATATATTACCAACCCTGCTGGGAAAGGTGCCAAAATTATTGTTAGGAATAATGGAAAGAACATAAATATTTTTGCCTGCATTGGATCTGTTGGTGCAGGATTCAATTTTTGTTGAACCCACATAGATACACCCATCGCAACAGGCCATGCTCCAATGACCAAAAATGATGGTACATCATAAGGCAATAATCCAAATAGATTGAACAAAGATGTAGGGTCTCTCTCTGATAAATCTTGTATCCAGCCATAAAAAGGCATTTGTCTCATTTCAATTGTTACAAATAAAACTTTGTATAAAGCAAAAAAAACTGGAATTTGTACAAGTATTGGTAAACATCCCGACATTGGGTTTACTTTCTCTTTTTTATAAAGAGCCATCATTGCTTGTTGCAATTTCATTTTGTCGTCTTTGTGAAGCTCTTTAAGTCTTGCCATTTCAGGCTGTAAGGCTTTCATTTTTGCCATGCTTCTAAACGAGAAGTTTGCAAGTGGGAAAAACGCTAATCTAATGCAAATTGTAATTGCTATAATTGCTAAGCCATAATTTCCAAGTAATTTAAAGAAATAATCTATTCCAAAAAATAATGGCTTGGTAATAAAGTATAAAAATCCCCAATCAATTGTTAAGTCAAATTTATCAATGTTTAAAGATTCAGCATACCCATCAATTACGTCAACTCTTTTTGCAGCCACAATAATTTGTAAGGTTTCCTCAATCAATGAGTTTTCATTAAGTTCCAATGGCTCTGTAGAAACAAAATTTGCTCTGAACTTATCTTTGTAATCAAATGTTGTTTTAAATTCCTTTTCTCGCGGTGGAATAAGTGAAGTAACCCAGTATTTATCTCCAATCCCTAGCCATCCTTTTTGAGCTGTTCTTGAAAATTTCTTCTCTTGTATATCATCGTAATCTTCTTCAATAAGTTCATCATCAAGTGTTGCTACTAATCCTTCATGAAGGATATAGAAGTTAGATATATCAGGCATTTCATTTCTAATGATTTGCCCATAAGTATAAAAATCATATTTTTTATCTGAAGGATTGATTACACTTTGTTTAATTGAAAATAAATATTTGTCATCTAAGGCGATCTCTTTTTCAAATATTATACCTTGATCATTTGTCCAAGATATTTTTATAGGAGATTGATCTGTTAACTTATTATTTCCTGAAAGTTTCCAAATAGAACTTGAATTTGGTATTTCAACATTTTTATCAGATGTAATAAAACCACTTTCAATCAAATAGCCATCTTTTGAATTTCTTGGTGAAAGAAGTGTAACTTTTTTTTGAGAGTCTAGACTAACATTGTATTGTTTAAAAGTTAGATCATCAATTACGCCACCTTTAAGCGAAATAGAACCAACAATACTCTCATTTTCAAAATTAATCCTTTCACTTTGATTTAATGCCTCTTCTCTAGAAATTTCAGCAACATTTTCTTTTTGATCTAGTGAAGGTGTATCACTGTTTTGTTCAACTTTATTTCCTTCAGCCATATTTTCTTTAGTAATTGGTGGAGGAGCAAAAAATAGTGAATACAAAACTATAACTGCTGCTGATAATGAAATTGCTGCTACTATATTTTTTGTATCCATATTATTTTAATTTTGTATTTTTTTTAACAGGATCAAAACCCTCACCACCACCTAAAAATTTGATTGGGTGACAGGATAGGATTCTTTTAATACTTAAAAACGATCCTTTTAACAGACCAAATTCTTTAAGAGCATCAATACTATATTCTGAGCAAGTTGGTAAATATCTACACGAATGTCCAAATAGAGGGCTAATCAGATATTTATAACCTTTAATAACTTTAATTAATATATTTGTAAAAATATTCATTATTTTATTTTTTCAAAATCCTGCAATAGAGTTTCTTTTATTAATTTGTATTCATTATTTAGCATAGATGACTTAGCGATAACAAGGAATGAATAGTTAAAATTTATTGATATTTTTTTAACTGCTTCATTTAAAATATTCCTTAATCTTCTTTTAATCTTGTTTCTCTTAACTGCATTCCCAATTTTCTTTTTTGTCACAAAGCTAATATTGAGTTTTTTATTATCTTTATTCATTAATTTACCAAAGAAAATAGTTACGTATTTATTTGAAAACTTTTTTTGTTTAAGTAAATTTTTAAATTCTTCGTTTTTTGAAAGAGCAATAATTTTGCTTTTCATTTATTTACACTGATACAGTTAAAGATTTTCTTCCTCTGGCTCTTCTTCTAGCTAAAAGTTTTTTTCCACCTTTAGTTTTCATTTTAGATCTAAAGCCATGTTTTCTTGCTCTTTTTTTGTTTGAAGGTTGGTATGTTCTTTTCATAAATAAATTGATTAAATTTTATAAATTTTGCCCCTTTATATTAGCAATAATAGAAATAGCAAATAGAAGATTTAGGAATAAAATAACAATATTCATGGAAAAAACAAAAAAAATTAAACTATTTATAGGTTTATCTTACTTATTAATTGTTAGTTTATTTTTATATTTTTTCTTTTCAAAATTCAGTCTTCAGGAGATTACATCTTATGATTTTTTGAGAAATAATAGATCTTATTTAATTGAGTTGAAGAATTCTAATTTATTTTTAGTTTCAATTTCTTTTTTGTTTCTAACAGTTCTTTGGGTTTTCCCTTTTCTAGGCTTTGGATCTCCGGTAGCACTTATGGGTGGCTTTATTTTTGGGAAATGGATTGGAACATTAGTTGTGGTAACTGGTTTAAGTGTAGGCGCAACTTTTTTATATATATTTGGAAATTATTTTTTAAGAGATTTAATTAGGGAAAAATTTCTTAATAAATTTCAAAATCTTGAAATTAAATTTAGAAAATCCGAATTTTTTTATTTGCTCATTTATAGATTTATTGGAGGCGTTCCTTGGCAAATAAGTTGTCTATTACCCACTTTATTTAATGTGAAGGTAAAAAATTTTTTGTTTGCAACTTTTTTAGGAATAATACCTCAGATTTTTTTGGCAGTTTCAATTGGAAGTGGGATTGAAAAAGTAATCGATCAAAATTCAGAAGTTCCTGGATTAATGGATATTATCTTTTCACCAGATATCCATGTTCCTCTTTTAGCGTTTTTTTTACTAATTGTGATTTCAATTATTTTTAGAAAAAAATTTTATAGAAAATAATGGTGCTCCCACCCTGTACTGACCAGGGAACTAGTCATTACCAATGACTTGTTATGCCATTTAACTACAGGAGCTAAAATACATTTAGTAATTTATTGATAATAAAGCATTTTTTTCAAATTATTGCCTTAATTTTTTGATTATAATGATCTATATCTACTAAAAAAATGTTATGGGAATTCACTACGATTATAAATCAACAAAAGGCAACAAGCTTATGGAGAAGCAAGCTAAAAGAGAAAGAAAGCTTGCCGAAAAAAAAGCTAAACGTTTAGCTAAAGAAGGCCCAAAAAAAGAAGAACCCACATCAAAAACATTAGATCCTAATAAACCAATATCGTTAGATTTTTTGACCAATCCAAACAAAGAATGAGTTCTAAAGATAAAAATGAGCGTTTGAGCTTAGCTTTAAGAAAAAATTTAAAAAAAAGAAAATTATTTCAAAAAAAAAATAAAAAAAAATCTAAGTAATGTCTATTCAGCCTGACTCGTGGATTAAGAAGATGTGTAAAGAGCACAATATGATTGAACCATTTTTAGATCATCAAGTTGCGGAGGGAAAAATATCATATGGATTAAGTAGTATGGGTTATGATGTTAGGATTTCTGATGAATATAGAATATTCACTAATGTAAATAATTCCTTAGTCGATCCAAAAAATTTTTCAGATGATAATTTTATAGAAAAAAAAGGGCCTTATTGTATTATTCCTCCAAACTCATTTGTTTTGGCTAAAACAGTAGAATATTTTAGAATTCCAAAAGACGTACTTTGTATATGTGTTGGCAAAAGTACTTACGCAAGAACAGGTATAATTTGTAATGTAACTCCTATTGAAAACGAATTTGAGGGAAATATAGTTATAGAGCTAAGCAACACTACACCTAATCCAGCAAAAATTTATTCTAATGAAGGTATAGCCCAATTTTTATTTTTTAAATCAGAAACTCAACCAGAGACAACTTATAAATCTAAGAACGGTAAATATCAGGGACAAACTACTATTCAGGTTGCTAAAATTAAAAAGTAAGTTATGGACAAATTTCTGATTGATGGTCCTAGCAAAATCAAGGGCAAAGTTTCAATATCAGGTTCTAAAAATGCATCATTGCCAATATTAGCAGCTACATTACTTTTTGATTTACCAGTAACTATTCAAAACCTACCAAGAGTAAAAGATATTAGCACTATGCTTAATTTACTTAAGTCTCTTGGATCAAGAATTAAACTTTCTAAAGATAAAAAAACTGCAAAAATTTCAAATAATAAAAATATGAAAACTTTTGCTAGTTATTCATTAGTTAAAACAATGAGAGGTTCAATTTTAGTATTAGGACCATTAGTTGCAAAATATCATAAGTCAAAAACATCATTACCAGGTGGTTGCTTAATTGGTGCAAGACCAGTTAATTATCATTTGTCAGCTTTAGAAAAACTTGGGATGAATTATGAAATTAAAGATGGTTACATTTTAGCAAAATCTTTTGGCAAACTTAAAGGTGGATTAATTAGATTTCCTAAAATTACTGTTGGAGCAACTGAAAATTCTATAATCGCTGCATGCTTAGCAAAAGGAAAAACAGTATTAAGAAACTGTGCTGTTGAGCCAGAAATAAAAGACCTTACTAATTTTCTTAATTCAGCGGGTGCAAAAATTAATTGGAAAGGAAGAACATGTACTATTAGTGGAGTAAATTCTTTAAAATCAACAAATTATTCTGTGATGGCTGATAGAATTGAAGCTGGTACTTTTTGTGTAGCAGCAACTCTAGCTAAAGGAACTCTAGAAGTTAACAATTTAGATTCAAAAATAATAAATACAGAACTTAATTTATTAAAAAAAGCAGGAGCTAAAATAAAAGTTAGCAAAAATAAAATTTATATTAATGGACCAGAACAAATTAAGTGTATTAAAAATATTAAAACAAAAGAGTTTCCTGGAATTCCAACAGATCTACAGGCGCAATTAATGGTCTTGATGTGTAAAGCAAAAGGAAAAAGTTCAATCACAGAGAATATTTTTGAAAATAGATTTATGCATGTTGCTGAATTACAGAGATTAGGTGCAAATATTAAGACTAAAAATAATAAAGCATATATTGAGGGAAACACAAAATTTATTGGTGCAGAAGTTATGTCTAGTGATCTAAGAGCATCAGTGGCACTTGTCTTAGCAGCTTCAGTAGCACAAGGGAAATCTGTAATTAATAGGATTTATCATTTAGATCGTGGTTATGAAAAAATTGAAAATAAATTAAAAAATATTGGTGTTAAAATAAAAAGATTAAGAAGATGAACAAATATTTAGCTAAAATTATTGCTACAGACAAAGAGGGATTACAAATGATTTCAGCTTGTAGTTCAGGAGCCAAAGTAAAAGTTTCAGACATTAAGTATCTAGAATCTAATAAGGTATTTTTATTATCAATTGAGCGTATTAAAGTAGAAAATGAAAATGACGATAAAAAAGTCAATAGTATCTGTAGATTTGATTTTGTTGATAAGGTAAAGTCAAAAAATATTAATCAATCAAATCAAGAATTGGTTTTAGAATTGGTAGGAATAGATTATTTGAAAAATAACGATGTTTATGAAATAAATCTCTTTTTTAGTAATAATGCTCATATCGCTTTGACCGCTGAAACGATTGAAGCAATATTAGAGGATCAAAGTGAAATAAATTAGAGATGAAGGTTTTAGATATTAGTAAGAAAAATTTTGACAAATTATTAGATAATTTGTTAATGCAAAGAAAGAGAAAAGTTCAATCAAGTTCTGTTTCAGTCGCTAACATTATTAAAGATGTTAAAAAAAATGGCGATAAAGCTTTATTAAAATATGAGAAAAAATTTAACAAAAATTCAGTAATCAAGCCTAGCTCAAATCAAATTCAAAAATCAATTCAATCATTAAATTCTATTGTAAAAAAATCTATCGATACTGCTTACAATAGGATTTATAAATTTCATTCATTACAAAAGTTTAAAAATATTTCTTACACCGATGAATTTAAAAATAAACTTGAGTATAAATATTTACCATTAGACTCGGTCGCAATTTATGTACCTGGTTCAACTGCATCCTATCCATCTAGTGTGTTGATGAATGCAATTCCAGCTATTGTTGCTGGTGTAAAAAGAATAGTTATGATCAACCCAGGCTATAAAGGAAAACAAAATCCTGCAGTATTATATGCAGCTAAAAAATGTAAAATTAAGGAAATTTATTCAATTGGTGGACCGTCTGCTATTGCTGCAGTCTCTTATGGAACAAAAAAAATTAAAAAGGTTGATAAAATTGTAGGGCCTGGAAATGCTTACGTTGCAGCTGCAAAAAAAGAAGTTTTTGGAGATGTTGGAATTGAGGGCATGACTGCTGGTCCTTCTGAAGTTACAATAGTTTGTGACAAGTATTCAAATGCAGAATGGGTTGCAAGCGATTTAATAGGGCAAGCAGAACATGATGATCTCGCACAGTGCATATTAATTTCAAAAGATAAAAACTTATTAAATAAAGTTAAAACTGAAATAATTAAACAATTAAAAGAAATTCCAAGAGGGTCTATTGCAAAGAAAAGTTTGCAAAATAATGGAATTTTAATGCATGTAAATTCAGATAAAAAAATTATCAATATTGTTAACAAAATAGCTCCAGAGCATTTAGAGTTAAATGTTAAAAACTATAAATCTATTGTTTCAAAAATAAAAAATTCAGGATCGATTTGTTTAGGAAAATATGCTGTTATGGCTATGACGGATTATAATGTGGGTTCAAATCATGTTTTACCAACTAATGGATCAGCAAAATACTCGAGTGGTATAAGTGTAAACGAATTCTATAAAAGAATTTCATACATAAACCTATCAAAAAAGGGTATTGAAAGTCTTGGACCATCAGTTATAACACTTGCAAATTACGAAGGCCTGGTTGGGCACGCTCAATCAGTATTAAGAAGAATAAGGAGAAAATAAATTTGTCAAAACAAGACTTACTTGAATTCAAGGGGACCGTGATAGACCTACTTCCGAATGCAATGTTTAGAGTTAAGCTAGAGAATGGTCATACGGTTACAGCTCACACAGCAGGTAAGTTAAGAAAAAACAGAATTAGAGTTCTTCAAGGTGACAATGTAACTGTGGAGATGACACCTTACGATCTTACTAAAGGAAGAATTATCTTTAGAGGATAAATAAGGCTGAGTAGCTCAGGAGTAGAGCAGAGCCCTGAAAAGGCTTGTGTCGGAGGTGCGAATCCTTCCTCAGCCACCACCACAAAGTTTGATCTTGAAATACCTGTAAAAGAAATTAACTTAATTAATATAATAAATAACAAAAAGGACGAAAAAATAAGATGAGTACACTACAAGGTAAAATAAAATGGTATAATGGTAAAAAGGGATATGGCTTTATAGAGAGAGACGACAAAGAGAAAGATGCCTTTGTACATGCTTCAGCTGTAAAAGCTGCTGGAATGAGATTTCTTAATGAAGGTGATAAACTTGAATTCACATTAGAAGACGGTCCTAAAGGTCCATCTGCAGTAAATTTAAAAAAAATAGACTAATTTTCGTAAAATTTCTAAAGGACGTTATTTTTACATTTAGTAGATTAGCGTCCTTTTTTTTATTTAAGCCTTGAATATTAATAATTTTTGTCTAAAAGCCTGCTCATGAATATAAATATTATATACAGAATTACTTATAGAAGTACTCACAGAAACTGTTTCCATAGCCATTAGGCTATTTATTTATATTATAATTTTCATTCCACATAAAATAAGATAATAACTAAAGGATAAGCTTTGGTGGTGAAATAGTATCACGTCGGTTTGTGGATCCGAAGTCGTAGGAGCGTAACCTACCCAAAGTACCACTAAAATGGAAAAAGATAAAAAACTCAATCCTTCCTTACCATCTGGATTTGAAGATCGTTGGAATAAAAAGTTAGTTTTAAAAAAACAACTTTTAAAAGTGATTGAAAAAAATTTTATAAAATTTGGAGCTGAACCATTAGAGACACCTTCTTTTGAGATCAGCGAAAATATTGGTTCGTTTTTAGCAGAGGACGAGGATAACCCTATGTCTGATGTATTCTCATTCAAAGATGGTGATAAAAATATTACACTTAGATATGATCTATCTAGTCCTTTAGCTAGATTTGTTGCTCAAAACAACCAAGAGCTTCCATTAATTTACAAAAGATACGCAATTCAGAATGTTTTTAGAAATGAAAAAGCAGGAAATGGAAGATACAGAGAGTTCATGCAGGCTGATTTTGATATTGTTGGAAATGTTAATTCAGCTCAAGCTAATGCAGAACTTTGTAATTTAATCTCAAGTACACTTTTAGATTGTGGTTTGAATAAAGATCAATTCATAATCAATATTAGTAACAGAAAAATAGTACAAGGTTTAATTGATGATTTAAAAATATCTGAAGATAAACAATTAAAAGTAATTAGAGCTATTGATAAATTAGATAAACCTGGATTTGGTTTAAAAGGCGTTGAAGATCTTCTTAAAAAAGAGAGAAAAGATGCAAGCGGTGCAGTTACAAAAGGTGCTGATCTAACTGATGAACAAGCATCACAAATATTAAATTTCTTAAAAATAAAAGACTTAAAACAATTAAAAGAAAATTTAAAAAATCCATTGTCCCAAGAAGGAATTAAAGAGCTGGAGGAAGTTTTTGAAATTTTAGGATTTGGTTCTAATTTAGAACAAGTACAAACGAATTTTACAATTGTTAGAGGTTTAGCTTATTATTCTGATTTTATTGTTGAAACTAACCTGAATTTTAAAGTAACGAATAACAAAGGAAAAGAGGTTGATATTGGCAGCATTTGTTCAGGAGGATCTTATGCAAAGCTTATCTCAAGATTTAAAGGGGTAGACATTCCAGGTACAGGAATTAGTTTTGGTGTGGATAGATTGTTATTCGCGCTTTTACAACTAGATCAGATTAAGGTGGATGATCAAAAACCTGTTTTAGTTTGTATAATGGATGAAAAATACCTAAAAAATTATTATGAAATAGTAGATCAATTACGAGAAAATAACATTAATGCAGAAATTTTTTTAGATACGAAAAAAAATTTAGGTAAGCAATTAACATTAGCAAATAAGCGTGAATTAAATATAGCAGTTATATGTGGTGATAATGAATTTAATGAAGGCACAGTAACGATAAAAAATCTTAAAGGTGTTAAAGGTGAAAATAACAAAACATTTCCAAAATCAAATTTAATAGATGAAATCAAAAAACTTATCTGAAAACATTCTTAGATCGGTAAAATCTAAGGGTTATAAATATATAGATTTACCCTCGGTTATTGAGGCTAATCACATTGTTCAAAGATCAGGTGAAAACTTCAGAAAATTCATTTTTTCATTTACTGATCAAAATGGAAGCGAGTTATGTCTTAGACCAGATTTAACAATTGCATCTTGTTTGAGATACTTAGAAAATAATTTAAAAGGAAAAGAAAAAATTTTTTATAGTGGTCAAGCTTATAGAAAATCTGAAAGTAAAAGTGATTCTATTATTCGAGATCAAATTGGATTTGAAATTTTAGGTTCTAAAGATGAAAAAAATGATGATAAAGAAATTATCAATACCTCACTAAAATCTCTTCAAAATATAAAATATTCATCAGGCAAATTAACAATAGGAAATGTTGAGATATTTAATTTGTTAATTTCAAAACTAGATATTCCAAAAAGATGGAAGTTAAGATTATCAAGACATTTTTGGAGAGAAGATTACTTTAATGATCTGTTAAAAAGATTAGAGACAAACTCTGATGTAGATCCAACTATCGTTGAAATAGATAAAAAGCGTTATTTAAAAATGCTAAAAGAAGATTTATCAAATGTAATAGCAGGAAGAACTATTAATGAGATATTAAATCGATTCGATAACAAAATTAAAGATCCAAGAAGAGCTAGTAAAGGTAAAGGTGTTTCAAAAATTATTAAAGATTTCTTAAAAATCAAATGCCCAATTAATGAGGCTGCATCTGAGTTAAACAAATTTTTTAAAAAAAATAGAATTAATTTGGTGGTTGATCAAAGATATTTTCCTGTATCTAAAAATAAAGTTTCAAAACTAAATGTAGTATTTTCAACTTCTTTTGGAAGACAATTGGAATATTACACAGGAATGGTTTTTAAAATTGATGTTAAATCAAAAAATAAATTAAAAAATATTATTAATGGCGGTCGTTATGATCGATTAATTTCTGATCTTGGGTCAAAAAAACAAATACCAGCAGTTGGGGCTGCATTAAATTTAAATTATTGATGAAGAAAAATATTTTAAATATTGGAATTCCTAGCAAGGGCAGACTCAGAAAGGATGTCTTAAACATATTTAAAAAAAATAAATTAAATCTAATTTCAGAAAGAGGAGAAAGAGATTTATTAGGTTCAATTAAACAAAAGAAAAATGTTAAAATTTTATACCTTCATGCAAGAGAAATTGTAGAAAGACTCGGAGATGGTTCATTAGATCTAGGATTTTCCGGATTTGATTTATTGAAAGAAAGTGAAATAAATATTCAAAAGAAAATTAATGTTATTAAAAAATATGATTTTGGGAAGGCCACGTTAGTGGTTGCAATTCCAGATCCTTGGATTGATGTTCAAACTATTGCTGATTTAGAGGAAATAGCATTTGAGTTTAGAGATAAGAAAAAAAAAAGATTAAGAGTCGCAACCAAATATCCAAATTTAACAAGAGAATTTTTATTTTCTAAAGGGGTTACTCAATTTAGATTAGTAGATAGTTTAGGTGCTACTGAGTCATATCCTTTTACTGGTTCATCAGAAATAATTACTGACATCACTTCAACAGGAGAAACTTTAAAAGCTAATAATCTAAGAATTTTAAAAGATGGTGAAATATTAAAATCAGAGGCTTGTATGATGATATCTAAATTATCGTCTAAAAATAAATCTCTTCAAAGTTTAACTAGATTACTTTCTGAGAATTAAATCCTTCCAATAAATAAGAATAATTTTAATAATATCTAGGTTTCGAAGGATTGCATAAACATCAACTAGTATTCCTAAACCAATAATAATTTTAAGTATTAATAATAATTCCACTACATATTTTATATATGATATAAAGTGATTCATGGAAGCTATATTTTTAGTTATTTTAATTCTGCTGCTTGGAGTAGTTTCGGCAATTCTTTACTTAAATTTAAGATCTAAGCCTGAGGATCAACAAGAAAATAAAGAAGCTGAAGAAATAGCTAACTTAAAATCTGAAATTTCAAGTTTAAAGGATACTTTAAATACAACAATCAATAGTTCACTTGGAGCAATGTCAACTTCATTTAACAATCTGTCTACTGGAGTAACAAAAGATATGACAGAAGCTTTAACTAAAGTAGATGAAAAAGTTGGAAATTTTAATCAACAAGTTCAATTATTAAACCAAAGCCAAGAAGGAATAACAAAAATTTTGGCTGGAGTTAAAAAATATGGAACTCTTGCAGAATTTAGTTTGGATGCACTGATTAAAGATTTACTACCAGCCTCTCAATTCATGACAAATGTGAAAATGAAAGAAAATACAAGTGAGAATGTAGAGTTTGCAATTAAGCTTCAAGGTGACGTTTTAGTTCCAGTTGATAGTCATTTTCCGGTGGAGAAATTTAAAGCAATTACCGATGGTCATGACGTGGAAGATAAAAGGTTAGTTGCCGATGCTAGAGCAAAATTAGCCTCTGCATTTAAAGCAAAAGCTAAAAGTGTAAATGAAAAATATATTGTACCACCAAAAACTACTGACTTTGCAATTGTGTATGCTCCTACAGAAAGTTTGTACAAAGAGTTAACTGAATACCAAGACCCAAGCACAAAAGAGTTATTAACTCAAGAATTAATGAAAAAATATAAAGTTGTAATTTGTGGCCCTAATACTTTGTCAGCATATTTGCAATCTTTACACATGGGCTTTCAATCCTTGAAAGTTCAAAAGGGTGCAACTGAAATTTATAACCATTTAAAAACAATAAGTACAAGATTTTCAAAACACTTTGACAACATAGTAGTTCTTAGAAAAAAATTAGAAGATGCCATGGGTGTGGTAGATAAATTTGGAACAGATGCAAGATCAATAAATAGAACTTTGGAAAGTATAAAAGATCCAGAACAAGTTGAGAAAGCTGTTCAAACAGACAACGTTGAAAAATTTGTTGATAAACAAAGACAAATTAAAAATTAATTTCTTTTTTTTGATAATACCATTTATAAGAAATCTCATGCAATGGAATCGTAAATATGATTATCCAAAATCTTCAAGAGCTACTGTTGATGGCATTAGAAGATATCTTTTGGGAGAAGAAAAATTACCAAGTGTTACTTCAATTTTAGATGTTACTAAATCTGATGAGGATAAAGCAGCATTAGCAAATTGGAGGGAGAGAACAGGATATAAAGAAGCTGAAGCTATCACGAAAGCAGCAAGCAGCAGAGGTTCACAGATGCATAACTACTTAGAGTCTTATTTGCTTGGGAGAGAAAATTTAAGTTTTTTTGACGATAATGAACAATATAAATTGATGGCAAAAGAAATAATTGATCATGGTTTAAAAAATAGATTAGAAGAAATATGGGGTGTTGAATGTACATTATACTATCCTGATAAATATGCTGGCACCACAGACTGTGTTGGAGTTTATGAAGGAAAAGAAACAATTATAGATTTTAAACAAAGTAATAAACCAAAGAAAGCTGAGTATATCGATTCATGGTTATTACAAACCAGCGCGTATTCTTTGGCTCATAATGTTGTGTATAACTCCAATATCACTTCTTGTGTAATCTTGGTCTGCACTGTAGATAAATTATTTCAAGAATTTAAAATTCAAGGACATGATTTAGTCATCTATCAAAATTTGTTTTTAGGAAGATTAAAAAAATTTCATGAACTATCTAATTTAACTTAAAATATATAAGAAAATATGGACAAATTTGTAATCTACGACACCGAAACCACTAATAGCACTATTTGGGGATCAATTATTGAGGTTGGAGCTGTTGTTGTTGATAAAAATTTAAATGAAATTGGTAAGTTAAATATCAGAGGTAGAATGCCAGAAGGAGAGGTGCCTAGTGCAAAAGCTCTATTGGTAAATTCTACGAGTATAGAATTACTCACTAAAGGAAATTATTCTCATTACGAATTCTTAGGAGCAGTTGAAAACTTCTTCTCAAAAGCCGCCCCAGCATTATTTATGGGCTGGAGTAATTTAAATTTTGACAGACGTATGTTCCATTTTAATTTTTTTAAAGGTAACAGATATCCTTATATTACTCACTCGTCTCCAAATAAAGAACATGATGGTCTTCATGTTGCAAGAGCTGCACAAACAATTAATTCTGAAACTTTAAAAACTGAATTAACAGATGCTGGGAATGAAAGTCTTGCTCTTGAAGGTTTAGCAAGACAACAAGGATTTGATACTTCACAACAGCACACCGCATATCACGATGCATTTACTAGTTTGAAAATTTTAAGAATAATAAAAGAAAAGCATAACGATAATTGGGAAAAATTTTTAACCACCTCTACAAAGAGTAGTGTGGAATCTATTTTAAAAGGAGAGGGTATTTATTCAATTTTTGAAAATGTTAAAGGAAGAAATATGATGTATTTAGTATCAACACTACATCCAGAACATTGTTTTCATCCAACTTATGCTTCTTGGGGATATATATGGGATTTAAGAAGAGATCCAGAGCCTTTTCTAAACATGTCAGTTAACGAGCTTAAAGCTAATCTTAAAAAAATAAGCCCTAAAGCTTTAAGAGTTATAAAAACAAACAAAGCTCCTGTTGTATTAGATAAAAAATTTGCTTTAAAAGAAAAAGCATATGCAGATCTAGATTTAGAAACAATTCAAAAAAGAGCTAAATTAGTTAGATCTAGTGAAAACTTATGTAAAAACATTCAAATCATTAATAGAGAAGCTGCAGAAGAAAAGGCTCAAACTCAAAACCAAGAAGATTTACTTCCTGAGGAAACTTTGTATGAGAAATTTGTTCCAAACAAAGATACTGCTTTATTTAAAACATGGCACAGTTCGTCATGGGAAGACAAATTAAGATTATTAGATAAATTTCAAGATAAGAGATGTACATGGTTTGGACAAAAAATCATTTACCAAGAAGCACCTCACGTATTACCACCTGATTTATATAAAAATATTAAAAGTGAGTTAGCTAGAAGAATTTTAAGTAAAAATAGAGAAAAATGGCAAACTATAGGAATGGCATACACCGAAATAGATACCTTAAGAGACCAAGCATCTAATAGAGATGATGAGGAAGAACTAAAAAAATTAGATGAAATAAATGAGTTTATTATGTCTATTGAAAAAAAATATGAAATTGCATAGTTGACTTTAAAACTTTAATTTATAGAAAGTATTTATGCTAATAGATTTTAAAGATGAAGATTTTGATAGTAAAATCAAAAATGAAGACGTTTCAGTAATCCAGTTTTCAGCTGCTTGGTGTGGACCTTGCAAAGCTTTAAAACCAGTAATGGATAAATTAGCTGATGAATATAAAGATAAAGCTGGTTTTTATTATGCCGATGTAGAAGATGGTGGAATAAATACTGGAAGTGCTGCTGGAATAAGAGGTGTACCAACTGTTATTATTTACAAAAAAGGCGTTGAAGTAGATAGAAAAGTTGGTGGAGTACCTGAAAGCCACATGAAAGAATTTTTAGAAAAAAATATTTAATTCAAATTAAGTATTTCTCCAGCTAGATAAAGTGAGCCTGTAATTAAAATTACATCGTTTTTCTTGACCGAAATAGACTTAATTGCATCAAATATATTTTTTTTGTATTGAACATTTTCAAAAGAATTTAGTTTGTTTTTTAAGTCTTTTCCGCCGATTGAATTAGGTTGGTTTGGAATATCAATAGTGGTCAAGGTTGAGATATTTTTAAAATAACTAATATACTCATTATGATCCTTGTTGGACATCATACCTAAGATTATGTGTTTATCACAATCTAAAGTTTGGAGATATTCATTCACAACTCTAGCTCCATCAGGGTTATGATCTCCAGAAATTAATAATGTATTATTTTTTACAAGTTCTTTTAGTTTTCCAGATTTAATTTCTTGTAATCTTGCAATATTATGTATTTTTTGAATACCACTTTCTATTTCAGCACCTTGAATTCCAAGATTTAAAGTTCTTATAGTTGCAATAGCAGTTGATATATTTTCTAATTGAAACTGACCAAGAACATTTGGTAAAGGAAGTTTTAAACCTCCAAATTTATCCTCATAGTAAAAAAAGCCATTCTCTTGAATTGAATAACTAAAGTCCTCATTAAAAAATAACTTATTTGAAGAGTTAAGTTTAATAGTTTTTTTAATACATTCCATCGTCTCTTTTTTATTTTGCTTAGCGATAATAATATTCGAATTAAGTAAGGCTGATGTTTTTTCAAAAATAATTTGCTCAATTGTCTGATTTTCTTTCGGAAGCCAGTCAAGATGGTCTTTACTTATAGAGGTCACTATACTTGCAAGATTACTCTTTAAAACATTAGTAGCATCAAAACGATGAAATAAACCACTTTCTATCAAGTTGATATTGTCAGGATATTGTGCAGCTTTATAAAAAAAACATGCTGATAACATCTCAAAAACAGTTATTGGTTTATTATCATTAATATTTTCAACTTCCTTTAATAAAACAGCTAATTCCTCGTCATTTAATTCATGATTATTAAAAACAAATCTTTCGTTGATCTTTTGTATATGTGGGCTTGTATAAACATTACATTTTAAATTTGCCTCTTTAAGAATTGCATAAATAGCCTGGATAGTAGAGTTCTTACCATTAGTTCCAACAACTGATATGGCCTTTATTTTATCTTGAGGATTTCCTAATTTTTTACAAAGATTATGAATTCTATCTAAAGATAAATCTATTTCTTTAGGATGCAACTTTTGAAAATTGCTGAGTATCTTCTGAAGTTTCATTTTGCTCAGAACTTATAGCAGAATTTTGTTTTAACAATATTGATAATAAAGTTCCTATTTTAGATGCCAAATCTCTTCTCTCTACGATTAAATCAACAAACCCAGTTTTTTCAACATACTCACTTTTTTGGAAACCTTCAGGTAATTCTTCTTTTACTGTTCCTTGAATTACTCTTGCGCCTGCAAATGCAATTAAAGCACCTGGCTCAGCAATATGAATATCTCCTAACATTGCATAGGAAGCAGTTATTCCTCCTGCAGTTGGGTCTGTAATGCAAACTAGGTAAGGTAATCCATTTTTCTTTAATTCATTAATTGCTAGTGTAGTTCTTGTCATTTGAGATAATGAAATTAAACTTTCCATCATCCTCATTCCTCCACCAGCGCTAATGCATATAAATGGCGTTTGATTTTCTATTGCATGTTGAATTCCATATAAAAATGCTTCACCTTCTGCAGCAGCCATTGATGCTCCTAAAAAATCAAAATCAGAGGCAACAGCTGTAATTTTAATATTATTGATTGTTCCAGATACAACCATCATTCCACAATCTAATCCGGTTTTCTTTCGTGCAATTTTTAATCTATCTTTGTATGATTTAGTATCTGTCCAATTTAAAGGATCATCTTTTGGAATGGGTGTTTTAAATATTTCATAGTTATTTTTTCCAAACAAAATATCAAATCTTTGTTTAGGTTTAATTCTATGATGTTTGTTACAATCTGGACATACCCATAGATTTGCTTCTAAATCTTTTTTAAGAATTGGCCCACGACAACAACTCGTCCAGTCACTTTTTGCAATATCTTCTTTGGATGCTCTCTCTTTAATAGCAGTTTTAATTTTTTCACTTGCTTTAATTAATTTTGTAAGCCAATTCATGTTTTATTTTAATACCTCTGAAAAACTTTGCACTTGTTTCCCAAAACTTTGTGTTAAATCTGGGGCATTTATATTATCTTGAATATATTTTACAAATGTTGAACCAACAATAACTCCATTACAACCACTATTAGCTACTTTTTTAGCATCTTCAGGACTTTTAATACCAAATCCAGAACAAACAGGAATACTTGTTAAGCTTTTGATTCTTTTAACAAAGTTTGCAACATCAGTTTCATTGGCAGATTTTACTCCTGTAACACCACTCACATTTACTTGGTAAATAAATCCAGATGAGATTTTAACTATATATTCAAGTCTTTTTTGATCTGTTGTGGGTGCTGCTAATTTTATTAATGATAATCCATTATCATTTAGAGAGTCTCTTAATTCATTTTCCTCTTTTAATTCATGTGGTGCATCAACGACTAGCACAGCATCTGCACCAGCTTTTTTTATATCATCTATAAATTTATTGATCGGGTATTTGTAAAGATTAGCTATGTAGCCCATTAAAAGGATCCCTACCTCTCTGTTATAATCTCTAATTTTTTCAACAAGTTTAATGGTATCTTTTAAAGTATACCCATTCTTTAAAACATAGTCATGTGCAGCTTTAATAACTGGTCCTTCAGCAGAAGCTTCAGAGGTGCAATAGCCAATTTCTAATATAGAAACACCATTATCTATAGCTTGTTTTATTAGCTCAAAACTTTGTTCAGGAGTAGGGTAACATCCAACAAAATAAGAAACTAGTTTTGTTTTTGGATTATTATTCTCAAATATTTTTTTAAATCGTTCACTCAAAATCTTTACCAATATGTTCTTGGATAGTATCCAAATCCTTTTCTCCTCTACCGCATAGGGACAGGCAAATTGTATAATCTTTAGGTTTATCTTTTGCTTGTCTAAAAATTACTTCAGCTGCGGCTGCCATAGGTTCTAATGCAGAACAAATTCCTTCAGTTCTTGCTATAATTTTATATGCTTCAAGCATTTCTTGGTCAGTAGCTGATGAATAAGTAACAGCTTTTTGATCTTTCAAATAAGAGTGCAGTGGACCAACAGAAAAATAAGTTATACCTGCACCCAAACTCATTCCTCCTAAAGATTTTGCACCATCATCTGTTTGCAACATATATGTTTTCATTCCCTGCATAATTCCAGGTGTTCCATTTGTGAGTGCAGCAGTTTCACTTGCCTCTACACCAATCTTAGAAATGTTTGTTTCATCTAAAAAATCATAAATTGCACCTGCAAAATTACTTCCTCCACCAACACAACCAACAATCATGTCTGGTAATTTTCCTTCTTGTTCAAGTGATTGTACTCTTATTTCTCTTCCAATAATACTTTGGGCAAATGCTACAATTTTTGGAAATGGATGCGCAGAAACTACAGAACCACAAATATAAGCAAAGTCAGGATTGGTGGTCCAAGTTTTAATTGCATCTGTAATGGCTTCTTTTAAAGTTCCAGGAACTGCTTTCAATTTTGCACCATAGTGTTTTGCTTTTATTATATTTTGATTTACCCTTGCTATATCTACTTCACCCATTACGCCAATTAAAGGCATTCCAAACTTGGCAGCTACTGCTGCGGTTGCGCTATAATGCTGTCCTGCACCACTCTCACAAATTAAACTTTTTTTACCCATTCTTTTTGCAAGTAACACTTGAAACAAACTGTTCGTGATTTTGTGACTTCCGGTATGATTTAAATGTTCTTGTTTAAATAAGATGCGAGCACCACCTAATTCTTTAGTAAGATTTTCTGCAAAATATAAAGGGGATGGTCTTCCTATGTAGTGTTTACAGTAATATGCAAATTGGTCTAAAAATTCTTTATCTTTGATTGCTTTCTCAAACCCTTGATTTAGCTCATGTAAAGCAGGCATTAAAGTTTCTCCAACAGCCATACCTCCCATAGCAGATTTACCTTCACCATAATAACCCAGTTCATCTGGACCTGTTTTCAATGAATTTTTTGTCATGTTTCTTTTATGAATTAATATTATGGACTGTATTCAGAAACTTATCAATTTTATTAATATCTTTTACTCCTTTTGAGCTCTCCAAACTTCCGCTTACATCCAATATGTAGTGTTTATTTTTTAAATTGGCAACATCTTCTATTTTTATATTTCCTGCAATCATTTTTTCTATGCCGTCTTCTACTTCATTTAACAAATCATGATCAAAACTCATGGATTTCTCATACCCTTTGCTATCAAATAAAATTATCTCAGATATATTTTCATAAACTTTATATTTTTTTACATCTTCTTCGTTTTCAATAGTAAGAGCAGTGATTATTTTTTTGTTATACTTTTCTTTTATTTGTTTGATTTCATCAAAACTACAATCATAAATTTGATAATAATCGAAAGGTAATTCTTTAATTTTTTCTAAAATCTTTTCATCAGGTTTTACAAGAACTGCTACATAATTACTTTGTCTTTTGTTTATATTTAATAGGACTTTTAATTGATTAAATTCTACATAACGCGAGCTTGCTTTCCAATTTACAATAAAACCTATGAACCTTGGTGGGTGAGGGTGGTTAATAATATGAATTAAAGTTTTAGGATCTGAAATCCCACAGATTTTACAACTTTTGATCATCAGTTTAAATGATCAATTAATTTTTTAATATTATTTTTTATATTCCCTTTTGTAAGAGACCTGCCAATTACAACTGCTGTAACTTTATTTTTAAAAGCGTCTTTTGGAGTCATTACTCTTGCCTGATCATTTGTATTGTCACCTGGCATTCTGATACCAGGTGTAATAATTAAAAAATTTTTATATTTTTTTCTAATAATTTTTGCTTCTTTTCCAGAGCAAACAATCCCATCACATCCTGATTTTTTTACAATACTAGCTTGTTTTAAAACAAGTTGTTCAACTGTTTTGGTATGACCAATTTCTTTTAAAGATTTATTGTTAAGACTAGTCAATATAGTAACTCCTAGTACTTTTAAATTTTTATTAATTTGTTTAGCTTTTTTTTTGATAGCTTTAAGCATGTTAAGACCACCATTTGCATGCACGGTTATGTATTTGCAATTTTTTAAATCTTTTAAACTATCAACTGCTGAAAGAGCTGTTTGTGGAATATCGTTTATCTTTAAATCTAACCAAAAATCTGATTTATATTTTTCTAAAAATTTTCTTCCATTTCTAGAATAAAAAAACTGTAATCCAAATTTTGGAAGAATTTTTAATTTATTTGTTTTTATATTTTTAAGAATTCTATTTATGTGGTTTAAATTTGAGGTATCGCACGCAATAAATATAGTTCTATTCTTCATTGTTAATTTTTTTAAATATTTCTTTACTCATTTTCCATGATATTACTTTTTTTTCAGGAACTGCAACTTTTTCACCAGATTTTGGATTTCTTCTTATAGAGGCTTTTTGAGTTTTAACTCTAAAGGTCCCAAAATTTCTTAACTCAACTCCATCTCCTCTTCTTAGTGATTTTTTTATTTCATTTAAAATTATATCAGCAA
Source organism: uncultured Pelagibacteraceae bacterium (assembly GCA_902556065.1). Lineage (GTDB taxonomy): Bacteria > Pseudomonadota > Alphaproteobacteria > Pelagibacterales > Pelagibacteraceae > Pelagibacter. Next base: position 28,588 of record CACDUV010000005.1, read on the forward strand.
ATTTCTCTAAATCTTTTTTTAAAAAATTCGGGTAGTTTTTTGAAAGTTGTTTTAAGAGCTTTGATTTTACAATAGCCAATTTAAATATTTTTAAATTATTCTTTCTTTTCTTCTTTTTTCTTTAAATCATCAGATAATGAGGAAAAAGGCAAGTTTTTACCTGACCCTTCAGATCCATATTTTTCAAGAGCTTCTTTTTTTTCAATTTCTTCAAGTAATTTTATGCTTAAGATTACCTTCCTCTTATTGATGTCTAAATCTGCTATCGCACAGTCTAATTTCTCCCCACCAGTCCATCTGCTTGGTCTAGCATCTGCAGCATTGATCGCAATTGCAGATTTTTTAATTTGGAAATCCATTTCACAACCCTCTGGTCTTACAATTAATCCTTTGTTGTCAGTTGAAACAACCTTAACAGTAATTGTTTGATTTTTTGACTTATTCTTAAACCACTCAAATGGGTCAGGTTGTGTTTGTTTTAAACCAACTCTAATCTTTTGTTCTGAAGTTTTAATTTCTAAAACCTTAACATTAATTTTGTCACCTTTTTTATATTTATTTAATTCATCTTCACCATTATTTAAATAAGTTAAATCATTGCAATGTAAAAATGCGTCAATATCTAGATCCTCAATTTTTACAAACAAAGAATATTCATTTTTGTTCACAACTTCACCCTCTACAATTGTATCTACTGGATATTTATTCTCAAATGTCTTAAAAGGGTTTTCTTGAGTTAACCTATGAGAAATTGCAACACGTCTTTTTTCTTTATCAATTTCAGTAATAATACAATCTATTTCATCACCAACTTTAAACATTTTTTTAGCTGAGATATTCTTTTTAGTCCAGCTTAGTTCACTAGAGTGAAGTAAAGTTGTTAAGCCCGGTTCAAGTTCGCAAAAAGCGCCGAATTCCATTAATTTTACAACTTTAACTTTATATATTTTATCTAATTCATAATTTTCAATATGTTCAAAAGGATCTGGTGATAATTGTTTTACAGAACATCCGACTTGTAATTTTTCTTTATCAACACTGATTACTTTTAAATCATGTTTTTCACCTATGTTGAACACTTCATCAGGATGATTAACTCGTGAATATGAAATTTCCTGTAAGTGAACTAATACATCTAATTCACCGTTAACATTAAAAAAACATCCAAATGAACTATATCCTTTCACTTCTGCACCTTTTATAATGTCACCAACTTTATATTTCTCAACTATTTTTGCTTTATCCTCTTTTTTAAATGATGAAATAATTTCTCGTCTTGATACACAAGCGTTACCTCTTACTTTGTCTAATTTAATAAGTGCAAATTTTTGTGGTTCATTCATTAAGTGACTAATGTCTTTTAGGGGTTTGTCACTTATCTGGGAGCCAGGCAAAAACATTAATGAACCAGTATCTATATGTTCAACGATACACCCTCCTTTGCATTTAGATGTAATTTTTCCCATTATAGGTTCGTTTTTTTCATATGCTTCAACTAATTTATCCCAACCTTTAATTTTTTGAGCTTTACTAGCAGAAACTAAAACTTCACCGTGTTTATCCTCTATTTTTTCAAGGAGCACAGGAATTGTTTCTCCAATTTTAATTTTTTCGGAAAGACCCATGCTCTTTAATTCATTTATATCAAGAACTGGTTCTGATTTAAGACCTTCAACGAATAAAAAAACAAATTTCTCCGTAATTTTATTGATTTTTCCTTCTATAATTTTACCTTCTTCTATCTGAACTTTTGAGAGCTGACTGTTTAATAATTTTTCAAATTCTTGAGATACTGGATTTGATAAGTCTTTATAAATTTCCATTAAATATTAATTTTCCTATCTATTATTTTTTTAATTTTTAAAAAACATGCCCTTTTATTAAGGTTTGTCGTATTAATCAATAGTGAATCTTTTGTTTTCTTTAATGGAGATATTTTTCTATTTAAATCGTTTTTATCACGTTTTTTAATGCTTTTTAAGACTTCTTGATAAGTTATTTCTTTTTTTAATCCTTTTAATTCTTTATATCTCCTCAAAGCTCTAGTTTTTACATTTGCTGTTATATAAAATTTGAACTCAGCATCAGGAATAATATTGTAAGTAATATCTCTGCCATCTAAACAAGAACCTTTATATTTTTTAGGAGGATTGTAAGCAAAATTTAATTGGAAAGAATGAACCATTTTCCTTATAGATTTAATTTTAGAAATTATAGAAGCTTCTGTACCTACTTCGTCAGACAATAAATTACTTTTTGTAAGGTCTTTTATCTTTAAATATTTTATTTTTGATTTTACGAATTTATTATTAAATTTTTTAGGAAATTTAATTTTCAAATAAGCAATAAATCTATAAATTTTTCCAGTATCAAGATAAAAAAGATTATAGTGTTTAGAAATAGCTTTTGCTAAAGTTCCAGCACCCGCAGCGGCAGGTGAGTCAATAGCAATTTTTAAAATATTTTTTCTTCTAATCATTTTTTTAAATCATCTATAATTTTTAAAAAATTAGGAAATGAGGTATTTATCGAGTCCTTATCGTGGATAATCCATTTTCCACCAAAAGTTAAAGCTGCAATTAGACTTGTCATAAAAACTCTATGATCTTTCAGATAATTTTTTATTATAATCTTTTTTTTAGAATTCAAATTTAGGTTAGGATTTCCAAAAATTTTAATTGAATTATTAGTTGTGACTGTTTTTACTCCTAGATTTATTAATATTTTTTCTGCCCATTTTAGTCTTGGACTTTCTTTTTGATTTAGCTCACCTAGATTTGTAAAATAAGATATACCTTTTGCTTTAGCTGCTACTAGGAATATAACTAAAAATTCATCAATTGCCCCACTATTTAATGAAGATGGACATTTTATAGCTTTTATTTTTTTCGCACTTAAAATTTTAATATCTGCTCTTTCTTCACCTTTATAAATTTTTTTATTTTTAAAATAAATTTTAACTCCCATTTTTTTTAAAATTGTAATAATTCCTATTCTTGATGGATTTATGTTTACATTTTTAATTATTAATTCTGAATTTGTTGAAAGTGCTGTTAGAACGATAAAGAATGCGCTGGAACTAATATCAGAAGGAATGTCATAATCTAAAGTATTAATTTTTTTTACTTTTTCGATTCTTATTTCATCAAAATTTTTATTACTTTTAACCTTGACTGGTAATTTTAAATATTTGCACAATAGTTCAGTATGATTTCTCGATTTTTTTGCTTTAATTATAGTGGTTCCATTAGTTCTCATTGCAGCAAAGATAATAGAACTTTTGCACTGGGCAGAACCTTTATTTTCATTGTATTTGATTGGTTTTAAATTAGATGATCCATATAATTTTAAAGGTAAAAATTTTTTATTCCTTAATTTAAATTTAGCTCCAAATTTACTTAAAGGGTAAGATACTCTACTAAAATCTCTTTTAGATAAACTTTTGTCACCAACTAAATTAATTGGTTTTGAAGAATTAACTAATAAACCAAGTATTAATCTTCCCAATGTCCCAGAATTTTGTGCATTTATTGTTATGTTATTTTTTAATTTATACCCATCAATCCCATTTCCATAAATTTTACATTCCTTTTTATTCACAAATACTCTAACACCTAGTTTTTTTATAGCTTCTATTGCAGCTAAAACATCCTCAGACATTAGAAGATTTTTTGCTTTTGACATGCCGTTTGCTAACGAGGCAAAAAGTACCCATCTAATGCTCAAGCTTTTATCGCCAGGAACAGAAATTTTTTTTTTAAAACTTCTAATCTTTTGATTTACAGAAATTATTTTTGTCATTAGACTTTATTTAAAACTGAAAGATTCACCGAAGTAAGCACTTTTTGCTGCAATATTATTAACTAAGTCTGACGGAGAACCTTCTGCAATAATCTTACAATTACTTAATATCATTGCAGCATCTACGCAAGCTAGCAAATCTCTGGCCTGATGATCACATATACAGATAGTAATTTTTTTTTCATTTTGTAAATTTACAATTATTTCTTGTAACATTTTAATTGTTAGTACGTCTAAAGCTGCAAAACATTCATCCAAGAGAAGTACTTTGGGATCACTTAAAAGAGATAGGGCGATTACCAATTTTTTTTTTTGTCCTCCAGATAAAAATTTAGCTTTTATATTTCTTAAGTTCTCTAGCTCAAATTTGTTAATTAATTCATTTATTTTATTTTCTTCGGCATTTTTTTCATCAATTACAATTTCAGCGATAGCTTTTAGATTTTGATATAATGTGAGATCATTAAAAAAACCACCATATTGGGGAACATAACCTACTTTGAATTTTTTTGTTCTGAGGTAAATTGGATAATCCACAACATTAGTATTATTAATTTTAATCTTGCCACTATCTGGTTTAATAAGTCCTGTTATTAAATTGAATATAGTTGATTTACCAACGCCATTTGGACCAAGCATCCCAAATATTTCACCTTCATGGATTTTAAAATTGATATTATCTAAAATTAAACGATTTCCATATGATAAGGAAACGTTTTCAAATGATATAATAGAATTAGGTTGTTTGTATGACTTAATTCTAAATTTTTTAATTATTGCCATTTAATTTTGACTTTCTATATTCACATTATCTTTAGAATCGTGCATAAAAATTTTAGTGTTTTTTGTAATTGTATTCATCTCGATTACATCTGCTTTTAGAATATTATCAGGGTTTGTGTAAACTACATTTTTAGAAATAATCAATAAATTTTTGTTCATCGAAAAATCTAAATAATCTCCGACAATTGTATTTTCCTGGTACTTTATTTTAACATTTTTGGAGAAAATTGTATCAAAATTAATAGTATTATATTTTCCAAAGTTAGATACAACTGTAATAGTTTCGTTATTATCTATTAAATTAATAAATGCTTTTACGTCTTTTAGAAAAATAACCTCGCTTTTATTCAGATCTATTTCTCCTTCATCAGCAAAAATTATATATTCATTTCCCCTCAAGTCTTTTGAAGAATATTTAATATCTTTAATTATATTTGAATTAGTAGAACTTTCTTTTTCAGTATCAAATTTTGTATTTTGAACACTTTTCTTTTGAAAGTAATTAGAGAAAATAAAAAAAAAACCAACTAAGAAAATAATTAAGAAAATTAAAACTGTATAATTAAAATACTTCATTAATTTATACTTGATCTTAATAAAGTATGAATATGAAGAATACCAATTGTTTTAAGTTTATCTTTTTTACTGTGTACACACAGGGAAGTAATTTTTTTTTCATTCATCAAACTTAAAGCTTTTACTGCTAGTGCGTCTTTATCAATACTAATAGGATTTTTTGTCATAATTTCTTTTGCAGATAAATTATATAGGCTTTCTTTTTTTTCATTAAATCTTCTTATTTGTCCATCAGTTATTATTCCCTTAGTTCTTTTTTGTTTATCTTGAATAATTAAAAAACCTAACTTTTTTTTACTTAAAATTTGTAAACTTTTTTTCATATTTAGATTTTCATTAATAAAAGGTATTTTGTTTCCTGTAAGCATGATATCTTCAACAGTTCTAAGTTGAGAACCAAGACTACCTGCTGGATGTAATTTTTTGAAATCTAATTTTCCAAATTTTTTATACTTCATGGAACAAATCGCCAATGCATCACCCAATGCAAGTTGTGAGGTTGTGCTGGAAGTAGGAATTATACCCTCTGCTTCAATTACTTTTGGGATTAGAAGTTTGATATCAGCTGCTTTATATAAAATAGAGTCTTTTTTTGAAACGATTCCGATTAACAATATTTTATTCCTATTTGCAAATTGAATTATATTTTTTAACTCACTTGTTTGTCCAGAATTACTTATTAATATTAAAATATCATTTCTTGATATCATTCCAAGATCACCATGTGAAGCTTCACTTGCAGCAAGACTAAATGAAGGAGTGCCTACTGAAGCGAGTGTTGCTGCTATTTTAGATGCAATTAAACCACTTTTACCAACTCCGCATAAAATAACCTTTGATTGGCATTTTGCTATTTTTACTACCGCTTTATTAAATGAGGCATTAATACTTTTTTTTAATTTTTGTAGAGCTTTTATTTCAAGATTGATTACGTTATTTGCTTCAAATATGAATTTTTTTTTATTCATTAATGTGACCAGATATCATCTTTAAATAATGCTAGATCAAGATTGACCCTTGTCTTTAAAAATTTTAAGCATTCTTTATAAAGTTCTATTCTGTTTTCTCTTTCTAATATTTTTTTTAATTCATTGTGTATTTGGTGTAAATAAATTACATCGTTAGCACAATATTTGAGTTGTGCAGGTGATAATTTACCTCCAAAATCTGAGCTTTGAAATTGTTTACTTATATCTATATTAACAAATTCTTTAATTAGTGTTTTTAAAGAATGATTATCCGAGTAAGATCTAGCAAGTTTTGAGGCAATTTTTGTATCCAAAATATTAAGTGTTTCAGTTTTCAAGTAATATTTAATATAAGCCATATCTGCACGACCATAATGAAAAATTTTTGTTACGTTTTGGTCACTTAATATTTTTACTAAGTTAGGTGCCTGATAATCCTTCCTGTCAAATTGAACTATATGGGCATCTGAGTTACCTGAAGATATTTGAATTAAACACAATGGATCACGTCTGACATTTAGACCCATGAATTCACCATCTACGGCAATTATATTGCCTAAATTTAAATCATCTGGTAGATCATTTTTGTGAAGTTGAATATTATTACTCATTTTTAAACATGTATATATGAAAGCAAAAAATTGTCTAATTTTTGGTGGAAGTGGTCAAATTGGTCGAAATTTAATTAGGAAGCTTACTAAGAATAATTATCAGGTAACTGTTGTAACAAGAAATATTCATCAAAAAAGTTATATTATCAAAACCCAAGCAAATGCAGGTTATATAGATATTGTTGAGTCAAAAATTTTTGAGGAGCAAAAAATCAGAAAGCTTTTTGAAAAAGCAGAAGTATGTATTAATTTAATTGGTATTTTGTTTGAGTCTAAAAAAGGAAATACTTTTGAAAATATTCATACTATTTTTCCATCTTTATTGTCCAAACTTTCCAAAGAATATAAGCTCAAACATCTTATACATTTATCAGCTTTGGGAATAAATGAGGCTGTAGACTCTGATTATGCTAAAAGTAAACTTAAAGGCGAAGAAAAAATTTTGAAAAATTTTCCTTTAGCTACAATTATAAGACCTTCAATTGTTTATTCAGTGGATGATAATTTTACGACAAATTTTATGACTCTTTTAAACAGTTTGCCAATTTTTCCACTTTACTATCAGGGCAAAACAAAGTTTGCACCTATTCACTGTTCAGACCTAACTGATGTTATTTTTTATGTCATTTCGAAGAATGTTAATTCAAAAATAATTGAATGTGTTGGTCCTGAAATAATGTCATTTAAAGAAATATTAGAAAAATTATTAAAATTAATCGGAAAGAAAAGATTATTAATTCCAATGCCTTTATCATTAGCTCAAATATCTACAAGGTTTTTTGAGATGATGCCAAAGCCGATTTTAACAAGAGATCAATTAAAACTTTTAAGATACGATAATGTTTTAACTGGTAAGTACAAATCAAACTCAGACATAGGAGTACCAAGTTTGAGATATTTCGATGAAGAAGTGAAAAAATATTGTTATATGTGGAGAGAAGGCGGTCAGTTTTCCACTGAAAAATATACTTCAGACAATGTAGATATTAAAACAAATTAATATTTTAAGCAGATTGAATTTTCTTTCCAATAAATTCTGGAATTTCCTCTTTTTCTTTAACTTCTTCTTTTTTACCTTTCGGTTGGTAAGCATAAAGCAAATGAAGTTTACAATAAGAGAAATCTTTCAAAGAAGATCTGCCACAAAAATAAAATGATTTTTCATCAGGATGACCTATAGGCCATTTACATGAATTTTCGTCTAGCTCTTCTAGTTGTTTAGGATTTTCTGGTTCAAAATCTTTTTCAATAATCAAAGATTTAAATTTACTTTTACGGCTTCTTCTAGGTTTTGTATTATTTTCCTCAATAGAATTTTCAAAATTTTTATTAGATGTTGCGGTTCTTGTTTTAATTTTTGCTGAAAGATTTAATCTATGAGCTTTACCAATAACTGCGTTACGACTTATACCACCTATAATTTCAGCTATTTGGCTAGCTGTATTACCTTTGCCCCATAATTCTTTTAATTTTGAAACCTTTTCTTCAGTCCAACTCATATCTATATGTTGTGTTTTATATTTATATAACGACAATATACTGTTATTAATTTAATTGAAACAATCAAAAAATTAGAGTTATCAACAAAAAAAGATTAATTCAAATGAAATTAGTTTTTCAATCAGAACTTGTATGTATGAAATAAAATTTATAAAAACAAATTTAATTTATGAGCAATTTAGCAAAAAATTATAACAGAAAAAAAATTTCATTTAAGTATGGTAAAGGAAGCTATCTTTACTCTACCGACGGAAAAAAATATCTTGATTTTGTTATGGGTATTGCAGTTAATTCATTAGGTCATGCCAATCCAAGTTTAATTAAAGTCATCAACAACCAATCAAAAAAGCTTTGGCATGTTTCAAATGCTTTCCAAATTCCTGAGGGAGAAAATTTAGCAAAAAAACTATGTAAAAAAACATTCGCTGATTATGTGATGTTTCAAAACAGCGGAGCTGAAGCTACTGAGGCAGCAATTAAAGTTGCTAGAAGATATTTTTTTTCAATTGGTAAATCAAATAAAAACAGAATTTTATGCATAAAAAATTCATTTCACGGCAGAACGTTAGCGGCAATTTATGCGAGTGGATCAAAGAAGATGGTAGAAGGATTTGGCCCTAAAGTAAACGGCTTTGATCACTTTACTTTTGGAAACCACAAAGATTTAGAAAAGAAAATTTCAAAAAATACTGCAGCTATAATGGTTGAAACAATAATGGGAGAGGGGGGAATTAAAGTTATTCCAGACTTCTGTTTAAGAGAACTGAGAAAATTATGCAATAAGAAAAAAATTCTTTTAATTTTAGATGAAGTTCAATGTGGAATAGGCAGATCAGGAGACTTTTTTGCATTTGAAAAATCTAAAGTAAAACCAGATATAGTTCCAATAGCTAAAGGAATTGGAGGTGGGTTTCCAATAGGAGCGGTTCTTATGAATAAAAAAGTAGCTTCAGGCATGACACCCGGAACTCATGGATCAACATTTGGAGGCAATCCACTAGCCATGTCAGTTGGTAATAAAGTAATGGATGTAGTATCAAATAAAAAATTTTTAAATAATATAAAAAAACAATCTAAATATTTCTTGTCAAATCTTAATAAAATTAAAGAAAAATATCCCAATATTATTAAACAAATAAGAGGTAGAGGTTTTTTAATTGGGATACAGTTACATAAAGACCAAACAAATTTTATTAAAAAATTAATGGATAATAAATTATTAACAATACGGGCTGCAGAAAATGTTGTTCGTATTTTACCACCACTCAACGTTAAGAAAAATGAGATTGATGAAGCTTTAAAGATTATAAATAAAGTTTGCAGTCAATATAAATAATTATGAAACATTTTATAAATTTAAAAGATATTCCCAGTAAAGATTTGAGAAAAATAATTACCGACGCAAGAAAAAGAAAAAATTCTAGAAAAAAACTCAATACTTTAGAGATAGATAAAGGTGCTCCATTAAAAGGTAAAATTTTGATCCAAATGTTTGAAAAACCAAGCTCGAGAACAAGAATTAGCTTTTATTTAGCTATAAAACAACTTGGAGGAGGCACTTTAACATTAAGATCTAATGAACTTCATTTAGGACAAGGGGGCGAAAGTATATCGGATACAGCTAAGGTTCTCTCAACTTATGGGGACGGATTTATGTTGAGAACAGATAGCGATAAAAAAATTGAAGATTTTAAAAAATATTTATCTATACCTGTTATTAATGGTTTGAGCCCATCTTCTCACCCAACTCAAGTGTTGTCAGATGTTTTCACAGTTGAAGAGATTACAAAAAAACCTATTTCTAAATTAAATATTTGCTGGATTGGCGACTCTAACAATGTGTTAAATAGTTTAATTGCTGCTTCAGTTAAATTTTCGTTTAAATTAAGTGTTGGTTGTCCAAAAAATTTCGAACCAGGTAAAGAAGTAAGAAGTTGGGTAAAACAAAATAAAAAAAAAATTTATATTTACAATGATCCAAAAAAAGCTGTTAGTAGAGCTGATGTTATTTTTTCAGATAAAGTAATTTCTTTAAATGATAAAGTTAATAAAAAAAAAAAAATTCAAGCGTTTAAACAATTTAAAATTGATAAAAAATTAATGAGTTTTGCAAACAAGAATTGTATTTTTTTACATTGCCTCCCTAGAGGTGATGAAGTATCTGATGATATTTTTTTAGGAAAAAAATCTCACGTATGGGTACAGGCTTTTAACAGAGTTCATGTTCAAAAAAGTATATTATTATATTGTTTTGGAAAATTAAGGTAGAGGTAATGGGTTATCTGAATTTTCATTTAGATATTTAATTACAGAAGCTCTATCTTTTTCTTTTCTCAATCCAGCAAAAGCCATCTTTGTTCCTTTAATCCATTTAGCAGGTTTGGTTAAATAACCGTTAAGCTCTTCGAAAGTCCACTCTTTTTCATAAGCTGCTAATGCTTTTGAATATTTATAATCTTCCACTACTCCAACTTTTCTTCCAACAACATTATATAAGGCTGGACCTATAGCATTTTTTCCACCCTTTATTATTGAGTGACAGGCTGCACACTTTTTAAAAATTTTCTCTCCAGTTGCTACATCTCCCAATGCCATTAACGTAGCAATATTGATTTTTTCTTCTGAAGCTGTTGTTGCTGATGATGATGCATTTGAAACTTGTTCAACTTTTACGGCATAACCAGGAGTTTCTGGCTTTTCTACATGAAAAATTACGTCAGATAGTTTGCCTATACCAATAACTAGAAGTGCAACCATTAAAACTGCAGCTATAATTTTATTTATTTCAAAAGAATCCATTTTTTTTAATTTAATTTTGAACGTATAACATGATAAATTAAAATTTGACTAAAATTTAATGTATAAATTTGCCTCTATTTTAATTAATGATTAATGAAAACTCTTATAATTATACCTTCTAGATTATCAGCAACTAGGCTTCCAGGAAAACCATTATTTAAAATAAATGACATTTCAATTATTTCACATGTATTTAAGAAGGCAAAAGAGGCTAATATTGGAGAGGTAATCGTTGCTGCGGAGGATCAAGAGATTGTCGATGATGTTAAAAATAACGGAGGAAATGCTATTTTAACAAGCAATAAACATAAAACTGGTACAGACCGAATATATGAAGCTTATCAAAAACTTAACTTAGATAATATTGATCTTATAATTAATCTTCAGGGTGATGAACCAGCAATAAATATTCAGGATATAATTAATCTAAATCAAATGATGATAGATCATAAAGCAGAAATAGGAACACTAGCTGCCAAAATTGAGAATAAATCAGATTTAACAAATGAAAATATAGTTAAAGTTATTACTCAAAATAATTTAGAAGATGATCCTTTTTCTAATGCAAAAACATTTTTAAGGAAATCTAATGATGCTTTAAATATTTATCATCATATTGGGATTTACTGTTATTCATCTAAAATTCTTAAAAATTTTATTGAATTAGCACAATCAAAAAATGAAATTGAAAATAGATTAGAACAATTTAGAGCACTAGATAATAATATTAAAATAAATGTTGCCCTAGCCGATAAAGCTCCTATAGGAGTTGACACAGAGGAAGATTATCTAGCCTTAAAAAAAATAATGGAATATAAGTCCTAATGAGTAAAATATATTTTCAAGGAACTTTTGGGGCTTATTCTCATTTAGCAGCAGTATCAATTGACCCTGATTCTGAAATTTTGCCGTGTAAAACTTTCGATGATTGCTTTAATAAAGCTTCAGACGAACCTGATTGTAAAATAATTATACCAGAGTCTAATAGAATTACAGGAAATATAGGAATTGAATATCTAATTTTTAAACACAGATTAAATATTTACCAAGAGCACTTCCAAAAAATTGAACATAATTTATTAGGTCAGCCAGGAGCAAAATTGTCTGATATAAAAGAAGTTTACTCTCATGCTCAGGGTTTGTCACAATGTTCAAATTTTATAAAAGAAAATAATATAACCGAACATATAAGAGCAGATACAGCTGGATCAGCAGAAATGATTTCTAAAACAAAAGATAAGAAACAAGCAGCAATAGCGTCATCTCTAAGTGCTGAAATTTATAATCTTGATGTAATCAAAAAAAATATAGAAAATGAGAGTGGAAATTTAACAAGATTTCTAGTTATGGGAAAAAATATATCCCAACCTGAGTTTGGAAATCAAAAATATATAACTTCATTTCTATTTAAATTAAAAAGTAAACCTGCAGCTCTTTATCAATCGCTTGGAGGATTTGCTATCAATGGAGTAAATCTTACTAAGCTTCAAAGTTACCCAGAAAAAAATTCTTTCGATTCTTATTTTTTTTTATGTGATTTAGATGGACATATAGAAGATCCTAAGGTTCAAAAATCTCTTGAAGAGCTAGGCTTACATTGTGAGGATTTTCACGTTCTAGGTGTTTTTGAAGCGGATAGCTTGAGGCAAAAAAAATAATAATCTTTTCTTGTAGATTAGAAATTTTAACTGCTATAATAGATTTGGAGGCTAGAGGTGGATGCTGCTTGAACCCGACCAGATCTTAACGGAAGCAGTCGTAGAGACAGTTATTCAGGTTCTAGTCTCCTTAAAAATTTATGAACAACAATTCAAAAGTATTAGCTCTTAAATATAGACCTCAAATATTTGACGATCTTATTGGTCAGGAAGTTGTTGCTGAAACAATTATAAATTCAATAAAAGCTGACAAAGTGCCTAATGCATATTTGTTTACTGGTATAAGAGGGATTGGAAAAACTACAACTGCAAGAATTGTAGCAAAAGCACTGAATTGCTTAAATGGTATTGAAGAAATGTGTGTTGATAATTTATGTGAAAATTGTCACTCAATTGCAAATTCAAGTCACATTGATGTACTTGAAATGGATGCAGCCAGCAAGACAGGGGTAGATGATGTTAGAGATTTATTAGAATTTTCTAGATATGGACCTACTTCAGCGAAGTATAAAATTTTCATAATCGATGAAGTTCACATGTTAAGTAAACAAGCCTTTAATGCTTTATTAAAAACATTAGAAGAGCCACCCTCATATTTAAAATTTATATTTGCTACAACAGAGATAAAAAAAATCCCTATAACAGTTGTTTCAAGATGTCAGCGTTTTGATCTTTCAAGAATAAAATCTTCTGAACTCCTAGATTTTATTAAAAAAATTAAAGATAAAGAAAATGGAAGAGTTACGGATGATGCTTTAAAATTAATTGTAAAAATTTCTGAAGGTTCTGTAAGAGATGCACTATCTCTATTAGATAGAGCACTATTAAGTTTAGATACTGATAAAGAACTAGATTTAAATTCAGCACAAAAGATTTTTGGTTATTTTGATAAATCACAATTAATTGATTTGTTTAAATTGATATTAAAAGGAAAAGAAGAAGAGGTCATAAAAATTTATAGAAAAATATATGATCAGGGAGTTGAACCAAAAATATTTTTAAATGATTTTTTAGAACTATTGTATTACTTTAAAAATATAAACTCTTTAACTTTAGAGAGCACTAATTTTTCTCTTAATGATGATGAATTTAATAAAATAAAAAATATCTCCAATCAAATCCAACCAGATGTATTGATGTTATTTTGGCAGTTTTCTATCAAATCGTTAGAAGAATTAGATATCGTTTCAAATCAACATCTATCAATTGAAATGTTTCTAATTAGACTAATGCACTTAAGTTCTGTGAAAAAAATAAAACAACTAGATAGAGAACCTAAACAAGAAAATTCAACTAGCAGAATTGAAACAAAAAATGAAACTAAAATTATCGATCAAATAAAAAATATTTCTCAGGAGGAGAGCAAGAACCCAGAAATAGAAACAGAAGTTAAAGCAGAAAGCAAAACTATAATTAATTCTTTTGATGAATTAATTACTATTTGTACAAGTAAAAGAGAATTAAAACTTAAATTTGAATTAGAGAAAAATGTTAATTTGATTAATTTTGAAAAAAATAGAATTGAGATTTCATTTAATGATAGTCTTGATAAAGATTTTGTAAAAGATCTCTCTTTAAAGCTTTTTGATTGGACTAAAGAAAGATGGATTATAACACTCAGTAAATCCAAAGGAGATCTTTCAATAAGTGAAAAGAAAGAAAATGAAAAAAAAATATTAATCGAAGAAGTTAAACAAACTGAAATTTACAAAAATTTTATGGAAAGCTTTCCTGATGCGGAGTTGGTAGATGTTAAATCAATAACTAAGGAGGATAAAGAAAATGACTGATTTTAATAAAATATTAGATAAAGCAAAAGAACTTGAAGCAAAAATGAAGGAGAGTCAGCAAAAAATTAAGGAAATAAGAGTAGAGGGTGTTTCTGGTTCAAATTCAGTAAAAATTGTCTTGGATGGAGAAGGTGAAATGCAATCAATTAAACTTTCAGATGAAATAATGAAAGAAGATAAATCAATAATAGAAGATTTAATTGTAGCTGCACATAACAATGCTAAATCCCAGCTAAAGTCGAAGACATCTGAAGAAATATCAAAAGCTACAGGTGGGTTTGGAATACCTGGTTTTAAGTGGCCATTATAATAGATGCAAAATATTAATGAGATTGAGGAATTAATAAAATTAATTTCAAAGCTTCCAGGTTTAGGACCAAAATCTGCTAAAAGAATTGTTTTAAAACTAATTAACAATCGTGATGAATTAGTAAAACCAATGGCGAATACATTGGCTCAAATATATAAAAATGTAACTAGATGTAATTCTTGTGGGTCACTTAAATCAATTTCGACTGGATGTATAAATTGTGAGAATACAAGAAATAAATATTCAAAGATTTGTGTCGTAGAAGACATTGCTGATCAATGGTCAATTGAAAATTCAAATATTTATCAAGGGTATTTTCATATCCTTGGAGGTACTATTTCATCAGTAGGTCAAAGAAAAGAGGATTTGTTAGTAAATTCACTGGTTGAGAGAGTTAATAGAGATAAAATTGAAGAAGTTATATTAGCTACAAGCGCGACTGTTGAAGGTCAAACTACAGCTTACTACATTCAAGATAGTTTAAAGAATTCTAATGTAAAAATTACAAAACTTGCACAAGGCTTACCTGTAGGTGGTGAAATTGAAAGTTTAGATGATGGAACTTTATTTTCTGCCTTTAAAAATCGGTCTAACTTAGTTTCTAATTCAGATTAGATTTTTTACTAAGTCTATTTAAATGTAGCAAAGGTTCAGTGTAACCAGATGGTTGTTCTTTTCCTTTAAATACCAAATCACAAGCAGTTTGAAATGCAATTGAATTGTCAAAGTTATCACTCATTCTTATGTAATTAGGGTCATTTTTATTTTGGTCATCTACAATCTTAGCCATGTCTTTAAGAATTTCTACAACTTGAATTTTTGTTGTAATTCCATGATGTATCCAATTGGCAATGTGTTGAGACGAAATTCTAAGAGTTGCTCTATCTTCCATCAAACCAACGTTATTAATATCTGGTACTTTGGAACATCCAACCCCATGATCAATCCATCTTACAACATAACCTAATAATGTTTGAGCTGAGTTGGAAATTTCTTTATTTATTTCATCTACAGACCAATTTGGTCTATCAGCAGTCGGTATTTTTAAAAGATCATCAAGTTTTGCTTGTGTCCTATTTTTAATTTTTTGTTGCTCATCAAAAATATTTATTTCATGATAATGAAGCGCATGCAAAGCTGCAGCGGTAGGAGATGGAACCCATGCACAATTTGCTCCTGCTTTTAAATGTCCAGTTTTTTGATCCATCATATCTTTCATTTTATCTGGCATTGCCCACATTCCTTTTCCAATTTGAGCCTTTCCAGAAAATCCACATTTTAAACCAATATCAACATTATTATTTTCATATGCAGTAATCCATTTTGAGGATTTCATATCGCCTTTTTTAATCATTGGACCAGCTTCCATCGAGGTGTGCATTTCATCACCAGTTCTGTCTAGGAAACCAGTATTAATAAAGAAAACTCTATTTTTTAATGATCTAATACACTCTTTTAAGTTAGTTGAGGTTCTTCTTTCTTCATCCATTATTCCAATTTTACAAGTGTATTTTGGTATGCCTAAAACCTCTTCTACTTTAGAGAAAAGTAAATCAGTAAATGCAGTTTCATCTGGTCCATGCATTTTTGGTTTCACGATATAAACAGAGCCAGTTCGCGAATTAGTTTTCTTCTTAATATCATGAAGGGCTGCGGCTGTAGTAATAAACGCATCCATTATTCCTTCCGGAACTTCACTTCCATCTTTTAAAATTATTGAAGGATTAGTCATTAAGTGTCCAACATTTCTAACAAGCAGTAAACTTCTTCCATGAAGTTTTAAACCCTTTCCATCTTTTGAAACATAGCTTCTGTTAGGGTTAAGTTTTCTCTCAAATAATTTTCCTTCTTTTTCAAATTTTGATTTTAGATCACCTTTCATCAGACCTAGCCAATTTCTGTAACAAATAATTTTATCTTCTGCATCTACCGCAGCTACACTATCTTCATTGTCACAGATAGTTGAGACCGCAGATTCTAAAATTATATCACTAATCCCAGCATGATCTTGTTGAGCAGCAAAAGCTCTTGAGTCTTTTAAAATTTCAATATGTAGATTGTTATTTTTTAAAATTATAGCAGCAGGGTTGTCTACCTCACCTCTATGACCAATAAATTTATTTTCATCTATCAAATCATAAATATCAGCACCTTTTAAAGCTTTAAATTTTCCATACTTTACTGCGAAGCTAGTAATTTTTTGCCAACTCAATCCTGCTAATGGAAAATATTTATCTAAAAAGTCTCTTCCATACTTAATTACCATTTCACCTCTTAATGGGTCGTATCTTTCAGATACACTATCTTCCGATTGTTCAATTACATCTGTTCCATACAGACTATCGTACAGGCTCATC
>CACDUV010000006.1 GCA_902556065.1 uncultured Pelagibacteraceae bacterium
ATATTAAAAAACCTAATCCAAAAATAATTTTTGATTTAGCGAATTTTTACAAAAACTCTAAAAATTATGAATTGGCAATTGATTATTATTCTAAATTAATTTCTTCTTTAGAGGATAGCTCTGTAATTAAATCAGATATCTTATATCGAAGAGGTGGGAGTTACGAAAGATTAGGTAATTATAAGAAGTCAGATGAAGATTTACTTCATGCACTAAGGATAAGACCTGATGATGCATACATACTAAATTACCTTGCTTATTCTTGGTTAGAACGTAATTACAAAATAGATGAAGCAATGGAAATGTTGAAAATAGCATATAATTCTAATAGTAACGATCCCTATATTATCGATTCAATTGGTTGGGCATATTTCTTGATAGATGAATATGAAGAAGCAGAAAAATTTTTAAAAAGAGCTGTTGAATTAATGCCAGATGATCCAGTAGTAAATGATCATTATGGAGATATATTGTGGAAGCTAAATCAAGAAATTCAGGCAAGATATTTTTGGAATAATGTGTTGAGCTTTGATGATACTGAATATGAAATGAGAGAAAATATAAACAAAAAATTGATTACTGGCTTAAAATCTATTCAATGAAATTTAATTTAAAGTCTCATGCTAAAATCAATTTAGCACTCAATGTTACAGGAAAAAATAAATCATTACATAAAATTGAAAGCATTATTAGTTTTATTGATTTGCATGATGTTATTTCAATCAAAAAAATAAAAGGTGAAAAACATAATATTTCTTTTCGAGGGAAATTTGCGAAAGGTATTGGAAAAAAAAATACGGTTCAAAAACTTTTTCAAATTCTGGATCGAGAAAAATTATTGCAAAATCAAAAATTTAGAGTTTCCATAACAAAGAATATTCCCCAAAAAGCTGGACTTGGTGGAGGCTCAATAAATGCTGCAAGTATTTTAAATTTTTTAAATAAAAAAAAGATAATTAAAATTAGTAAAAAAAAAATTTTGAAGGTTTGTTCCCAAATAGGGTCTGATGTTTTTTTAGGTATAGAACCATCTAGCTCAGTTTTACTTTCAAATAATAAAATTAAAAAATTTTCAAATTGTTCAATTTTAAATATGCTTTTAATAAAGCCCAATTTTGGTTGTGCGACAAATAAAATTTATTCTAACGTTAGAAATTTTACAAAACCAAAATTCAATAACCCAAAAAAGAATATGCTTGGCTATAAATTCTTAAAAAATCAAAGAAATGCCTTAGAAGATGTTGCTATTTCAAAATACCCACAACTTAAAAAGATTAAGTTATTTTTAGAAAAGACTAATAACCCTCAATTTGTAAGAATGACCGGGTCTGGATCTACAGTTATTGCATTCTATCAATCAGTCAAGCAATGTAATTTAGCAAAAGTTCAATTTAAGAGAAAATTTAATAATTGTTGGTCGAATGTATCAAAAACTATATAAATTTATTTTTTTTGTGTTATAGGAATTATTATATTGGGGCGTAGCCAAGTGGTAAGGCACGGGTTTTTGGTACCTGCATCCTAGGTTCGAATCCTAGCGCCCCAGCCATACATATGGACAAATTTTTAGATAAAATTTTTTTTAGATCCAAAAACCTTAATTATATTAGTGAAAATATAGAAAATATTTCAGAGAATACTCCTGCAAAAAAAATTTTTGATGCAATCAATAATTATTCTGAAAATAGTGAATTAAGATTTGTTGGTGGATGTATTAGGAAAATTATAAATCGAGAAGAGGTAGATGACATTGATTTAGCAACTAACCTTACCCCAGATGAAGTTTGTGAGGCATTAAATAAACATCAAATTAAATTTTTTGAGTCAGGTAAAGAACACGGCACGATAACTGCAGTAATAAATGAACAAAATTACGAAATTACTTCACTTAGAAAAGACGTTGCAACAGATGGAAGGCATGCAAAAGTTGAATTTACTTCAGATTGGAAAGAAGATTCAAAAAGAAGAGATTTTACTATTAATGCTATTTACTCTGATAATTTAGGAAATTTATTTGATCCACAAAATGGTAAGTTAGATTTAGAGAAAGGTGTTTTAAAATTTATTGGAGATCCTGAAAAAAGAATTCAAGAGGATTATTTAAGAATATTAAGATACTTTCGCTTTCATATAAATTACTCAAATGAAAATCATAAAACAGAAATAATTAAAATTTTTAAAAAAAATATCAAAGGTATTTCGAACTTATCTTCTGAAAGATTATTAGATGAATTTAAAAAGACAATTAAATCAAAAAATTTTCTCAAGTTATTCAAAGATCAACAAAGTTTAGAAATATTAGAAATAGTATTTCCACAATTTAAAAATATTAATCATTTTAAGAAGCTAAACTCATTAAGTTCTAAAGTTATTAGCAACTTTGACTTTATTTTTGTAATTGCATTACTGATTACTGATGAAACAGACAATACTGATTATTTTATTTACAAATTTAAAATCTCAAAAAAAGATCAAAAGAGGCTTAAATTAATTCATTATTTTTTCAAAGAGAAGGTGAATATTAAAAGTTTTACAGAAAAAAAATTAAATAAAATTTTTTACTATAATGGCAGACAAACTGTAATTGATATAATTAATTTTAAACTTTTTTATTCGAGTAGGGTGGAGAATAAATTATTAAAATTACTTAAAATTTTTAAAAATAAAGAATTGCCTGAACTAAATATTGGAGCAAATATTTTGATGTCTAAGTATAAAATTCCTGAGGGTAAAATTTTAGGTAATAAGTTAAAGCTTATAGAAGAAACCTGGGTTCAAAATGGATTTCAAATATCAGATAAACAGGTTGAAAAAATTGCAAAAAGTTAAATATATTTAACGTCTTTAATTTCAAAATTCTTTGTTCCAGAAGGTGTACTGATTTCTACAAGATCACTTTTATTTTTACCTATTAACCCTTTTCCAATTGGAGATTGAAAGAAAATTAATTTTTGCTTTAAGTCAGCTTCATCTTTTCCAACAATTTTATAATTAATTTTTTCTCCACTATCTAAATCTTCTAAATACACAGTTGACCCAAATATTACTTTTCCCTCATTGTTTAATTTGGTTACATCAATTACATTAGCTCTAGCTATTATGTCGTTTATCTCAGTAATCCTTCCTTCATTGTGAGACTGTTCTTCCTTTGCGGCATGATATTCTGCATTTTCTTTTAGATCTCCATGTGATCTTGCTTCAGCAATTGCGGCAACAATTTCAGGTCTTTTCTTTTCTTTTAAAAAAATGAGTTCTTCCTCTAATTTTTTCAGCCCGTTAAAAGTTATAGGTTCTTTTTCCATTTTTTATTTCCATTTTGCTAAGGGGGGTAACGACATTAAAATTCCTTCAACATTACCACCAGTTTGTAATCCAAATTTGGTTCCTCTGTCATATAGTAAATTAAATTCTGCGTAACGACCTCTCTTAATATACTGCTTCTCTTTTTCTTTTAAAGACCATTTTTTCTTATTTTTTTTTCTAATAATTTCATTAAAGATCATTTGAAAGGTAATCCCAACATCTCTTACAAATTTAAAATCTTTTTCGAAATTGTCATTTTTGTAATCAAAAAAAATTCCCCCAATTCCTCTAGCTTCTTTTCTGTGAGGTAAATAAAAATATTCATCACACCATTTTTTATATTTTTTATAATAATTTTTATTATGTTGATCACACATTAACTTCAAAGTTTTATGAAATTTATTTTTTTCATTATCATCTTTGATAGCTGGGGTTACATCCATTCCACCTCCAAACCAGTTTTTTTGAGTGCTTATATATCTTGTATTAAAATGCATAGCTGGAATGTGTGGATTTTGCATATGCATAACTACTGAAATTCCTGAAGCCCAAAATCTAGGTTCTTTCTCAGCTCCTGGTATATTTTTTTGAAATTTTTTTGGAAATTTTCCATATACTTTTGAAAAATTTACTCCAACTTTTTCAAAAATTTTTCCATTTTTTAAAATTCTATATTCACCACCACCTTCATCTTTTTTAGAGTTTCTTTTCCAAGAAGTTGATTCAAATTTAATTTTGTTATTTTCCAATTCAAGTATGTCATTACAAATTGCATTTTGTAGTAATTTGAACCAATTGCTTGTTAGGTCTTTTTTAATTGAATTGTTCATATTATATAAAATTATTTTGTCTTAAACTTTCAGCCAAAACTATTGCAACTGAGGACGCTATATTTAAAGATCTTGCTTTTTCACTCATGGGAATTTTTAAACGATCACTAATTAGCTTATGAACCCTTTCAGGGACCCCAGCGCTCTCTCTACCAAATAAAATTGTATCATCGGCTTTAAAGTTAAATTTAGTATAATTTATAGAACCCTTGGTTGTCATTAAAACAATCCTTTGATTCTTTTTTTTTTCAAAAAAATGTTCTGCACTTTGATAAAATTTTATTTTCCTATAGTCCATGTAATCCATGACAACTCTTTTAAACCTTTTGTCAGTTAATAAAAATCCACATGGCTCAATAATTTCTAATTCAGCTCCTAAACAGGCGCATGTTCTTATAATCGCAGCTGTATTCTGTGGAATATCAGGCTCGTATAGTGAAATTTTAGGTCTAGGTTTCATCCTTAATGTGTCATTCTTTCAGTAGAAAAATTACTTTTATCTTATAAGAAATCGTATATTAAATTAATTTTTTAACAAAAAATTATTAAAAATGTCAGATAAAAAGCCAAAAAGAAGAGAGTTTTTATTTACAGCAACCACAGCTGTAGGTGCCGTTGGAGCAGCAGCAGTAGTGTGGCCCATGGTAGATCAAATGAACCCAGATGCTTCAGTCAAAGCATTAGCAAGTACAGAGGTTGATATAAGTTCGGTTAAACCTGGAAATACAATTACAGTTCTGTGGAGAGGAAAACCAGTTTTCATTAGAAGAAGAACAAAAGAGGAGATCGAAGAAGCAAGATCTGTAAAAATGGAGGAATTAATTCATCCAGAAAAAGATGAGGATAGAGCAAAAAATCCTGAATGGTTAGTGATGGTAGGAGTCTGTACTCATTTAGGATGTGTACCTTTGAATGACAAAGGTGATTATAATGGATGGTTTTGTCCATGTCACGGTTCTCACTATGATACATCTGGAAGAATTAGGAAAGGACCAGCTCCTTGGAATATGGAAGTTCCTAAATATGAATTCGTGAATGCAAACACAATTAAAATAGGATAGTAAATTTATGAGTGATCACGATTATAAACCTAAATCTAAAGTTGGTCAGTGGTTTAATGATAGATTACCGCTACTAACTCTTGCAAATCATCTAACAGATTATCCTACTCCAAAAAATTTAAATTACTGGTGGACATTTGGTGGAATTTTGACTTTTTGTCTAATCACACAGATCATAACAGGATTAACTCTAGCTATGCATTACATTGCTCATGCTGACATGGCATTTGAAAGTGTTGAACATATAATGAGAGATGTGAACTACGGATGGTTAATTAGATATATACATGCAAATGGTGCATCAATGTTTTTTCTTGCAGTTTATATTCATATTTTTAGATCGTTATTTTATGGATCTTACAAATCTCCAAGAGAAATTATTTGGATTTTAGGAATAGTAATTTACCTGTTAATGATGGCAGCTGCATTCATGGGTTACGTTTTGCCTTGGGGACAAATGAGTTTCTGGGGAGCAACTGTTATTACAAATTTATTTAGTGCAATACCATTAGTAGGAGAGGGAATTGTAACATGGTTGTGGGGTGGATACTCAGTTGATAACCCAACTTTAACAAGATTTTTTACTTTGCACTACTTAATCCCTTTTTTAATTTTAGGTCTTGTAGTATTACATATTTGGGCACTTCATGTACCTGGAAATAACAATCCCGTTGGTATTGATATTAAAAAACCTTCTAAGGATACTGTCCCATTCCATCCATACATTGTTATCAAGGATGGTTTTGCATTACTAATGTTCATGATTGTTTTTGCATTTTTTGTTTTTTATACGCCTAATATTTTAGGACATGCAGACAATTACATTGAAGCAAACCCTATGGTAACACCAGCTCATATAGTTCCAGAATGGTATTTGTTACCTTTTTATGCAATATTAAGATCAGTGCCAGATAAACTTCTTGGAGTAGTTGCAATGTTGTCTGCAATTTTAATACTCGCAGCTTTACCTTGGTTGGATACTTCAAAAATTAGATCAGCAGTGTTTAGACCTTTGTACAAACAATTTTACTGGATTTTAGTAGCAGACGTTTTAATTTTAGGTTACGTGGGGGCAATGCCTGCAGAAGGCCTTTATTTATTAATAGCAAGAGTAGCCACTGCATATTATTTCTTACATTTTTTAGTTATTCTTCCTGTGCTAGGATTTAAAGAGAGAACATTACCTGTCCCACTAAGTATAACAGAACCTATTTTAGGTGGATCACCAAACTTAGCAGCAGCAAGACATAGAGAAAGTAAAATAAAATAAGGTGAAAAAGTTATTTAAATTAATTTTAATACTTTCATTTTTTTCTCTGAATAGCGCTCAAACTTTTGCTGCAGAAAAAGTAGACTATCTTAAAACAGATTGGAGTTTTAAAGGTCTTTTTGGAAAATTTGATAGGGCATCTCTTCAAAGAGGATATCAAGTTTATACTGAAGTTTGTGCTTCTTGCCATTCGATGAAATATTTGAGCTACAGAAATTTATCAGAAGAGGGTGGGCCAGAGTTTTCAGAGGCAGCCGCAAAAGCAATTGCTGCTTCTTTTGATGTTAAAGATGGACCAAATGCTGATGGTGAAATGTTCACTAGACCTGGAAAACTTTCAGATAAATTTGTAATGCCATACGACAATGTCAAAGCCGCGCAAGCAGCTAATGGAGGAGCGTATCCACCAGACATGTCTGTTTTAGTTAAAGCTAGAGGCGGTGGAGTTGATTATATTTATTCTTTACTTCAAGGTTATGAAGATCCGCCGAGTGGAGTAACTTTGGATGATGGAGTTTACTATAACAAATATATGTATGGTAATAAGATTAGAATGGCAGCACCATTATCAGATGGAATAGTAGAGTATGGCGATGGCACTAATGCGTCTGTTGAACAGATGTCAAAAGATGTAACAACATTTTTAATGTGGGCCGCAGAGCCTCACTTAGAAGCAAGGCATCAAATGGGATTTAAAGCTATAGTGTATTTGATTATTTTAACTATTTTAGTTTACTTCAGTATGAAGAAAATTTGGTCACGTGTTGAATCTGAAGTTTAATACATCTCCATCTTTAACAATATAATCTTTTCCTTCTAATCTCATTTTTCCATTAGCTTTAGAATTTACCCAGCCATCATTTGCTACAAAGTCTTCATAAGAAATAGTTTCAGCTCGAATAAAGCCTTTTTCAAAATCAGTATGAATTTCACCTGCTGCTTTAGGAGCTGTACAATTTTTTTTAATTGTCCACGCTCTTGTTTCTTCAGGACCCGATGTAAAATACGTATCTAGTTCTAATATATTGTAGCCTTTTTGAATTAACATATTTAATCCAGTTTCTTTTAAACCTATCATTTCCATATAATTTTTTTTCTCTTCAGCAGGTAGCTCATTAATTTGATTTTCTATATCAGCAGATACAATTAGTGTATTTTCATTACCAAATTTTTTTATGAAATCATTTGTATATTTGTTGCCATTCTGAATACTTTGTTCATCAACATTACAAACATATATTTTTGGCTTAATTGACAATAAACCACTTTGATTTAATTGCTTAGTGTCAAATTGTGTTTTTAGGACTGAAATATCTTTATCATTATTGATACAATCTAGAGCAATTTCTAAAATTTTAAGTTGCTCTTCATCTACATTTTTTTTGTTATTCTTTTCCAATCTTTTTTGGATACTTTCAAGATCTGCAAGCATCATTTCAGTTTCAATAATTTCTAAATCTCTCACTGGGTTTACATCAGGATTAACATTTTGAATATCATCTGAATCAAAACATCTAATCATATGAATTACTGCATCAACTTCTCTGATATGAGAAAGAAATTTATTTCCTAATCCTTCTCCTTTTGAAGCTCCTTTTACAAGACCAGCAATATCAACAAATGAAATTGTAGTATTAATTACCTTTTTAGAGTTAGAGACTTTTGATAATTTAGACAATCTTTCATCTGGTACAGGAACTACCCCAACATTTGGATCAATTGTACAAAATGGAAAATTAGCTGCTTGTGCTTTGCTAGAATTTGTTAGTGCATTAAAAAGTGTAGATTTACCAACATTTGGTAAACCAACAATTCCACATTTAAAACTCATTATTTATTATTTACTGTACTTGAAAATAGATCTAATTTTTTATCAATTAATATTGAAATTGACTCAGTAATGTTATTTGTAATTTTTTCTAATCCAATCATTTCATCTTCATCAAAATTTTGAAGTACAAAATCACTAACTTCTATATTATCTTTTGGTTTTCCAATCCCTATTCTTACTCTAGAATAATCTTTACCAATAAATTTATCTATTGATGCAATACCATTATGACCTGCACTAGATCCACCAAACTTAGCTTTAATTTTTCCAAATTCCACATCCAAATCGTCGTGAAAAACTATTACATCTTCAGCATCAATTTTAAAATATTCGATTAATTCTCTTATACAAATTCCTGAATTATTCATGAAAGTTAAAGGTTTAATTGCATATATTTTATTGTCCCCAACATTTCCTGTTGTGAGTAAACCTTTAAATTTTGGTTTTTGTTTTGATAGACCAAATTTTTTATTTATCGAGTCAATAATTTTAAAACCTACATTATGCCTATTGTTTTCACTATCTGGCGTTGGGTTACCTAGTCCTACAAATAAAAGCATGAGAATTTTTTAATGGAAAACAAACTTTAGTTTAAATAATTTATTTTTTTTCTTCAGCAGGCTTATCTTCGCCTTCTTTTTTATCACCCTCAACCGCTGGTTTATCTCCTTCAGCTGTTTCACCTTCTGCACCCGCTTCTCCTTCAGCAGCTTCTGCTTCAGCTGGTTTTTCTGGTTCTTTCATTACAGTTGGAGCTGCTAGTGTTGCAATAACGAAATCTCTACCTTGAATAGTTGGTACAACTTCAGGATCTAAATTAATTGATGAAATTTTAAAACTAACTCCAATATCAACACCATCTAAATCAATTAAAAGATGATCAGGTATTTTTTCGCTTGGACATTTCAATTCAACTTTTCTTCTTACAATATTCAATACTCCACCTTTTTTTAATCCAGGTGATTTTTCATGGTTAATAAATTTAACCGGAACCTCAATTCTAATTTTTAAACCAGGTACAACTCTTAAAAAATCAACATGTATAGGTTCATCAGATATTATGTGATATTTTACTTCTCTTGGAAGTACATTTTGAGGTTTGCCATTAACATTCAATGTAAGAATAGTAGATAAAAAATTTGTGTCTTCTAACATCGATTTTAGTAGTTTCTTAGATATAGAAATTTTTTCGTTTTGAGCTTCACCGCCATAAATTATAGCAGGAACTTCTCCATTATCTTTCAATGAATTAAGTTCACCTTTAGTTTTTGTATCTCTGATGTTAGCTTCTAAAGTATTCATAAAAACAAGGGTTTTTAGCTCAAGATCCTTAATAACACAAGGTAATTATTTAAATAAATCAGATACAGAAGTGGAATTTGATATTCTTTTTATTGCTTCACCCATTAGCCCTGAAATAGATAAAACCTCAATGTTTTTAGTACCTTTTATTTTATCGTTATTATCAATTGTATCTGTAATTACTAAATTTTTAATAACAGATTTTTTAATTTTTTTTACCGCTTCTCCACTAAGAACTCCGTGAGTAATATAAACATAAACCTCTTTTGCACCTCTATCTTTTAGAGCTTTAGCTGCATTCACAATTGTTCCACCTGAGTCGATGATATCATCCACAATTATACATGTTTTATCTTTTACATCCCCAATTACATTCATAACCTGTGATTGTCCTGGTTTAGGTCTTCTTTTATCTACTATGGCTAGACCAACATTTAAAAGTTTTCCAAGAGCTCTTGCTCTTTCAGTTCCACCCACATCTGGAGCAACACAAATCATATTTTTACTTTTAATTTTTTTCTTAACGTGTCTTGCAAAAATAGGAGTAGCAAACAAGTTATCTACCGGAATATCAAAAAAACCTTGAATTTGTCCTGCATGCAAATCTACTGTTACAACTCGATCTGCCCCTGCTTTTGTGATCAGGTTAGATACAAGTTTTGCTGAAATAGAAGTTCTTGGAACAACTTTTCTATCTTGTCTTGCGTATCCAAAATAAGGAATTACAGCAGTTATATTTTTGGCAGACGATCTTTTTAAAGCATCTATACACAACAAAAGTTGCATTAAATTATCATTAGCTGGTGAAGAAACAGATTGAATAATAAAAATACTATTTCCTCTTATATTTTCATTTATCTCAACATAGATTTCACCATCAGAAAAATTTCTTATACTTGAATTGACCAATTTAGATTTTAAATATTTAGCAATATTCTTACTAAGAGGTTTATTGCTATTTCCTGATAATAATTTCATGAAAAAACCTAATTAAGCATAATTATTGAAATATTTCTACCATAATCAGCATGATTTAAACTTTTTGATCTTCTAGCACTAAAAAATTTATTTTTAGCATCGAATGTATCAACATCTAATTTTTCTATTTTTTTCACACCAGACTTAAGAATTAATGATTTAACATAACTAGATAAGTTAAAATATAACTTTTCTTTACTCATTTTAAAAAATTTATGATTATTTTTGTCTTTTCTTGCAAATTTTTTATAAAAATCTTTTTTAACCTCATAATTTTTAACTGATATTGCAGGTCCTATAACAGCTGTTATATTTTTTGTTTTTGATCCTTTTTTAATCATAAATTTAATCACTTTTGATATAATTCCTTTAAAAGCACCTTTCCATCCTGCATGAATTGCAGCTATCATTTGTTTTTGATTATCACTAACAAGTATTGGAACGCAATCTGCAGTTAAAACCGCAATAGGTAAATTTATTTGGTCAGTAATAATTGCATCAGCTTCAGGTTTTATTTTTGATTTATACTTATTGTCAATAAATACGAATTTATTACTATGAATTTGATTAAGTAAAAATATATTTTGTGAACTTTTAGAAATTTTTTTCCTAACAATATTTAAATTTTTTTTTACATTTGCACTATTATCATTTGAACCAGGTCCACAATTTAAACTTTTATAAATATTTTTTGATACACCACCGTTACTATTAAAAAAACCATGTTTAATAGCTTTATTTTTTGAAAGTTTTTTAGATTTAATCAATTTGAAAACCAGTTTTAAATTTATTATTTTTAACTTTTATCAACATTACCTTAAACAACTCTCCCATTTGTTTTTCATCAATTAAACGTCTAATTCTATAAAATAGATCTGTTTTTTGTGAGAAGGCTATATTATTACTAACAATTTCTGCCCTTTGCAAAATTCCCATACTTGTTAAGAATTTTTTCTGATTAGTAATTAGATGATCTAGTTTTTCAAATTGATGAATATAATTAGCAAATAAATTAAAATTTAAATTGTATGTGATATCAGAATCACCAATATTTTCTAATATGTTTGAAAATTTATGATCTTTTATTGCTTGAATTGTATTTTTTATTTTTGAGTCTAAATATCCATAATCAATTATTAGAAGTCCGCCATTTTTTTTCTGGATAATTTTGCAAATTTTCTCAAGATACTTAAATGCCTCTGGAGAATATTCTATGATTTCTTGGTTCTTAGATATTTCAAATTTAAGTTCCTGCTCTATTATTTTAATATCAACTTCCTTATCATTGAACTCAGCCTTTTGATAAGTTTTTAAATTTACATATCTCTCTTGCCAATTATTTTCCTTTTTAAAAAATTGTTTTATTGGAAGTGCATCAAAAAATTCGTTTGCAAGATAAATACAAGGAAATGAGTTATCAATTTCAACCTGATTTACCCAGGTTATTTTTTCAGAATTTAAATTTTTTTTTTGTTCATTAATTAAATAGGAGCTTTTTTCATTAATAATTAAATTACAGGAATTAAAACAGTCTGGAAAATTCTTTAATGTTTCAGATACAACTTTCATCATCTCACCGTTACCAGCACCAAGTTCAATCAAGTTAAATTTTTTTGGTGAACCGATACTTTTCCAGAAAGTTATTACCCATATCGCAATTATTTCAGAAAATAGTCTTGTGATATTGGGAGATGTAATAAAGTCACCTTCCTTTCCGAAAGGATTTTTTTTCATATAATATCCATTTTCTTTATCGTATAGAGCGTGATTTATAAATTGATCTAAAGGTAAATTATTCGGCTTGTTCATTTTTTTTAAAAAAGAAAATAATTAATCCAATTATTAAAAAGATAAAACTTATTAACTGACCCATACTTAAATTAAATATTAAGTATCCTAATTGATCATCTGGTACTCTAAAAAATTCAACAATAAATCTAAATATTGAATAGAAAATTAAAAATAGTCCTGAAATTAATCCAGGTTTAATCAAATTTCCTCTATTTCTAAAATAAAGTAAAATTAAAAATAAAATCAAACCCTCTAATAATGCTTCATAAATTTGTGAAGGATGTCTTGATTGATTATCTATTTGTATAAATATAACTGCCCAAGGTAAATTAGTTATAGTTCCATAAAGTTCAGAATTTATGAAATTAGCAATTCTTCCAAAGAATATACCAATTGGTGCAACTAAAGCGACAATGTCTAAATATAAAAATGTGTTTTGATTATTTTTTTTTGCAAATAATATGCTTGCTATAACAATGCCAATTACTCCTCCGTGAAAAGACATTCCACCTTCCCATACTTTTAATATATCTAATAGATTACTGATATAGAATTCAAAATTATAAAATAATACATATCCAATTCTTCCACCCAAGATAATTCCGATAATTAAGTACGTTATATAATTATCAAAGTTTTTATTTATTTCAGAATTCTTTAAGAATAGTTTTTTTGCTATTAACCACCCAAATAAAATACCAACAATATAAGCTAGCGAATACCATCTAATTTCTAATGAAAATATTTCTACTGCAACAGGGTCAAAATTATTAATGAACATTTTAAAATATATCTATATTGTATATCTAATATATGAAAAATTCTAAATTTATAATTGATAAATTTGCAAAATTGATAGAGCAGGGATTAATAACTTCTAAAGATTTATCATCTGAAATCTTAAATATATTTAAATCAAAGAGAGATGAATTTGTTTTTAAAATGAAACTTACGAGTAAGGATGAGTTTGATATTCTTTCTAAGAGATTAGAAAATTTAGAAAATAAAATTTCAAAATTAGAGAAAAAAAAAAAGAAATCTAGATCGGCAAAAAGATCTTAACTCTTAGTCCGTTCAATTTTGACTTTTCTAGTACAATATTACCCCCATGGGATTTTATAATATCAGAAGCAATCGATAGTCCTAGACCAACACTTGATTTAGAGTCATTTCTACCTTTATCCATTTTATAAAAAGGCTTAAATACGTTTTCGTGTTCTTTTTTGGGTATCCCAGGACCGTCATCATCAATACTTATAAATATATTTGTACTTTTTTTAATTAGGCTTATTTCAACTTTGCTCGCATATTTTAATCCATTATCAATTAAGTTATTTAAAGATCTATTGATCAGGTTCTTTCTGCCATTAATGTAAATTCTAGGAATTAAATTATGAGAAATGTTTTTATTATTATATTTTCTTATTATTTCCTCTATTAGCTCTGAAATATTGAACATTTCATCTTTTTCAACATACGATAAGCTTGTAAATTGCAAATACTCATTAAGCATTTTTTCCATTTCGTTAATATCATCTGTTAATTTATCGACTGTCTCTTTATCTTCCACGAAAGCTAATTGTAACTTCATTCTTGTTAAGGGAGTTCTTAAATCATGACTAATACCTGATAACATTTCAGTTCGCTGATTAAGATGCCTTTCAATTCTTTTCCTCATTTTATCAAATTCGTGACCTGCTTGACGTATCTCGAGTGCTCCAGATGGTTTAAACTCTTCTATATCCTCTCCTTTTCCAAATCTTTCAGCAGCACGAGCCAAATTTGTAATAGGTCTTGTTTGATTTTTTAAAAATATTAGTGAAATAATAACCATTATAATTGCTGGAACTGTAATCCATAGCGCAAAAATTCTTGCAGATGTACTAGTGACACGGTCTTTTGGAAATAAAAACTTAAAATATCCATCCTCATATTTTATTCTTAAATCAACTAATTCTTTATAATTAGTAGTATTAAACCAAAAGGTTTTTGGAGAGAATTTAGATTTTAATTCTCTTCTTAATGTTCGATCAATTGGACTAAACCATCTTTCATTATCTTGATCATTTAATTTTTCATTAACTATTAATTCAATATTTAAATCTAAAAACAGAGAAAAAAGGTTATTAACTTCTTTTTTATCGTTTTCTTCATTTTCATAAGCTTGTATGAATGCACTGATCTCATTAACCAAAGTTCTTGTCATCCCTTTATTTGTTTTAATCCACAAACTATCAAAAAAAACAATAGTGATTATTAATTGAATAGTAATTACTGGAACTGCAACAATTAAAAGTGCTCTATAAAATAATCTTTTTGGTAAAATTTTTTTAAAAAAATTACTCAATCCAGAGAACATATCCTGCACCTCTAATTGTTTGCAAAAATTTGGGACTTTTTTGATCTATTTCTATTTTTTTTCTCAATCTTGTAATAATAACATCAATAGATCTCTCTTTATCTAAGTTAATTAATTTTCCTATATCTTCTCTTGAGAAAGTTTTTCCCGGACTATTAATCATTTTTTCTAAAATTATCTTTTCAGTATTGTTGATTTTAAATTCATTCTGACCTCTAATTATTAAAAGTTTATTTAAGTCAATCTTAACATTTTCAAATTCAATTATTCTTTTTTGTTCAGTTTTTTTTGTTTTGTTTAAAATATTCTTTATTCTTAAAATTAACTCCTTAGGTTCAAATGGTTTAGGCAAATAATCATCTGCACCTATTTCCAGACCCTCTATTCTTTCTTTGGCCCCTCCTTTTGCCGTGAGAAGAATAATCGGTGTATCCAGTTTTTTTTTGTTTTCTTCTAAAAATTCTAATCCATTTTTTCCAGGCATCATTATGTCCAGCACAATAAGATCAAATTTTATTATTTTTATTTTATCTGAAGCATCTTCAGCACTGTTGGCTGTAGTTACTAAATAATTATTTTCGTTTAAAAATTTTTTGACTAATGATCTAATACCATCATCGTCATCAACTACTAAAATATGGGCTAAAAAATTATCCATTTATTATTTTATTTAATACATTATCAAAATTAACAACTTCTTCTGAAGTTGAATTTAAAAGAGCAGAATAAATTCTTTTTTTTTGTAAATTGAAAATCTCTTCAAATATTTTCTTTCCTTTTTCGTTTAAAAAAACATGTTTAACCCTTGTATCCTGATCATCCTTTTTAAATACGATAATTTCTAATTTGATTAAATCTTTTAAAACCCTGTTAAGACTTTGCTTAGTTACTTTTAATTTTTTTAGAAGATCCGAGATAGAGATACCCTCATAAGAGGAAATCAGATGAATTACTTTGTGGTGAGCCACACCAATTGAATATTTGTCTAAAATTTTTTTAGAGTCAGAAAACGTCTCTCTATAACTTATAAATAACTTTTCAATTAAACCCATAAGTTGATCATCTTTAAGATATAAAAGTTCTTTCATAATGGGTAAGTTATATTGACATATCAAAGATACAAAGATATTTTTCACTGATATTTTAAAATATTTTCTCTAATGATACCGTACGATAAAAGATCTGGAAAAATTTGGTACAACGATGAACTTGTTGATTGGGGAAATGTGAAACTCCATGTGTTAAGTCATGGTTTGCATTATGCAAGTTGTGTTTTTGAAGGTGAAAGAGTTTATGATGGTTCTATTTTTAAATTGGAGGAACATACATCAAGATTTTTTCATTCTGCTAGAAGGATGGGTTTTGAAATTCCTTATACTGAAGAACAAATAAACACTTCTTCAAAAAAAATTGTAGCAACTCAGAATGTTAAAAATGGATATGTAAGACCAGTAGCTTGGAGAGGCACTGAAATGATGGCTATATCAGCACAACAAACAAAAATTCATGTTGCAATTGCAACTTGGGAGTGGGGATCTTACTTTGATCCAAAACTTAAAGTTGAAGGCATTAAATTAAATATTTCAAACTGGAGAAGACCAGCTCCTAATACTATTCCTTGGGATACTAAAGCATCAGGTTTATATATGATTTGTACACTATCAAAACATGAAGCTGAAAAACAGGGTTATACAGATTCTTTGATGCTAGATCATGAAGGTAATATTGCTGAAGCAACTGGTGCTAATGTATTTTTTAAAGATAAAAATGGAGAAATTCACACACCAATTCCAGATTCTTTTTTAGATGGAATTACGAGAAGAACAGTAATTGGAATTGCAAAATCTAAAAATATTAAAGTTCATGAAAGAAAAATTAGTCCAAAAGAATTACCTAATTTTGTAGGATGCTTTTTAACAGGAACAGCTGCTGAAGTTACACCTGTATCTTGTATTGCAGAAAATCAATTCAAAGTTTGTGACACTATTATTGATCTGAATGAAAGTTATCAAGCAC
Source organism: uncultured Pelagibacteraceae bacterium (assembly GCA_902556065.1). GTDB lineage: Bacteria > Pseudomonadota > Alphaproteobacteria > Pelagibacterales > Pelagibacteraceae > Pelagibacter. The sequence goes on from CACDUV010000006.1 coordinate 16,742, forward strand.
TAGTAAGAAAGAAAAAAGCAGCCTAATCTTTGTTATCTTCAGATATTGCATGATCAATACCTTTTCGCAAATAATCGTAACCTGTAAATAATGTAAGTGCAGCAGATAACCATAAAAAAATAATACCAATAGTTTGAGCGTTATAATTTTCAAAGTTGATTATTTTGTTTCCAGTATCTCCTGATAGAAGAAGACCAATAGCAACCATTTGTAATACTGTTTTAAGTTTAGCAAGATTTGAAACTGGAAGTTTAATCTGACCTTTTGCTAAAAATTCTCGCAAACCTGAAATTAAAATTTCTCTAGTTAAAATTATTATTGCAGCAATCACCTCATAATTTATGATCGTTCCATCCATCACTAGCAAAATTAAGGCAGTAGCAACTATAATTTTATCTGCAATAGGATCTAATAGTTCTCCCAATTTAGATTCCTGACCTAACATTCTGGCTAACATGCCATCTAAGAAATCTGTAAATGACGCAATTATAAATAAAATTAAAGCAGTTAAATCACCATAAAAGCCTGGAAGATAGAATGCTAAAACGAAGAAGGGTACGATTATTATTCTCCCTATTGTTAGAATATTTGGAATTTTTTTTAACATAATTATTCGTGAAAGAAGTTATATATCTTTTTTGCTACTTTTTCCTCAACACCTTCAACGGATTTAATTTCATCTAAACTGGCAGACTCAACAGATCTTGCTGACCCAAAATGGTTTAACAGTGCTCTTTTTCTAATTGCTCCAATACCTTCAATTTGATCTAGTAAAGATTTACTTATTCCTTTTTTTCTTTTAGCTCTATGTGCACTGATTGCAAACCTGTGTGATTCATCTCTTATCCTTTGAAGTAAGAATAGAGTGGGGTCATTTTTTGAGAATTTATATTCTTTTCCATTATGAAAAAATGTTTCATTTCCACTATTACGAAATTTACCCTTTGCTATTGCAATAATAGGAATATCATGAAGTCCTAATTCATTTAAACTTTCTCTAGCTACTGAATATTGACCTTTTCCTCCATCAACTAATACTAGATCAGGAAATGTAAGATAATTATCTTTTTCTTGAACAGCACGTTTAAATCTTCTGTTTAATACCTCTCTCATCATTCCATAATCATCTTGCTCATTTTTTTTGTGTTTGATGTTGAACTTTCGATATCTTTTTTTGATAAAACCCTCATCTCCATAAGCAATTAAAGCTCCAACACTATTTGTTCCTTGGATATGACTGTTATCATAAACCTCAATTAAATTTATATTTGTTTCTAGATTGAATTTTTTTGTAACTTCATCAAAAAGTTCTCGATTATTCTGACTTTCATAAAGTTTTCTATTTAAACTGTCTTTTGCATTTTTTATTGCCTGATTAACTACTTTTAATTTTGAACCTTTTTTAGCCACACTAATGTTAATTTGTTTTCCTTCTTTTTGAGTTAAAGTTTTTTCAATTAATACTTTTTCCTTAATTTCTTCAGATAATATTATTGCAGAGGGTACACTTTTATTTTCATAAAATTGAGAAACGAATGAGTTTAATATTTCACTTAATTTTTCATCTGGGTCATGTTTCGGAAAAAAAGCTTGGTTACCCCAATTTTGTTTTGAACGATAAAAAAATACTTGAATACAAGTTTTTCCAGACTCTTTGTATCCAGCTATAACATCTGCCTCGACTAAGTTTGCTTCGTTAATTCTTTGAGAAGATTGAATAATATTTAAAGCTTTAATTCTATCCCTTAAAATTACTGCTTTTTCAAAATCTAATTCCTCACTTGCCTTTTCCATTTGACTTGAGAGATTTTTTTGAATTTTTCTTGATTTACCTGAAACGAATTCAATAGCATCATCAACTGTTTGTTGATAGTCATTTTTTTCAACAAAACCAACACATGGACCAGAACATCTTTTAATCTGATAAAGTATACAAGGTCTTTCTCTATTTTTAAAAACAGTATCATCACAAACTCTTAAATGAAAAATTTTTTGAATCATCTTTATAGTCCAGTTAGCTGAACCTGCTGATGCAAAAGGCCCAAAATAAAATCCTTCTTTTGTCTTTTTTCCTCTATGTCTTTTAATTTGCGGCCATTTATCTTTGTTACCAATAAAGATGAATGGAAATGACTTATCATCTCTTAGTAAAATATTGAATTTTGGTTTAAATTTTTTAATTAGGTTTGCTTCTAGAAGTAAAGCTTCACTTTCATTTGAAGTAGTTGTTATCTCTAATTTTCTAGTTTGAGACAACATTCTTTCTGTTCTAATTATATGATTTTTTTCAGATATGTAACTTTTAAGTCTATTAGGAAGATTTTTTGCCTTTCCCACATAAAGGATTTCATTTTTTTCATTTAGCATCCTGTAGACACCAGGAAGTTTAGGTACTAGAGAGAGCTCTTTTTTAATTACCTCTTTTCCTATTTCAGAGCTTATCATGACTTCTTTTTTTGGTAATTTGAATACCAACAGATGAACATTGCTTAAGAATTTCTAATTTCTCAATTTTCAACATTATTTTAGCAATCCTTTGATCTTTGAATAATTCATCAAATACAGCCTCAGCTAATGTTTCAAGAAAGTTGTAATGTTTTTTTTTAACAAGTTTTGTGATCAATTTTACAATTGTTCCATAATTAACAATCGATTTTATATCTTTATCACTTGATGGCTTTTTATCCACGTAATCAATTTCTAGGCTAAATTTAACTTTTTGAGGCTTTTTCTTTTCAAAGTCATAATAGCCAAGTTTTAAATCTAAGATTAATTCATTAATTAGGATTTTTTTCTCATAATTAAATAGGCTTTTATTTTTGTCTATTTTTACAATTTTCAAATTATTTTTTTTCATTCTTTACTTCCCATAATATCAGGTGTTTGCCAGTTTAAACTTTGACCACTATCAATTGAAATTACCTGTCCTGTAATAGACCTATTTTTAATAAAAAAATCAACGGCATTACAGATTTGTTCAACATCTACTTGTCTTTTAAGAGGGGTTGCCATGTATTGCTTTTTGAAGTGTTTTTCAGATTGTCTTTTATTTTTTAAAGTAGGTCCTGGAGCAATTCCATTCACTCTTATATTTGGTGCAAGGCTCATAGCGCTTGTTTTAGTAAGAGTATAAAGTCCAGTTTTGCTTATCGTATATGAAAAGAAATAGGGAGTTAGTTTAAAAACTCTCTGATCAATTATATTGATTATATTGTTATTTTTCCCTTTAATATTTTTAGCAAATGCTTTTGATAAAAGTGCTGGTGCTCTTAAATTTGTTCTTAAATGTTTACCCCAGCTATCTGTTGTGAAATTATCAAGCTTATCATTTTCAAAAAGTGAAGCGTTATTAATTAAACAATCAAAATATTTAAGTTTAGATTTTGCAAATTTTACAATTTTATTTACATCATTTTCTTTACTTAAATCACCTTTGACTAAGTAAACTTTTGTACCTTCATTAGATAACTCTTTTTTTAATTTTTCTGCTTTTAATTTTGATTTATTATAATGGATTAAGATTTCTTTATTAGGACCAGATAATTTTCTTGCAATCGCAGCACCCATTCGAGTTGCTCCGCCAGTAATAATTATTTTCCGTGCTTCCATTTTTTATCTCTTTTTTTTGTAACTTTAGTGCCCGGCATACCCATAGTTGATCTACCTTTTGGATAAAGTTTATTTTTTACATCATACTGCCTTATTTTAGGATTTAATGTAATTTCTAATTCGCTACTTTCCAACTTTCTTATTTCATCTCTAATTTTGGCAGCTTCTTCAAATTCAAGATTTGATGCAGCCTCTTTCATTTTTTTATCTAGTGCTTTAAGGTGCTTTTTTAAATTTCCACCAACATTAGAGCCCTCACTTATTTTTACATAATCCTTTTCATAAACACTTTCTAAAATATCGCTAATTTCTTTTTTAACTGATGTGGCACTAATTTTATACTTTTTGTTATAAGCTATTTGAATATTTCTTCTTCTATCTGTTTCAGTAATTGCCTTTTTTATACTTTTAGTTTCTTTATCAGCATACAAAATAACTTTTCCGTCCACATTTCTTGCTGCTCTTCCTATTGTTTGAATGAGTGATGTTTCTGATCTTAAAAAACCTTCTTTGTCTGCGTCTAAAATTCCAACTAGTGCACATTCAGGAATATCAAGACCTTCTCTTAGTAGGTTTATCCCAACTAAAACGTCGAATACACCCATCCTCAAATCTCTCATAATTTCAATTCTCTCTAAAGTATCTATGTCTGAGTGAAGGTACCTAACTTTAATTCCATTTTCATGAAGATACTCAGTCAAATCTTCAGCCATTTTCTTAGTAAGAGTTGTGACTAAAACTCGATGATTATTATCAATTACTCTTTTGCATTCATGCATTAAATCATCTACTTGATTTTTTGCAGGTCTAACTTCAACTACAGGATCAATTAGACCAGTTGGTCTAATAACTTGATCAATAAATTTACCTTTCGTTTGCCCTAGTTCCCACGGTCCTGGTGTCGCAGATACAAATACAGTTTGAGTTCTCATTAAATCCCACTCTTCAAATTTTAATGGTCTATTATCCATACATGATGGCAATCTAAAACCATATTCTGCAAGAGTGCTTTTTCTAGATCTATCTCCTTTATACATTCCATTAAGTTGTGGAACAGTTACGTGACATTCATCAACAAATATTAAAGTGTTATCTGGAAAATATTCAAATAGAGTAGGAGGGGGTTCTCCTGGCTTTCTTCCAGATAAAAATCTTGAATAGTTTTCAATTCCAGCACAAGAACCAGTTGCTTCAATCATTTCTAAATCAAACTTAGTTCTTTCCTCTAACCTTTGAGCCTCTAATAATTTATTTTCAGCTCTATGTTTTTTTAAAGTTATTTCTAATTCTTTTTTAATGTTAATAACTGCCTGTTCGATTGTAGGTTTAGGAGTTATGTAATGACTATTTGCATAAACTTTTACTAAACTTAGCTCTCTAACTTTATCTCCTGTTAAAGGATCAAATTCTTCAATTTGTTCTAATTTATCTCCAAATAGAAAAAGCCTCCAAGCTCTGTCTTCTAAATGAGAAGGAAATATTTCTAAATATTCTCCTCTAGCTCTAAATGTCCCCCTATAAAAGTTTTGATCATTTCTTTTATATTGTAGAGCGACTAAAGATTTAATTAATTCTTCTCGGTTGTAGTCATAATTTTTTTGAAGAGTTAGCGTCATTTTGCTGTACGCCTCCACAGAACCTAATCCATAGATGCATGAAACACTTGCTACAATTAATACATCATCTCTCTCCAAAAGAGATCTAGTTGCAGAGTGTCTCATTCGATCAATCTGTTCATTAATAGATGCTTCTTTTTCTATATAAGTGTCAGATCTTGGAACATAAGCCTCTGGAGTATAATAGTCATAATAAGAAACAAAGTATTCAACTGCATTGTCTGGAAAAAATGTTTTCATTTCTCCATAGAGTTGTGCTGCAAGTGTTTTGTTCGGAGCTAATATTAAAGCAGGTCTATTAGTTGCCTCAATAACTTTTGCCATTGTAAAAGTTTTTCCAGATCCCGTAACACCAAGTAAAACTTGATTAAATTGATCTTTATTTGCACCATTTACTAATTTTTTAATAGCTTCAGGTTGATCTCCAGCAGGTTTAAAATCAGATTTAATTTTAAATTTTTTTCCTCCTTCGAGTTTTCCACCTATTTTTGGATTTTTACTCTGTATATCTGTAATTAAATCTTGATAAGTATTTTCCATATATTAAACAGCGTATTAGAATTTATTTTTATTTCAATGAGCATAATATCAGACAGTTTAAAACGAATTAAACCATCACCAACTATTGCAGTTACCCAAAAAGCAAGAGAACTTAGAGCAGCTGGAAAAGATGTAATTGGACTTGGAGCCGGGGAGCCAGATTTTGATACACCAGAAAATATTAAGAATGCTGCAATTAAAGCTATCAAAGGTGGAGACACCAAATACACAGCTGTAGATGGAACACCTGCTTTAAAAAAAGCAATCGTAGATAAATTTAAAAGAGAAAACAAAATCAACTACACTGCAGATCAAATCACAGTTGGTACTGGCGGAAAACAAGTTCTTTATAATGCTTTTATGGCAACTTTAAATAAAGGTGATGAAGTTATTATTCCTGCACCTTTCTGGGTTTCTTATCCTGATATGGTTTTATTAGCTGGTGGAAAACCAAAGATAGTTAAGTGTACAGAAAAAGAAGGATTTAAACTTACTGCAAACAAGTTAAAAAAAGCAATTACCAAAAAAACTAAATGGGTGATTTTAAATTCACCTTCCAATCCAACTGGAGCAGGTTATTCAAAAAAAGAAATTGAAGATTTAGCAAAAGTTTTAATTAGAAATAAAAAAGTACATATCTTAAGTGATGATATTTATGAGCATATTAAATATGATAATTTTAATTTTTATACGATTGCTCAAAATTCAAAGTTAAAAGATAGAACTTTAACCATGAATGGGGTTAGTAAATCTTATGCAATGACAGGTTGGAGAATAGGATATGCCGCAGGACCAAAAGATATCATTAAAGCAATTGGTAAAATTCAATCTCAATCTACATCAAACCCTTCATCAATAAGTCAAGCTGCTGCTGTTGAAGCTTTAAATGGCAATCAAGGTTTTATAAACAAGAGATCAAAAGCATTTAAAGAAAGAAGAGATTTTGTCGTTAAAAGTTTAAATGATATTAAAGGAATAAATTGTTTAACTCCTAATGGTGCATTTTATGTATTTCCAAGTTGTAAAGGATTATTAAATAAAAAAACTAAATTGAAAACTGATACTGAGTTTGTTCAAAAACTACTTGAACAATCTAATGTTGCAGTAGTGCAAGGTTCTGCATTTGGTTTAGATGGATACTTTAGAATTTCTTATGCTACATCAATGCAAAATTTGAAGAAAGCAATGGCGAGAATAAAATCTTTTTGTGAAAGCCTTTCTTAAGAAGTGAAAACAGCTTTATTATTTGGTGCAACAGGATTAGTTGGAAGTCATCTTTTAAATCTATTAATCAGTAATAATAACTATTCAAAGATTAAAGTATTTGTTCGATCGTCAATTGAATTAAATAATCCAAAAATTGAAATTATTCAAACAGATTTTAACAATCTAAAAAATCATAGAGAAGATATTAAAGGGGACGATTGTTTTTTTTGCATTGGAACAACAAAGAAAAATTCACCAGATAAAAATGAATATAAAAGAGTAGAACTTGAGGTTCCAAAACAAGTTGCTCAAATAGCAAAATCAAATTTAGTAAATTCATTTGTTTTTGTTTCATCAGGTTATGCAGATCCAAAAAGTTCAGGGGATTATTTAAAATTTAAAGGATTAGTTGAAGAAGAGTTAAAAAGACTTAACTTTTCAAAACTTGGAATTATGAGACCTTCTTTTTTATTAGGCAATAGACAAGAAAAGAGAGTAGGTGAGAAAATTGGAATTTTTGTATTTAAATTATTGTCTCCTCTATTTTTAGGAACTCTAAAGAAAATGAAACCAATTCATTCAGCAACTGTTGCTAAAGCTATGATAAAAATTGCAAATGAAAATTTAGAAAAAACTATTTTTGAGTCTGATGAAATAGTTGAATTAACTTCAAGCTAAATTCAGTCTTATTACTGATTTTGCCGCATCAACAACTGCAATTTCAGATGCTATGAATTTCATTTGAAGAATCTCTTCCGCGTATCTTTGGTCTATTTGCATTTTTAGCCCAAGATCAGGAACCATATTTTTAGCACTTGTATCTATATAACTTAGAAGTTTAACCATAAAATTTGGTAATTCTCTTTTAGGAAGTTTTTTTGCATGGCTTGGAATATTTTTTGCCATTATCTGTGATAATTCAAGAATACTTCTTACTTCAGATCCAACAATCAACCTTCTACCACCAGCACTTTTATTTTTTAAAGATAGAACATGTGCTTTTGCAATATCTTTTACGTGAGATATCATTACTGAAAACTTTGGTGCAGCTGGAAATTTTCCTTCAAGCAATTGCTTGATATATTCCATTGAAGTACAATTTTTTTCATTCAAAAAATCTCCCAAAACAAAGCCAGGATTGATGCACGTAAGACTATTTTTAAGACCTTTGCTTTCCATAAGATCCCACGCAGCTTTTTCAGCTCTTGTTTTGGATACAAAATAATCAGTGGTTTTATCCCAGTCTAAATCAGTCCAATCATTTTCACCAAATGTATAAGGGTTTGACCTGTTTGGTTTTCTGAACATGCATACTATGGAAGAAGTTTTAACAAAATGTTCAACTCCTGCATTTATTCCAGCATTTAAAACTCTTAAAGTTCCATCTTTTGCAGCTGGAGTAAGCGACTCCCTATCATTTGAAACTTTTAGAGGGAAAGGAGAGGCTACATGAATTATATATTTGCAGCCTTTTGCAGCTTCATTCCAGCCTTCATCTTTTAATAAATCTAATTCTACAAAAGATAAATTATTAATTGCTACATTATTTTCTTCTAATGTTTTTTTTGTTTGTTCAATTGAATTTGAATTTCTGACAGTCCCTAAAACTTCATAACCTGAATTTAGTAATTCAATAGCAATATGTTTTGCAACAAACCCACTAATGCCAGTGAGTAATACTTTTTCTGACATTTAATTATGTGAAAGATGTTTTTCAGCTTCTAAAGCTGCCATACATCCCATTCCTGCAGCTGTAACTGCTTGTCTAAAAGTTTTATCTTTAACGTCACCTGCAGCATAAACTCCAGGAATATTTGTTTCTGTAGAATCTGGTTTTGTAATTAAATAACCTTCTTTATCCATTTCTAATTGATCTTTGAAAAGCTGAGTAGCTGGATCATGACCAATAGCAATAAATAATCCATCTAATTTTATTTCTTCTGTTTTTTCAGTTTTTAAGTTTTTAATTTTTATACCCTTAACATTTTTGGGTTCACTATCACCCAAAACATCTTCAACTACAGAGTCCCAAACAATTTCAATTTTTTTATTTTCCATCAATTTCTTTTGAAGCATCTTTTCAGCTCTCAAACTATCTCGTCTATGAATTAATTTTACTTTTGATGCAAATTTTGTAAGAAACATGGCTTCTTCTACTGCAGCATTACCACCTCCAACTACAGCAACCTCTTTGTCTTTAAAAAAGAAACCATCGCATGTAGCACATGCAGAAACTCCAAATCCTCTAAATTCTTGTTCAGATTTAATGTTTAACCATCTTGCTTGTGCACCTGTTGAAATAATTATGCTATCTGCAGTATACTTTTGGCCACTATCACCAACAGCTTCAAATGGAGTGGATTTTAAATTTACAGAACCAATATGATCTTCAATCATTTCAGTTCCTACTGCTTTAGCTTGTTCTTTCATTTGATCCATTAACCATGGCCCTTGAATAACTTCAGCGAAACCTGGAAAATTTTCTACATCAGTTGTTGTTGTTAGTTGTCCACCAGGCTCTGAACCGTGAACTAAAATTGGATTTAACATTGCACGAGCAGCATAAACTGCCGCTGTGTATCCGGCTGGACCAGATCCAATTATTAACACTTTTGTGTGTTTAGTTGGATTTTGACTCATATGAAAGCTATATAGTGATAAATGTCTAAATTAAAAGGTTTATTATTAACTCAAGGAATGCATGGAATGATTAGTCAAGTAGAGGGACTTGCAAAAGCACTTGATATTGATTTTACACACCACAAGGTTGAACTAAAAAATTTTTGGAAATTTGTTCCACCTAAATTAACCCCAATTTCCCAAAACATATATAAAAAAATCAATGATAATGATTTTGATTTAATAATCTCTTGTGGAAGAAAAAGTGTAATTCCTTCTATTCATCTAAAAAGTATATCTAAAAAAAAAGTTTTTAATATTCATATTCAAGATCCAAAAATAGATTTTAATTATTTTGATTTTATTGTTGCTCCTGAACATGATGGAATAAATGGAAAAAATGTTATTAATACTAAAGGAGCAATTCATTATCTTTCAGAGAAAGAAATCGAGGAAAATAAAAATTATTTAAAATCTTTTATTAAACAAGATGAAAGAAAAGTTTGGTGCTTAATTATGGGAGGACCAACAAAATATTATGATTATTCAACTAAGAATATGAAACATATTTTCTCAATGTTTTATAAATTAATGAAGAAACATAATTTTCAATTAGTAGTCATTCCATCAATGAGAACACCAATAAATACAATTCACTATGCAAAAGAGTTTTTTGGAAAAAATCATACAGTAATTATGAATGTTGACAAAAACGCATACTTATCCGCATTAGCTTTATCAGAAAATATTGTTGTTACTTGTGACTCTAGCTCCATGATCTCAGAAGCTGCTTTGACAGGTAAACCAATCTATGTTGCTAATATTTTACCAAAAAAGAATGACAAAAGATTCCAAAGATTTAGAAATTTATTTAGAGAATTAAATATAACTAGAAACTTAGGTGAAGAAATAGAAAATTGGAACTATGAAAAACTAGATGAAACAAATAGAGTAGCAAATATTATCAAACAAAAAATAAATTTTTAATGTCTTTTTTAAATTCAATTCAAACTCAATCAAAGAAACACAATTTTCCGTTTGATCATTGGGAATATCATAATGCACTTACAGACGGAGCAATTGAGGAAATTGTTAAAGCTGATATCCCTGATGTTAGTAAGTATAACCTCAGTTATGATGGAACTAGAGCAATAGATGGTGGTGCCGCTGAATTTAGAGAAGGTATAGCATCTGGTGGAAAAGCAATTAAATTTAGATGTTTTGTAACAAAAGAAAATCAAAAACAATTTCCGAATCTAGTAAAATTTATTAACGAACTTCAATCTCAAGAAGTTCATCAAACTATTTCAAAAATGATTGGTAAAGATCTTTCAAATTCATATGTAAGGGTTGAAGTTATTTGTGATCGAGAGGGTTTTTGGTTAAAGCCTCATTGCGATATTAAAGAAAAATTAATGTCAGGCTTAATATTTGTTAATAATGCTAATGAATCTGAAGATTTGGGAACTGATTTTTATAATGAAAAATTAGAAAAAGTTAAAACTGTTCCTTATAAAAATAATTATGGCTATATGTTTACTAGTGGACCAAATACTTGGCACGGTATGGAAAAAAAGACTATAGTTAAAGAAAGACGATGCATTCAAGTAAACTACGTAACTTTTGAAACTGACTGGAAAGTAAATTCTTAAATATCTTGAAGTGAAGTAACTTCTAATTTTTTAGTTTTAAGCGATCTTATTGCTTCTAAACAAGCTTGTGCGGTAGACATATTTGTACAATATGGAACTTTATTTTTTAGCGTTGCTCTTCTAAGAGCAATTGCATCACTTAGTCTATGCTCTGAGTTTCCTCCACCGGTATTGATAACAAGTGCAATTTTTTTTGAATCTAAAACATCCACAATATGAGGAGATCCACTGCTTACTTTGTTAATTATTTTACATTTCATTCCATGCTTTCTAATGTATTCTGCAGTACCTTTAGTTGCACATAGCTTAAAGTTTAATTTGATTAATTCTTTAGCTAAATCTAGTCCCTCATCTTTGTGAGAATCTTTTAATGATACAAAAGCTAGACCTTGTTTAGGTAAAGAATTTGCAGCGCCAATTTGACTTTTTGCAAATGCCATTCCAAAGTTTTTATCAAATCCCATAACTTCACCTGTTGACTTCATCTCAGGCCCTAAAAGTAAATCACTATTTGGAAATTTATTAAAAGGAAATACGGCTTCTTTTACTGCATACATTCCTTTTGATTTATCTTTTAAATTAAATTTAGATATTTTTTCACCAGCCATTATACGTGATGCAATTTTAGCTAGTGGGAGACCTTTAGCTTTCGATACAAATGGTACTGTTCTACTTGCTCTTGGATTTACTTCAATTACATAAATTTCATCTTTTTTGATTGCAAATTGAACATTCATGAAACCTTTAACTTTTAAAGCTATAGCTAATTTTTTAGTTTGATTTTCTATTTCTTTAATTAAGTATGGTTTAATAGACACTGGAGGTAAACTGCATGCGGAATCCCCAGAGTGAATTCCTGCTTCTTCAATATGTTGCATAATTCCAGCAACATGAACTTGATTTCCATCTGATATCGCATCAACATCTACTTCCATTGCATGGTCAATAAATTTATCAATAAGAATTGGATTTTCTTCAGCAGCTTTAAAAGCTTCCTCAACAAAATTTTTAAGTTGACTTTTTTCGTGAACAATTTCCATTGCTCTTCCACCCAATACATAAGACGGTCTAACCATTAAAGGTAGACCAATATTTTCTGCTATTTGAATTGCTTGCTTGAAAGTTTTGGCAATTCCACTTTCTGCTTGTTTAAGTTTTAGTTTATTTAATAAATTTCTGAATCTGTCTCTGTCTTCTGCTAAATCAATTGAAGTATATTGTGTTCCTAAAATTGGTAATTTGTTTTCATGTAAAAATTTTGCAAGTGTTATAGGAGTTTGACCACCGAACTGAGCAATCACACCAATTAAGTTTCCTTTTTCTTTTTCTTTTTTAATTATATTAAAAACATATTCTTCTTTTAATGGTTCAAAATATAATCGATCACTAGTGTCATAATCTGTTGATACAGTTTCAGGGTTACAGTTGACCATGATTGTTTCAAAACCCGCATCTTTCAATGAAAAACTAGCCTGACAGCAGCAATAATCAAACTCAATTCCTTGACCTATTCTGTTTGGTCCACCACCAAGTATAATTATTTTTTTTCTTTGAGTTGGATCTGCTTCACATTCAGAGTTAATTGAAAAATTTCTTTGATATGTAGAATACATGTAAGGAGTGAATGATTTGAATTCAGCAGCACAAGTGTCTACTTTTTTAAATACAGGCAATATTTTTAGAGCCATTCTTTTTCGTCTAACAGTATCTTCAGATAAATTTGTTAATTCAGATAGTTTTTTATCTGAAAATCCAATTGATTTTATTCGATTAAACTCATTAAAATTTTTAGGCAATCCTTTGTTTTTTATATTAATTTCATTGTCTACAATTTCTTTAATTTGTTCTAAAAACCAAGGATCAATTTTAGATAATCTGTAAATTGTTTTTAAACTGATTTTTTTCCTCATTGCTTCTGCAACTAGTAGAATTTTATTTGGGATATTCTCTTTTAATTTTTTCTCAATTTGTTTTTTATTCAAATCAAAAATTCTATCTAAACCTGAAAACCCAGTTTCAAGGGAAACAAGAGCTTTTTGCAATGACTCTTTAAAATTTCTACCAATTGCCATTGCTTCACCAACTGATTTCATAGAAGTTCCCAATGTAGCTGGAGAAGTAGAAAATTTTTCGAAAGTGAATCTTGGAATTTTTGTTACTACATAATCTATACTTGGCTCAAATGATGCTGGTGTTATTTTTGTAATTTCATTTTTTAATTCATCCAAAGTGTAGCCAACTGCAAGTTTAGCAGCAACTTTAGCGATTGGAAAACCAGTTGCTTTTGATGCAAGTGCAGATGAACGAGATACTCTTGGATTCATTTCAATTATAACCATTCTTCCATTTTTAGGATTAATTGCGAACTGAACATTTGATCCACCTGTTTCAACTCCAATTTTTCTAAGACATGCAATCGATGCATTTCTCATCACTTGATATTCTTTATCAGTAAGAGTTAAAGCTGGAGCAACCGTAACTGAATCACCCGTGTGAATTCCCATTGGATCTATATTTTCTATAGAGCAGATAATGATGCAGTTATCTTTTTTATCTCTTACAACCTCCATCTCAAATTCTTTCCAACCTTCTAGGCACTCTTCAACTAAGACTTGGCTTACAGGGGACTCATGCAATCCATTTTTAATTATTTTCAAATAATCTTTTTTATTTTTTGCAATACCACCTCCAAGTCCTCCCAAAGTAAATGCAGGTCTAATTATTGCAGGTAATCCAATTTTATTTAAAACTTTAGATGCTTTTTTTATATTATTTACAATTTCTGATTTAGGTAAATCTAATCCGATATCGATCATATTTTTTCTAAATTTCTTCCTATCTTCAGCGTTAGAAATGGCTTTAGAATTTGCACCAATAAGTTCAATTTTATATTTTTTTAGTATTCCTTTTTTTTCTGCTTCTATTGCAAGGTTAAGCGCAGTTTGACCACCCATTGTTGGAAGGATTGCATCAGGTTTTTCTTTTTTAAGTATTTTTTCTAAAACTTCTAAAGTAATGGGTTCAATATATGTTTTATCTGCAACATCAGGATCAGTCATTATAGTTGCAGGATTTGAGTTTATTAAAACTACCTTATAACCTTCATCTTTTAACGCTTTGCACGCTTGAGTTCCTGAATAATCAAACTCACATGCTTGACCAATAATAATTGGACCTGCACCTACTACTAATATTTTTTTAAGATCTTTTCTTTTTGGCATTTTTTTTCATATTGTTAATAAATTCTTTAAATAAATACACACTATCTTGTGGTCCAGGGTTAGACTCGGGGTGATATTGAACTGAAAATACAGGTTTATTTTTTAACTTTATACCCTCAATGCTATTATCAAATAATGATTTATGAGTGACCTCAACATTTTTTGGCAAAGTTTCTTTAACAACTTCAAAGCCATGGTTTTGACTAGTGATCTCTACGTTGTCATGAATTAAATTTTTTACAGGATGATTTGCACCTCTATGACCTAACTTCATTTTTTTTGTTTTTCCACCAAGTGCTAAAGCAAGAATCTGGTGACCTAAACAAATGCCAAATATTGGAATGTTTTTTTTAATAAGGTTTTTAATTATATTTATTGCATACTTTCCTGTGGCAGCTGGATCTCCAGGTCCATTTGATAAAAATATTCCATTTGGTTTAAGACTTAAAATTTTTTCAGCAGAGGTTTTACAGTGTACTACCGTGACTTTACAATTGAAATCAGAAAAATATCTCAAAATATTTTTTTTAATTCCATAATCTATTGCTACAACATGAAAGTGATTTTTTTTATTTTTTATAAATCCATCTTTCTTTTTCCAAGTTTTAAAACCTTTCCAAATATAATTTTTTGAAGTTGATACCTCTTTAGCTAGATCAAGATTCTTTAACCCACTCCATTTTAAAGTGGTGTTTGTTAATTTACTTAAGTTAAATTTTTGTTTTTTTGAGAAAGCAATTGTTCCTTTAGGGGCACCTTTGTCTCGAATAAAATTAGTTAAACTTCTAGTATCTAGACCAGTGAGTCCAACAATTTTGTTTTTCTTAAGCCAAGAATCAAGATGCAAAAAAGCTCTATAGTTTGATGGATTAGTTATTTCTGAATTAAAAATTACTCCTTTAGTCCATATCTTATCAGACTCTATATCTTCTTTATTAGTTCCAACGTTTCCAATATGTGGGAAGGTAAAATTGATAATTTGACCCGCATAAGAAGGATCTGAGATTATTTCTTGGTAACCTGTTAAAGAAGTATTAAAACACACTTCTCCAGTAGCTTCTCCTTCATAGCCAACACCAATTCCTTTGAATACCCTCTTATTTTCAAGAACTAAAACGCCAGTATTAATTTGATGAATATTTTTTGAGTTAATTTTTTTTGAATTTTTGATCAATTACAACTCATGAGTTAAAGGTTAATACAATAATTGCTTTATTATCGCAACAGAGATGTATTATAAAATTATAAAAAAACAATTTTTCTTTTGAAGAATTTTTTCTTTGAAGTAGATTAAAAAAATTATGTCATTAAAGAATACTATCGAAAACGAATACAAAAATGCTCTAAAATCAAAAGATAAAAAGAAAATATCAACCTACAGGTTAATTTTATCTTCTATTAAAGATTTAGACATCGCTAATCGCTCTGGGCCTAACAAAAAAGATACAGATGATGAGGATATTAAAAAGCTTCTTAAAAAAATGGTTAAACAAAGAGCCGAATCTATTGAGATTTATAAAAAAAATAACAGAACAGATTTATTAGAAGTTGAGCAGAATGAATTTGATATTTTAACAAGTTTTCTGCCTAAACAAATGAGCGAAGAAGACACTAAAAAATTATGTGCTGACTTAATAGCTAAGTTAGGTGCTAGTTCTGTTAAGGATATGGGTAAAATAATGGGTGAGTTAAAGAAATCTCATTCTGATGAAATTGATTTTTCTAAAGCTGGCTCAATAATTAAGGAATTATTGAATAGTTAATGAAATACCCCAAAGAGTATTTAGATGAAATTAAGACACGGTTGAAAGTATCAACAGTTGTTTCAAAAACAGTCTCATTAAAAAAAAGAGGTAAAGAATTTGTAGGTTTATCTCCATTTAAAAATGAAAAAACACCTTCATTTACAGTTAATGATGAAAAAGAATTTTATCATTGTTTTGCTACCTCAGAACATGGAAATATTTTTGATTTTGTAATGAAAACTCAAAATTTAAAGTTCGGAGAAGCTGTTAAACATTTGGCCCAATTAGCGGGCATGCAACCATATATGTTTTCAAAAAAAGACGAAGAGAGAGAAAAAAAATGGAATGAATATAAATCAATCTATACTGAATATGTTGATTTTTACCATAATGAGTTGATCAAAAACGAAGAATATTCCAATGCTAGAGAATATTTGAAAAATCGATCTTTAAACAAAGATGAAGTGAAAAAATTTAAAATAGGATATGTAGAAAAAAATCCAAAGATTTTTGGACAATTAAAAAATAAACATAGCGAACAAACCTTAGTTGAATCTGGATTGTTTTATTTAGATGAAAAAAAGAATACTCATGTAGAAAGATTTAGAGGAAGATTAATTTTTCCAATTAACAACATAACTGGTCAACCAATTGCTTTAGGTGGGAGAATAATAGAAAACTTAGATTATCTTCCGAAATATATTAACTCACCTGAAACTTTATTTTTTAAAAAAGGATCAAATTTATATAATCTAGATATAGCTAGAAAATTATCAAACAAAGTAGATCATATTTATTTGGTTGAAGGCTATATGGATGTTGTTGGGTTAAGTAAAAATGGAATTGATAATGTTGTAGCTAATCTTGGAACCTCACTAACTGATAAACAAATTCAAATACTTAACCAATTTTTTGATGATATCATTATATGCTTTGATGGTGATGAAAGTGGTTATAAAGCAGCATTAAGAGCTGCAGAAAATTCAATTAAAGAATTAAAACCAGAAAAACAAATTTCATTTTTATTTCTACCGAATAAAGAGGACCCCGATAGTTACGTAAACAAAAATGGAAAAGCTAATTTTGTTGAATTTACAAAACAATCCAAGTTATCAATTCATCAATTTATTTTTAGTCACTATAAGAAACAAACTGAAAATAACCCTTCTTCTATGGCTATTTTTGAAAAAAGATTAAGAGATAGAGCAAATACGATCAAAGATGATTATATAAAAAAATATGTTTTGGAATATTTTTTAGAAAAAATTGCAGAATTAACGCCTCATTCAAATCAAAAAAATAAAAAATTTTATAAAAAACCAACCAAATCTTTAGATTCTACTAAGAAGTATTACAACGAAAGCCAATCTTTGTCTGGAGTCGAACTTAAAGAATATTCTTTAATTTATTTGGTAATTAATAATTTAAACTTAATACAATCAAATATTCATTTGATTGAAAATATTAAATTATTTACTGAAGTTAATAAAAAAATCTTTAATCAAATAATTGAAAGTTTAAAATCAGCGGATCAACTAACTGCTCAGGACTTGAATTTGGATGATCAGATAATTGAAAAAATTAATAAATTTGCACCGATAAAATATATTTTAAAAAATAATTCCGAAGATGGGCGCAAAATCATTGAATTGCTTGAAGATATTTCACGAGATCTAATGAATTATGATCTTGAGTTTAGAATTCAAGAATTAGAATCGAAGTTCTCTGTCGATATGAGCGAGAGCACATTTAATGAGCTAAAAGAGCTCAAAAAAAAGCAGAATCTCAATTAATCTGGACAAATTTATAATGGATTTTTACAGATTTGACATTATATAAGACTCTCAATTTTATCGCTGTGGAAAGAATTATTACAAAATCATTTGCTAGGTTAATGGGTCGAGGAACCCATAGGGGTTTTATAACATACGAAGAATTAAGCAAATCTTTAGGTAAAAGAAATTTATCAGATGAAAATCTTGCTCAAGCTTTTATCCATATTTTAGATGAAAATATTTCATTAGTTGAAAAAAAATCAGATTTTAAAGTTCTTAGAAAAAAAGAAAATTCAAATAAAGAAGAAGGTAAAACAATCGAAAAAAGTGACGATCCTATCAGAATGTATTTACGTGAAATGGGGGGTGTTGAGTTACTTTCAAGAGAAGGTGAAATTGCAATTGCAAAAAGAATAGAGGCTGGAAAGGATGTAATGTTAATTGCTTTGTCACAAAGCCCAATCACAGCGCAACAATTCTTTGAATGGAATGATAAACTTCAAAAAGATGAAATATTAGTTAGAGAAATTATAGATATTGACACAAATTATATGGAGGATGAGTCAACGGGACCCAGTGCTAAACAAAAAAATGCAGGTGAAACTGACAAAGAGGATGGATCTTCAGATGAAGATGATGACTTTAATCCAACTCTAGCAGCAATGGAGACAGAAATTAAACCAAAAGTACTAAAAACGGTTAACACATTAACGAAAGAATACATTAAATTAATTAAATATCAGAAAGAAAAGTTAGATTGTGTTTTAAATTCTCAAAATTTTACACCCGCAAAGGAAAAAGGTTATGAAAAAATTGTAAATGATATTTTAGAAAATATTAAATCACTTCAACTTTCCCCATCTGTATTAGAGGAACTTGTTCAAAAACATTATGTTGAAAATAAAAAAATCATTTCTTTGGAAGGAAATCTTTTAAGACTTGCGATGGATCAAAAAATACCAAGAAATGAATTTATAAAGTTTTATGTTGGGAACGAAATAAATCCTAATCTTAAGAAATTTTTAGATACAAATTTGGTTTGGAAGCAATTTTTTGCAAAAAATAAAGAGGAATTTAAAAATATTAGAGAGAGACTTATTGAAATTAGTCACAAACTTGGAATTTCTGTAACTGATTTCAAGAAATTAGTAAGCAGAGTTCAAAAAGGTGAAAAAGAGTCTAGAATAGCTAAAAAAGAGATGGTTGAAGCCAATCTTAGATTAGTAATTTCAATTGCTAAAAAATACACGAATAGAGGATTACAATTTTTAGATTTAATTCAAGAGGGAAATATTGGATTAATGAAAGCAGTTGATAAGTTTGAGTATAGAAGAGGATATAAATTTTCTACATATGCAACTTGGTGGATTAGACAAGCAATCACAAGATCAATTGCAGACCAAGCAAGAACAATTCGTATACCTGTTCATATGATAGAGACTATTAATAAAATAGTAAGAACACAAAGGCTAATTTTAAGTGAATTTGGGAGAGAAGCAACTCCAGAGGAGTTGGCGCAAAAATTAAGAATGCCATTAGATAAAGTTAGAAAAGTTTTAAAAATTTCTAAAGAACCAGTTTCTCTTGAGAAACCAGTTGGTGATGAAGAAGATAGTAGTTTAGGAGATTTTATTGAAGATACAAAAGCTTTAGCTCCATTAGAGCAAGCCATCAAATCAAACTTAGGAGAAGCAACTACAAAGATATTATCTACCTTAACTCCTAGAGAAGAAAGAGTTTTAAGAATGAGATTTGGTGTTGGCATGAATACAGATCATACACTTGAAGAAGTTGGATTACAGTTCTCAGTTACTAGAGAAAGAATTAGGCAGATAGAGGCCAAGGCGCTCAGAAAATTAAAACATCCAAGCAGATCTAAACAACTAAAAAGTTTCTTAGAAAGTTAAAAAACTAGGGCCGTTAGCTCAATAGTAGAGTACTGCATTGACATTGCAGGGGTAGTTGGAGCGTAACCAACACGGCCCACCATTATTAATTTATCTTTAATTGATAACTTATTAAAAATGATATAACTAAATAAATATTTGGGCCTGTAGCTCAGTTGGTTAGAGCAGTACACTCATAATGTATTGGTCCCAGGTTCGAGTCCTGGCGGGCCCACCAAATTAATTGTTGGCAAATTTTTCTAACGCTTCATATAGTGCATTAATATCACCATCGTTAGAATTCAAAATAGATGCAAACTCTTCTTTTTGCGTTCTTGCTAAGCTTAGTCCTTCTATAATTAAATCTCTAATTAAAGGATTATCTGGATTTTTAGTATAAATTCTCCAATCAATTTTAATTTCTGGTCTGTCAGATGTTGCAACCAATACACTTTTAACAATTGTATAATTTTTATTTAATACATCTTTATCTTGAACATCTATTTTAGGATTGGAATATTCCGACAATCTACTTGAAAAACTTTTTAAAAAATAATCCTCAAAAAACTTTAAATATTTATTTTTTTGATTGTCATCAAGATTTTTTCTTGCTGATCCAAGAGAATAAAAACCTACCCCTCTAATATCTACAGTCTCTTTTGCTATTACTTTAAGTTGATTTATTTTTTCTTCTTTTGAAATATCTTTTGAAAGAATTCCTGATGCTCTATTTACAGTTGACTGAACAAATACATCAGGTTCAATAGAATGAGAATTGCTTGTTAGTAAATTTAATAAAAAAAGTAATATTAACAGTTTTTTCATGATTTATTTATATTATTTTTGATTATTTGTTTTCTATTTCTTCCCATTCTTCATCATCTTCATAAATGACATCGATATTTCCTCGTTGATTGTTTTTGATTTTATTTTCTCTATCCTGTAAGTATAAACTTCTGACTGATGCGTAAAAATCTATAGAATTTTCTTTAAGATTGTCAAATGATTCAATATTATTAGCTCTAAACTCAACACCGTTAATCGCCTTTGAGGTTATGTAAAGACCTTCACTTAAAAATTCATTGTTTCCATGTACTGAAGCATTATACCAAGGGTCACCACCCATTACATTTGCAAAAGATCCTGTTGTATCTCGAATGGTAGAAGGACCCAAAACTGGAAGCACTAAATAACAACCTGGTCCAAAACCCCATTTACCTAAAGTTTGACCATAATCTTCTTTTTCATATTTTGGAAAACCCATTTTGTTAGCAACATCGATTGTACCTAATAGCCCCACAGTTGTGTTAACAGCCAATCGAGCTGTATTTATAATTGCGGTCTTAACGTCTCCCTGTAATACATTATTAGGGATAGTAATTAGAGTAGATAGATTTCTTACTGCATTAGAAGTTCCTTTTTGAACATTATCTGGGAGTTTTCTATAACCTTCTGCAACGGGTTTAATTAGTGCCTTATCAAGACCTTGATTGAAAGCAAATGTAGCTCTATTTAACTTTTCAAAACAATCTTTCGTGTTTTGAGCTTCGGATTTATTTTTTTCTAAAGCTAGCTCCCCGTCTGAACCTGCATTAGCATTAAATGTAATTAAGAATATAGAAAATATTAAAATAGTTAGTTTTTTAAACATTCTAAATTATATTATATAAAAATTGTTATTAAAGTAGAATTAAATTTAAATAGTGACCACAAATTGTTTATAAATTGCCTAAATTTGTCTCTAAATTGATTATGAAAATAATACTTAATTTTTCTCCAAACTTTGATGCTAAAAAAAGGAAAAAAAGTGACATCAAATTTATTGTTTTTCATTACACAGGAATGAAATCTGAAAAAAAAGCGATGGATAAATTATTAGATTACAACTCAAAAGTTAGCTGTCATTATTTAATTAAAAATAATGGTGATATTATAAAAATGGTACCTGAAATTTATCAGGCTTGGCACGCAGGAATTTCTAGTTGGAAAAAATTTAAATCTTTAAATAAAAACTCTATAGGGATTGAAATAACTAATCCTGGCCATGAATTTAAATATAAAAAATTTTCAAAAAAACAAATTTACTCAGTAATAAAATTAACAAAGTATTTAGTAAAAAAATTTAAAATAAGTTCAAAATCAATATTAGGTCATTCAGACATAGCACCAGATAGAAAGCTAGACCCTGGTGAGAAATTTCCATGGGCATTTTTATCAAAAAATAAAATCGGAATTTGGCATAATTTGAGTCAAAACAAAATAAAAAAAGAAAGAGGATCAAAAATTTTAAATACATTGAAGTTAAAATTTATAAACAATCTTTTTAAAATTGGTTATCCTAGAAGCTCAAAAAAAAATAAAAATAAATATAATAAAATTATCACATTTGCATTTCAGAGGAGATTTAGACAAGAACTAGTAAATGGTAAAATTGATAAAGAATGTTTATTAATAAGCGAAAACCTTGTAAAAAAGCTTAATTAATTTATCTTGTAATTTTTAAGTTTAATAATAAGTTCATAATGCCAGATAAATGACTTATCGCTTTAATTTATTTTAAAGAGGAAAGTCCGGGCTCTACAAGGACACAGTGCCAGGTAATGCCTGGCGGGGGAAACCCTAGGGATAGTGCCACAGAAAATAAACCGCCATAACATGGCAAGGGTGAAAAGGTGTGGTAAGAGCACACCGGTTCTATTGGTAACAATGAACGCTGGAAAACCCCACTGGGAGCAAGACTAAGTAGAGATGACATTGTTGCAAAACTAAAAGCCGTCCTTGGCTAGTCATCAGGGTTAGTTGCTTGAGCTTAAGAGTGATCTTAAGCCTAGACAAATGATAAGTTTAAATGACAGAACCCGGCTTATAGTTTATCTGGCACTTCTCACTTTAAAAGACGAAAAGTAAAATATCATTACAATTATTGTTATAGCTAGAAGCATAAATTTGAATGGAGCTTTAATAAGCATTCTCCTAATCTCAGCAACTACACAAATAAAGAACTAATCAATTTCAAATCATTATTTTAAATTTTTCTCATAAAATGACTTTAATTAAGCAAAGAATCAACATTTGACTATCATTTTAAATACCCATATATTCCCATGTATTCCCATTTATGGAATTTATAAAATTAAAAATACATGTTTATATCTACTTACGAGAACAGATTGGACAAAAAAGGGAGAGTATCTGTGCCTGCTAGCTTCAGATCTCATTTGTCTAATTTAGGTTATAATGGCGTTATATGTTATCCATCTTTTAATAATTCTTCGATAGAAGCATGCTCTCAGGACAGAATTGAAAAAATTTCCTCAGCAATAGATTCTTTAAATCCTTTTGAGGAAAAAAGAGATTATTTCGCAACTTCAATATTAGCAGAAAGTACTAATTTACAATTTGATAGTGAAGGTAGAATTTCTCTCTCATCAAAATTATTAAAACATGCAAAAATAAAAAATAGCATGTTGTTTGTTGGTCAAGGTCAAACCTTTCAAATTTGGGAACCAGCAGCATTTGAAAAATTTAAGACATCAGCAAGAAAAAAAGCAAATTTAAATCGAGCAAGTCTTAAATGGGAAAAACATTTAAACAACAACGAGGGGAAATAAGATGACAATTAACTTTAAAGCACCAGAGATAAAAGAACTTCAGCCACGACTTTTAGTTTTAGGAGTAGGTGGTGCTGGAGGAAATGCAATAAATGAAATGATTGAGAATAATCTTCAGGGAGTAGAATTTATTGCAGTTAATACAGATGCTCAAGATTTAAAGTTAAGTAAAGCAAAAACAAGAATTCAAATTGGTTTAAATTTAACGAAGGGTTTAGGTGCAGGTGCAAAATTAGATATTGGACAAGCAGCTGCTGACGAATCTTTAAATGAAATTATTAATACACTTCAAGGTGCAAATATGGTTTTTATTGCAGCTGGTATGGGTGGTGGAACGGGTACTGGTGCTGCTCATGTCATCGCTAGAGCTGCTAAAGAATTAAATATATTAACTGTAGGTGTTGTGACTCTTCCATTTTTATATGAAGGCCCCTCTAGAATGAGAAGAGCACAACAAGGATTGGAAGAATTAAGAAAACATGTGGATACTATAATTGTAATTCCAAACCAAAATTTATTTAAAATTGCAAATGAACAAACAACTTTTGAAGAGTCTTTTAACCTATCAAATAATGTTTTGATGCATGGAGTTCAGAGTATTACAGATTTAATGGTAAGACCTGGATTAATTAATCTAGATTTTGCTGATGTTGAAACTGTAATGGCCTCAATGGGTAAAGCAATGATGGGAACTGGAGAAGCCGAAGGAGAAGGTAGAGCACTTAAAGCTGCGGAGATGGCAATCAGCAATCCATTAATTGACGATTACACTTTAAAGGGTGCTAAAGGATTACTAGTAAACATCACTGGTGGTAAAGACCTTAAACTTTTTGAAGTTGATGAAGCAGTTAACAAAGTAAGAGCAGAAGTTGATCCAGAGGCTGAGTTAATTATAGGAGCAATAACAGATGCTGACTTAGATGGAAAAATGAGAGTTTCAATTGTTGCAACCTCATTAGATGGACAACAACCAGAATCTAAATCAGTGGTAAATATGGTGCACAGAATACAAAATCGTAATCCAGGTTACTCTGATTTTTCAAATATGGGCTCTCCAGCATTTAATTTTTCAAACTCATCAAGCCCAATTACTCATGGTGCTAACGCTCTTAAGGTTGAGAATGAAATTGCTCAGGAAAAAGAGCAAGTAAGTGTTGAAAATAACATGATGAATGAAAATTTTGCTACAGAAAATAGTGTAGTAACAGAAAACATTTTAGAAGACAGCACTATAAATGAAATGGAAAAATCGTTTACTCAAGAGGCAGTAGAAACATTTGAAGAAAAAAACCATGATGAAAATATTCAAGAAGAACCATCAAATGATCTTAGGGAATTTGGTGTAGATTCAGATTCGCCAGATTTATTTAGCTCTGAAAGTGAAAACTCTTCTCCTTCAGATTTATTAAATTCTGATGATCAAGAGGATGAAGATGATCTTGAAATCCCAGCTTTCCTAAGAAGACAAAAAAATTAATGGTCTTCAAAGAAGTAAATGGAAGCCACCATAGTACCGGATGTACAAAAACATTATCCAGTACTGCTAGAAGAAATTATTAGCGTTATCACCCCTCAACATGGTGGCACATTTATAGACTGTACATTTGGCCAAGGTGGATATTCAAAAAAAATATTAGAGTTTGAAAATACAAAAGTTATAGGAATTGATAGAGATATTGATAGTCAAAAAGTTGCAAACTCAATTTTAGAAAATTTTGAAGATAGATTTATTTTCAAAAATTTAAAATTTAGTCAATTAACAAATTTAAAAATTAAAAACGAAAATATCAAAGGTGTTATTTTTGATCTTGGTTATTCATTAACACAAATCAAAGATCCAAAAAAAGGATTATCTTTCAACTCAATTACAGATTTAAATATGCAATTGGGTTTAAATAACTATTCAGCTGCTGACGCTATAAATAAACTTGATGCAAAAGAGTTAGAGAAAATTTTTAAATACTTTGGAGATGAAAAAGATGCAAAATATATTTCTAAAAATATTGTTAAAGAAAGATTAAATAAGAAAATTGATACTCAGAGTTTAATAAAAATTGTTGATAATTCAAAAATAAGAAAAAATTTTAAAGTTCATAATTCAACTAAAGTTTTTCAAGCTCTTAGAATTTTTGTAAATAAAGAAATAAGTGAATTAATTTATGGACTGATAAATGCTACAAAAGTATTAAAAAAAGGAGGTGTTTTAGCTGTTGTTACATTTCACTCTTTAGAAGATAAAATTGTAAAATATTTTTTAAAAAGTCTTTCTCAAAATAAAAGTATTTCGAGATATTCACCTATTATAGATCAAAAGGAAACTCTTTTTAATTTAAATCAAAAAAAACCAATTGTTCCATCTGATCTTGAGATAAAAGAAAATCCTCCTTCGAGATCTGCAAAACTAAGATATGCAATTAAGAAAAGTGATTTCTTTAATTTTGACACAGATATAGAGGAAAAATTTAAAAAATTTTTAGAAATTGAAAAGTTTGGAGATAAACTTTGAAAAAATTATTTCTAGCATTTACGATTATAATTTTAGTTTCAACAACAGCAATTATCAAAAATACCACAAAAAAAATTGAAGATAAAATATTTGCTTATAAAGAAAGTATAAGACTTTTAAAATCAGATTTAGAAAATATTCAGTTGGAATATGATTATCTAAGTTCTGCCGAAAAATTATTGGAATACCAATCTTTATATTTTGAAGATCAATTAGTTCAAAAAAAAATAGAAGATATTAAAATTTATAATATTTCAGAGAATGTAAATAAACTAGAGCATTATAAAATAACCAAGGAAAAATGAGCAGTTATAAAGAAAGATTAACAATTGAAGATCAAAAAAAATGATTTTGTTTATAAAAAAAGCAATACCGGATTAAATATTCAATTTAATCGAGTTGCATTTATTTTTTTTGTCTTTTTTGTTATTTATTCAATATACACAATACATTTAATTCATTTAGGGTCTCGAGAAGCAAAAATTGAAAATATAAGCAACACACTTCCTTTAAGTAGTGATCTTTATAGAGCAGATATTATAGATATTAATGGAAATTATTTAGCAAAAACAGTTAAGTCTATTGATGTTGGTCTCAAAACTTCAGACATAATTAGTAAAGAAAAATTACTGTTAAGTCTAAAAATTATTTTCCCAGACAAAGATTTTAAAGAAATTAAAAAAAAAATAGAAAACAAAAAGTTTTTTTATTTAGAGAAAAAAATTTCAGAGGAAAAATATGAGCAAATTATGAAGTTGGGAGATAAATCTCTTATACCTGAAGAAAAAGTGCTTAGAATGTATCCACAGAAAAATCTTTTTAGTCATATTTTAGGACAAATAGATAATGACAATAATGGTATTTCTGGATTAGAAAAATCGTTAAATGAAAATCTTAGATCATCTAGAGACCCAATTAAATTAACTGTTGATAAAGACATTCAATTTTTAATTAGAAAAGAATTATTAAAATATCAGGAAATTTTTAAAAGCAAAGGAAGTGCAGCAATTTTAATGAATGTTAATAATGGCAATATACTCTCTTTAGTTTCATTACCTGATTTTAATCCAAATGAGAGAAAAAATATATCAGATGTCAATTATATTAATAGAGTAACAAAAGGAACATATGAACTTGGTTCAGTTTTTAAAGTTTTTACTTTTGCAAGCGCTTTAAATGAAAAATTAATTGAACCAGATACTGAATTTTTAGATTTACCAAAATCAATTAAATGTGACCGATACAGAATTGGAGAATATGATAATGAAATAC
>CACDUV010000007.1 GCA_902556065.1 uncultured Pelagibacteraceae bacterium
ATAAAGTTTCCTATTAAATAATTTTGATCAATTTTAGATGAGTTTATAACTAATATTTTATTTTCAACTTTATCTCTTATCCATAATCCATTTTTTGTTACAACAGCTAGATATTTTCCATCACTAGTAAAAGGTGATTTTAATTCTAAATAAAAATTTTTTAAATTTGATGAAAAATAGTAAAATACTGTAATAATTAAAATTCCTGTTATTAAAGTTAATGTAGATAAAATCGTGATGATTTTTGAGTTTTTTAAACCAGAATATTTAAGAGTTACTAATTCATTGTTATTAAAAAGTTTAATAAAGAATAATTGTGATGCTATTAGAAAGATAAAAGGGAACATATCAAAAATTAGAGCAGGGGAATTTAAAATAGCTAAAAAAATTGTAAAACGAGTTTCGATTTCTTTATTTTGAAAAAAATCTAGTTCTCCTAAAAAATTCAATATAAAGACCAAGCTCAATGTAACACCTAAAACATAAATTAATGATTTTAAAAAAGTATTTGAAAGAAATCTAATATATACACTCATAACAAACTATGTTTTTGAATTTAATCTGAAAATAAATGATAAGTAAAAAATAAAAAAAATAAAAAAAGGTGAAAATAAAATATAAAAATTTCTAAATAATTCCTCAGAAACAAATCTGATTACACCTTCGGAAAAAATTATTATTAAAATTCCAGTAAAAAATGCAGTTAATTTTATTTTTGAATAGTTTGACTTTTCTTTAGAGGTAAATATTAAGAGGTATGGTATTAGCATTAAAATTGGTATGTAAAAAGGAACAATCAATCTTTTATAAAGTTCTTTTAATAAAACTAATTTATTATCAGTTGAACAATTAATGATTTGTTTTTTTTTATTATTAAATAATGAAATAGCACCTGTTACTTTATAGAGTCTTGAAACACAAAGTAAAATATCCATTGTGTTCATTTGTTGTGTTTTTGGATGTGTAACTGTATTTGCATCTAGATTAGCTAATAGGAAATCTGACTTAGAAAAATTAAAATTTGTAAGTTTTTGATTTATATTTCTTGTTGTTTCGCCATCATAAAGAATTAATACTGGTGCTGAATTTTTTTTGGTAAAAATTCCTTTTTTTGCGTATGTAAGTTCAAAACCATTATCAATGTTTTTCTTAATATAAAGATTATACAAAAAACCATCTTCATCATTTTTTTCACTGTAAATTGTTACACCCTTTATAGTGTCATTAAATCTTTTAGGTTTGATAAAATTTCCTACAAAATCAATATTAGAGTTACTTAAAAATGATCTAGCTTTATTAAGAGATTTAGGAACAATTATATTAGTTAAAAAAACCTGAATAACTAATAGAAAAATAGATAATTTTAAAATAAAATTCACAAATTGAACTTTATTTACTCCAAAATTCCAAAATATAATCAGTTCATTGTTTTGTTCATATCTTGTTAAAATGAAATATATGCTAAAAAATAGAACAAATGGAAGTAATCTACTTAATATTTTTGGAAAATTTAGTAGAGCATAACTAATATAAACATCATAATCTCTTCCATCTTCAATCATAATATCAAGAAAATTTACAGCTTGAAAAATCCATATAATTAAAGTTGATATAATTAGAGCCAGAAAAAAAAAGCTCATATAGTCAATAAATAGTTTTCTATATAATAATTTTTTCATTGAAATAAGGTATTTTTATTCTTATATACCATCCATCCATATCATATAGAATTGAAATTTATGAGCGTCAAAATTAGTTACAACAAAAAGCTTCCTTCGAAAAATTCAATAAATAAGGTTCTATTTGTCGATGAGAAATATAAAATTTCAAGTTTAAAACAGTTCATATCTAATAATGAATATAAATGCATTTCTGATTTAATAAAATCAAAAGATACAAAGAAGAAGATATTAGAATTTGATATTTCATCAAAGGTTAAAATAATACTAGTATCTTTAAAATCAGATATCGCAAATTCTGATTTAGAGAATTTGGGTGCAAAATTTTATGATAGTTTTAAGTCATTAAAAAATAAAGATTTTAATTTATATTCAAATACTGCACCAAAAAACAATGAAAGCATAGTTAGTTATTTTTTGCATGGATTAAAATTAAAATCTTATAGGTTTGAAAAATACAAAAATAAAAAAAGTAAAGAAATTTTAAATATAATTGTAAGCGGTAACAGAATACCTTCTAAAAGGGAGAAAATAAAATTTAAAGCAATTGAAGAAGGAGCTTTTTATGCAAGAGATTTAGTTTCTGAGCCAGGAAATGTTTTGCATCCAGATGAGTATGCAAAAAGATTGGTGTTATTGAAAAAAGATGGTTTAAAAGTAAATATTTATGATGAAAAAAAATTAAAAAAATTAGGCATGAACACTTTACTTGGTGTTGGTCAAGGAAGTATTAGAGGTTCGTATTTAGTTACAATGGAATGGAAAGGTCTGAGAGATAATTCTAAACCTCTAGCATTTGTTGGTAAAGGAGTTTGTTTTGATACTGGAGGAATTTCACTTAAACCAGCAAAATTTATGGAAGATATGACTTATGACATGGCTGGTTCAGCAGTTGTTGTGGGTTTGATGAAAAGTTTAGCTCTCAGAAAAGCAAAAGTTAATGCTGTAGGTGTAGTTGGATTGGTAGAAAATATGCCAGGCGGAAATGCTCAAAGACCAGGTGATATCGTAAAATCCTATAGTGGAAAAACTGTTGAAATTTTGAACACAGATGCTGAAGGTAGACTAGTACTTGCAGACGCACTTACTTATACTGAAGAAAAATTTAAACCTAAATTTATTATTGATTTAGCAACTTTGACTGGTGCTATTATCGTTTCACTTGGGTCAGAGTATGCGGGGTTATTTTCAAATGACGATAAATTATCAAATCAATTAATTGAAGCTGGAGACAAAGTAGAAGAAAAAGTTTGGAGAATGCCCTTAAATAAAAATTTTGATAAATTAATTGACTCTAAAAATGCTGATATGCAAAACATTAATTATGTTGGTGGGGCTGGATCTACAACTGCTGCTCAATTTTTACAAAGATTTATTTTAAATAAAACACCGTGGGCTCACCTTGATATAGCTGGGATGGCTTTCTCCAAGTATGGAGGTGCGTTAAATTCAGGTGGAGCGACTGGTTATGGAGTAAGATTATTAAATAAACTAATAGAGGATAAATATGAGTAACATTGAGCAAACTTTATCAATAATTAAACCTGATGCAGTTGAGAGGAATCTTGAAAATGAAATAAAAGAAATATTTAAAAACAAAGGTTTTAAAATTTTAAAAGAAAAAAAAATTCAAATTGAAAAATCTGAGGCTGAGAACTTTTATAAAGTACATGAAACAAAGCCATTTTATAATGATTTATGTGCATATTTATCATCTGGACCAATTGTTGTAATGGTACTTGAAAAAGAAAATGCAGTTTTGGGAAATAGAGAATTGATGGGCGCAACAAACCCTAAAGATGCTAAAGAAGGTACAATTAGAGAGAAGTATGGGATTTCAATAGACAAAAATTCTGTACATGGATCAGATAGTGTTGAAAATGCAAAAATTGAAATCGACTTTTTTTTTAAAGACTAAAAACTTTCAAAATAGCTTTTGGAAATAATTTATGTTCTTCTGCCAAAACTTTTTTGGCAAGACTATTATTGTTGTCTTTTTTTAAAATTCTTACCTTTTTTTGAAGAATTATTTTCCCAGAATCCAATTTTGAATTAACAAAATGTACAGTGCATCCTGCGAATTTATCTTTATTTTCTATAGCTCTTTGATGAGTATTTAAACCTTTATGTTTTGGTAATAGGGAAGGGTGAATATTTAAAATTTTACCTTTAAAATTTTTAATAAAATTTTTTGAAAGTATTTTCATAAATCCTGCCAAGCAAATTAATTCAATTTTATTTTTTTTAAGTTCATTAAGTATTTTTTTTTCAGCAATATCTTTATCTTTGAAATTAATTATTTTTTTTTGGATTTTAAAAATGGCTCCAAACTTCAAACCTGTTGCTAATTTATTATTAGTAATGATTAGATTTATAGAAATAGGTGATTTTTTTAATTTAGAGAATTTAATTAGTGATTTTAAATTACTACCAGTTCCAGAGATAAAAACTGCAGTTTTTACTTTATTTGTTCCAGTTGATAGAACCATTTAATTTTACTTTATTTTTACCACTGATAATTTTTCCAATTACATATGGTTTGTAATCTTTAGGAAAATAATTTTGGATTTTATTCAAGTTTTTTTTGTTAATAATTAAACAGAAACCAACACCACAGTTAAATGTTTTTAACATTTCATTTTCTGATATTCCATTTATTTTAAGCCAGTTAAATATTTTTAAAGGTTTAATTTTATTTAAATTAATATCAGCTACCAAATTATCAGGTAAAACTCTTTTGATATTATCAGCAAGTCCTCCCCCTGTGATATTTACACAACCATTGATAATATCTTTTGAAATAAGGTTAATTACTTCTTTAACATATATTTTTGTAGGTTTTAAAAGTTCCGTTTTTAAAAATTTATTTTTTTTTATATTAATTTTTTTTTTATTAATCAGATACCTTACTAGTGAGAAACCATTTGAATGTAATCCACTAGATGGAATTGCTAGTATTAAATTATTTTTTTTGATTTTATTTTTATTCAAGATTTTATTTTTGCCAACAACACCAACAGCAAAACCTGCTATATCAAATTTCCCTTTAGAATAAGTGCCAGGCATTTCTGCTGTTTCACCACCCACAAGATCACATTCAGAGATTTTACATCCTTTAACAATACCTTTAATAATTGATTTTAATTTAGATAAATCAATCTTGTTTATTGAAATATAATCTAAAAAAAGTAGAGGTTTTGCTCCTTGAACAATTAAATCGTTAACACTCATAGCTACAAGATCAATACCAATTGTGTCAAATTTATTTAAAGAATTAGCTATTTCAATTTTAGTCCCAACACCATCTGTACAAGCAACTATTTGAGGTTTTTTAATATTGCTTGGAATATTTGAAATAGAACCAAAACCTCCAATATTAGAAAACTTTTTTTTGCCCTTTTTTTTTGATGATACTAATGAAATGAAATTTACAAACTTATCGGCAGCTTTAATATTAACACCACTTTTTTTATAGGTAAAATTTTTATTATTCATTACAATATTTTATGAGGTGTTTTTCAAAATTAATTAAACTAGAGAGTTTATATAATCTTTTTCTATTTCTTGCTTTATTAAATATTTTTTTTTCCACAGAAAACAGTGTAGCCAAAACATTTTCTATAAAAGAAATTGAAATTTCATCACCATTTAATGCCTCTTTTGATAAAAGTAAGATCATTAACAAAGGTTTTGCCAAAGCATATGAAGAACTAATTTTAACCATTGTTCAAAGCAAGGATCAAACAAAACTTAAAAAATCTTCATTAAAAGAAGTCAAAAGTGTGGTTGAAACATTTTCAATTGTTGAGGAAAATTTTATTGATGAAATATACAATCTTACTCTGAATGTAGAATTCAATAAAAGAATTTTTTTTGAATTATTAGAGAAAAAAAATGTATTTCCCTCATCAATTATTAAAAAAGATTTAATTTTTTTCCCGATTGAAATTGATGAGAAAAATAACGAAATTTTTCTTTTTACAGAGAGTCAATTATTTAAAAATTGGAATATAAAAAATCAAAAATATCATCAATTAAATTACATTTTACCTAATGAAGATATTGACGATTATAATTTAATTAAAAAAAATATTAACAATTTAGAAGATTTTGATTTTAGCCAAATTTCAAAAAAATATAATTTTGAGGATTATATTATAATGATTGTTTTTAAAAATAATAAAGAAACTCGAGTACTTAATCAGATAGTTTTTAATAACACCCAAAATTTAAAAAATTTTAAATTAAAAAATATTAATTTTACAAATTTAAATGATTTAGAAAATTTTATAGATAAACAAAAAATAGTTTTCGAAGATTATTGGAAATTAAAAAACATAATAAATACATCTATCAAATTAGATTTGACTATCTCTGTTGATAATAGAAATATTATTAAAATTGATCAGTTTGAAGAAACACTTTCAAACATAGAATTGATTAACAATTTCAACATATTTAAATTTGATAATAAAAAAAATATTTATAAAATAATTTTTAATGGAACTAGAAATCAATTCTTAGATGTAATGAAAGATTATAATTATTTTTTTGAAATTAAAAATAAAGTTTGGGTATTAAAATGAAAACTTTAAATCAAGAAATTTTAAAATTTGATTTTGATCAAAATTTTAAAGATCAAGATTTTTATGTTTCAAAGTCAAATGAATTTTCATTCTTATTATTAAATAGTTGGCCAAAGTGGGAAAAAAATTTTATAAATTTGATTGGTGAAAAATTTTCAGGTAAATCACATTTAATTAATATTTTTTTACATAAATTTAAAGGAATTAAAATAAATGCTGCTGATATCAGCAATGAATATTTAAAAAAAATCAAAATCTATGAAAATATAATTATTGAGGATTTAAATAAAAATATAGATGAAAAATTACTATTCACTTTTTTGAATAATATAGAGCAAGACAACAAATATTGTATTATTACTTCAACAAAACCTATTGTTGAATATTCATTTAAATTAAATGATTTAAATTCTCGAGCTAAAAATTTTATCTTATCAAGAATTGATAAACCAGAGGATGATTTATTGTATGCATTAATATTAAAAAATCTTTCTGATCGTCAGATATTAATAGATAAAAAATTGATAGATTTTATAATAAAAAGAATAAATAGATCTTATGGTAAAATATCTGAATTCATATATAAGATCGACGAAATTAGTTTAAAAAGAAAAAAACCAATCGATTTTAAAATTATTAAAGAGGCTTTAGGAGATTAATTGAGTAAATATAGAACACATACTTGTAATGAATTAAGAAAAGAAGACGTAGATAAAAGAGTATTTCTTTCAGGCTGGATTAATAAAAAAAGAGATCATGGTAACTTGTTGTTCATAGATTTAAGAGATAATTATGGTGTTACTCAATGCATTATAGATAAAGATAACAAAAATTTTATAAATTTAGAAAAAACTCAATTAGAAACTGTTGTTAAAATTGAAGGTAAAGTAGTAGCTCGATCTGAAGATACAGTTAACAAAGAAATAGGTACAGGAGAAATTGAGGTAATAATTGAAAGTTATGAAGTATTAGGTTCTTGCAAAGAATTACCAATGCCAGTATTCAGTGATCAAGAATATGCTGAGGAAATAAGATTAAAATATAGATTTTTAGATTTAAGAAGAAAAAAAATACATGAAAATATAATTTTAAGATCAAAAGTTATTTCTCACATTAGAAATGAAATGACTAAATTAGGTTTTTTGGAATTTCAAACACCAATACTAACATCCTCTAGTCCGGAAGGTGCTAGAGATTTTTTGGTACCAAGTAGATTAAATCCAGGAAAGTTTTATGCGCTACCTCAAGCGCCACAACAATTTAAACAACTAATTATGGTGTCTGGTTTTGATAAGTATTTTCAAATAGCCCCTTGCTTTAGGGATGAGGATGCAAGAGCAGACAGAAGTCCAGGTGAATTTTACCAATTAGATTTAGAAATGTCTTTTGTAGAACAAGAAGATGTTTTTAATGTTGTTGAAAAATTAATGGTTAATACTTTTAAAACATTTTCGAATAAAAAATTATTAAACGACAAGTTTCCAAGAATTTCTTACAAAGAAGCAATGTTAAAGTATGGAAGTGATAAACCTGATTTAAGAAATCCACTTATAATAAATGATATTACTGAAATATTTACAAGAGAAGATGTATCTTTTGAAATATTTAAAAAGTTAGTAAAATCTGGTTCAAGAGTAAGATGTATAATAACAAAAAATACTAAGGATAAACCAAGAAGCTTTTTTGATAATATTGATAAATGGGCCAAAGAACAAGGAGCATCAGGTTTGGCATATTTTACGTTTGAAAAAGATACTGAGTTATCTGGTAAAGGACCTATAGGAAAATTTTTCACCAAAGAAGCATTGTTAGAAATAATGAATTTAACTAATGCTGAAGTAGGTGATAGCATTTTTCTAGCTTGTGGAAAACAAAATGAATTAGAAAAAATAACTTCTCAGGCAAGAAATAAAATTGCAGAAGATTTAGACTTAATAGATGAGGATGTCTTTGCGTTTTGTTGGATAGTTGATTATCCAATGTTTGAAAGAGATGAGGTTACCAACAAAATTGAATTTAGTCATAATCCATTTTCTATGCCACAAGGTGATTTGACAGAAAAAGAACTTGAAAATCCTCTAGAACTTTTAGCTTATCAATACGATATTGTTTGTAATGGTATTGAATTATCCTCTGGCGCTATAAGAAATCATAAACCCGAACTTATGTACAAGTTATTCTCAATTGCTGGTTACGATAAGCAGCAAGTAGATGAAAAATTTAGTGGTATGATAAATGCATTAAGTTACGGCGCCCCACCTCACGGCGGTATTGCTCCAGGAATTGATAGAATTGTTATGCTGTTAGCTAATGAAAAAAATATTAGAGAAGTTACAATGTTTCCAATGAACCAAAATGCTCAGGATTTAATGATGAATGCTCCATCAGAAGTTAACCCAGAACAGTTAAAAGAATTAAATTTGTCTTTAAAAAATAAAAAATAAAATTATTTTTTGCCCTTAAGACTTATTTTAACATCAGACAAATCAACAAGATTTTTTTTATAGTTATTTCTAACAAATCCTTTGCTGGTAATATCCTTTACAATTTTTAATAATTGATTTTGATCATCATTTTCTTGATCATTTGAATCATTTTCACCAATTGCAGGAGTATGCGCAAGATCTTCTCTGTTTTGATAAGATATAGCTAGCTCTCTAAAAATATAATCTAAAATAGAAGTAGCGCTCAATATTCTATCATTTCCATGTACTTTACCCGATGGTTCAAATTTTGTTCCCACAAATGCACTTATAAATTCATCTAATGGAACTCCATATTGAAGACCTAAAGATACTGCTATGGCAAAGTTGTTCATTAATGCCTTAACCAATTCACCTTCTTTGCTTGTATCGATAAATATTTCACCAATTTTTCCATCTTCATATTCACCTGTATGAAGATAAACTTTATGATCTCCAATTGTAGCCTTTTGGATATAGCCTTTCCGTCTGTCAGGCATACTAAATCTTTTTCCACCTTTTTCTGTGGTTTTGTTTAAATTTTGAACAACTGTTTCTTTGCTTATAGAATTTTCGCTTGTACTTTTTGAGACAATTTCAATTTTTTTATTTTCAACTATTTTATTATTATTAGGATCTAAGCTTTTAGTTTTTCTATTATCTAATTTGACATCTAAAACTTCGAACTTACCATCGTCTCTTTTTTCTAAGTTTTTAAGCTCCGTTTCATTTATATCGTCTAAATAATGATTCACTTTAAATGTACAAGTGTAATAAGTTTCTACTAGATATTTTGCCATTTTACCTCAATTTAAAATTAGTTTGAAAATAAACTCTTTTAACTTATATACTTATTCATATTTTAGTCTAATTTAATTTTTACAATTTTTAATTGAATATAAAAAAATAACATGTTGACACTTTTAAAAAAAATATTCACTTGGTGGAATCAAGACACATTTGGCACAAGATTAAAAACAATTTTTTTTGGAAAGCTTGCTGGTACTGATGAGTTTGGAAATAAATATTATGAAGATAAAAATGGAAAAAGATGGGTAATATACTCTGATGTAATTGATGCATCAAAAATCCCAGTAGAGTGGTATTCATGGATGCATTTTACACCTAACAAAATAGAAAAAAAACATGAGCTAGAAAAATATGAATGGCAAAAACCTCATCAATCCAACTTAACTGGCACAGAAAAAGCATATTATCCAAATAAAAATAAAGATGGTATTAAAAAAAAATATACTAGTTGGAAAGAATAGTTTTTTTCTTTATTTCCTATTCTTATTTTTTTTATTTACATCTATTTCAAATTCCAAAAGTCAGCTTGAAGGTTCTTTTACTGAAATAAAAATTTTAGATAAAATTAGTTCAAAAAATACTTCATTGAAACTTAAAAATGGTCAATTACTAAAATTTAAAGACTTATCAATTCAAAGTTTAAAATGTAAAAATTCTGAATTTGATGATAATCCAGAAATCACTGCTTACATTAAAGTTAGAGATTTATCATATCAAAATAATGATGAAGTTTTTGTTTTTAATGGATGGATGTTTTCATCTAGCCCTTCAATAACTCCCTTTGATCATCCAATTTATGATGTGTGGTTAGTAAAATGCTATTAAACTATAGTATCTCTATCTAGCCAGCTTACATTAAAATCTGAATTGATAAATTTTTTATGATTTAACAATTTTTTGTGAAGTGGAATAGTAGTTGTAATACCTTCAATTACAAACTCATCTAAAGATCTGTTCATTCTTTGAATAGCTTCAGTTCTATTTCTTCCATGACAAATTAACTTACAAACCATACTGTCATAATATGGAGTAACTTTGTAACCTTGAAATATTGCACCATCTACTCTTGTTCTAAATCCAGATGGTTGGTGACACATACTTATAACTCCTGGAGAAGGTTGAAAATTTTTACTAGCATCTTCGGCGTTTATCCTACATTCAATAGCATGACCTCTTGGGTTAATATCGCTTTGTTTTAATGCTGTTTCTTCAGAAAATGCTATCCAAATTTGTTCTTTAATAATATCTATTCCTGTTACCATTTCTGTAACAGGATGTTCTACTTGAACTCTTGTATTCATTTCTAGAAAATAAAACTTTCCATCTTCATAAATAAATTCTACCGTACCTGCACCCATATAACCAATTTTAGTAACCATATTCACAGTTTTTTTAAAAAGATCTTTTCTAATTTCATCATTCAAAACAGGACTTGGAGTTTCTTCGATAAGTTTTTGATGTCTTCTTTGTACAGAACAATCTCTTTCATGCAAATGCACAACTCTGTTTTTTCCTGCGAGTATTTGTACTTCTATATGCCTTGGATTTTGAAAGAATTTCTCAATATACACTTCATCGTTACCAAAGTATTTTTGTGCCTCAGATTTAGCTATAGAAAACAAGGTTTCAAATTCATCTTCTTTATGAACTATTTTCATACCTTTTCCACCTCCTCCTCCTGAGGCTTTAATTAAAACAGGAAAACCAATTTTTTTACAAAGATTTTTTGCTTCATTAATATCCCTTACGCCACCCTCAGATCCTTCGATAACTGGTAAACCATTTTCTTTAGCTATTCTTTTGGCTTGTATTTTATCTCCCATCATCTTGATGTGTGTTGATGATGCACCGATAAATTTAATTTTATTTTCCTCTAAAATTTTAGCAAAGTTAGCATTTTCAGATAGGAAACCATATCCTGGATGAACAGCATCTGCGCTTGTCAGCTCTATTGCAGACATTAAAGCTGGAATATTTAAATAACTATTTGCTGGTTGGTGAGAACCTATGCAGACACTTTCATCTGCCATTCTTACATGCATGCTTTCTCTATCAACATCTGAATGGACTGCTACAGTTGCTATACCCCATTCTTTGCATGCTCTTATAATTCTAACTGCAATTTCCCCACGGTTTGCAATTAAAATTTTTTTAAACATTATTTATTCTAAGATAATTATTGTTTGACCAAACTCAACTGGCTGACCATCATCAACACAAATTTCTTTTACAACACCATCATGCGTAGAGGGCACGTGGTTCATTGTCTTCATTGCTTCAACAATCATTATAGTGTCACCTTTTTTAATTTTTTTACCAACTTCAACAAATTTTTTTGCTCCTGGTTCTGGCGCATGATAAGCTGTTCCAATTATTGGAGATGTAATTTCAGTTCCAGATTTAACACTTTCAGTGGATTGAGAAGTATTAATTGAATTTGAATTACCTATAGATGTTGGAACAGTTTGATTACTAATTGATACATTATTTTTCGAAACTTTAATTTTTGTATCCTTCTCAGTTATTTCTATTTCAGTTAAATTAAACTCATCTAAATAATCACTAAGCTCTTTAATAATTTTTTTATCTATTTTCATTTTGTAAAAGCTTTTGTAATGAAATTATGGCCAAAATATATCCCTCAGCACCTAGTCCAAAAATCCCACCAGTTGCAACTCCACTAATAAGAGATTTATGTCTGAATTCCTCTCTTTTGTATATGTTTGATATGTGCATTTCAATTATTGGTTTCTTGAATAATTCAAGCGCATCTCTTATTGCAACAGAGGTATGCGTGAATGCAGCAGCATTTATGATCATTCCATCATAAACTTTACGTGCATCTTGAATTATATTTACCAAATCTCCCTCTAAATTTGATTGAATAAATTCACATTCTAATCCAATTTCTTTAGATTTTTTTAAACAGTCTTGTTTAAGTTGTTCATAGTTGTTCGATCCATATTGTGATTGTTCTCTTTCACCTAATAGATTAAGATTTGGACCATTGATAATAATTATTTTATTATTCATTCAGCTTTTATATACGATGAAAAAAATAAAAATCAAAGTAAATGGTAAAATCAGATCAATTTCTGAAATATATAAACTTTCAGATTTAATAAAACACCTAAAAATACCAATGAAAAAAGTAGCAATTGAACTTAACGAAGAAATAATAGATAAAAAAAAAGTTAATAAAATTAAATTAAGACAAAACGACAAAATTGAGATTGTTCATTTTATAGGGGGAGGATAGTATGAAAAAAGATAATCTCATTATCGCTAAAAAAAAATTTAAATCAAGATTAATTGTTGGCACCGGCAAGTATAAGACAATGTCTGAATGTGCTAAAGCTATTAAATTATCTGGAGCAGAGATTGTAACTGTTGCTGTTAGAAGAGTAAATATTTCAGATAAAAATAAACCTTTATTGATGGATTATATAGATCCAAAAAAAATTACCTATTTACCTAATACAGCAGGTTGTTTTAATTCTAAAGAAGCACTTAGAACTTTGAGGTTGGCAAGAGAAATAGGTGGGTGGAAATTAGTTAAATTAGAAGTTTTGGGGGATAAGGAAAATTTATTTCCTGATATGATTGAAACTTTAAATTCTACTGAAATTCTTACCAAAGAAGGATTTAAAGTTATGGTATATTGTAATGATGATCCATTAATGGCAAAAAGATTAGAAAATGTTGGAGCTGCTGCGATAATGCCATTAGCAGCACCAATTGGATCAGGTTTAGGAATACAAAATAAAATTAATATTCAAATAATCAGGAAACAAACAAAACTTCCATTAATAATTGATGCTGGTCTGGGACAAGCTTCAGACGCAACAATTGCAATGGAACTGGGTTGTGATGGAGTTTTGGTAAATACGGCTATTGCAAAGGCAAAAAAACCATTTGATATGGCTCTCGCATTTAAAAATGCTGTTATTGCTGGAAGACAATCTTATAACTCAGGAAGAATTGATAAAACTTTGATGGGAAATCCTTCTTCTCCACTTAAAGGTATTATTTAGTCTTTTTAAAAAATTTCTTTTTTTTATAATTTTTTTTTATTTTCTTAACTTCTTTCTTTTGAGAAGCTTTATTTTCTTTGTTTTGAATTTCCAAATTTTTTAATTTTTCATAATATTCAACAAGCTCAATAGTTTTTTTTGATTTGTTTTGAATATTTATAATATATTCTGGAATGATCAGAGAATTGTCACTGATTATATCAATTGTCATTTTATTCTTTTTTTCAAAGTAAGTTAAATCGTTAACAAAGTTTTCTTTGAGAAAATCTGAAACTTTTTTACAGACTTTTACCTCAACAAATTTTGCTTTATTGATTACAGCCTTTAATTCAACAATTTTTAGTAATTTTTGTGCAAAAGACTCATCTGTTAAAGTCACCTTCCATTTGACAGCACTTTCTCTTAATCTTTGTCTAGACATTTCTAGAAG
Organism: uncultured Pelagibacteraceae bacterium; assembly: GCA_902556065.1. GTDB lineage: Bacteria > Pseudomonadota > Alphaproteobacteria > Pelagibacterales > Pelagibacteraceae > Pelagibacter. The sequence continues at coordinate 14,002 of CACDUV010000007.1, forward strand.
ACCAAAATTACTTATTCTTCCAATTTGAATTCTTGCTCTATCTAATCTACATTTTTCCTTAAGTTTCCTTTCGACCAATCTTCGATTGCCATAACTAAGCATGTCAATGAAATCTATTATTATTAATCCTGATAAATCTCTTATTTTGATTTGTCTCGCAATTTCTTCTGCAGCTTCTATATTTGTTTCTAATGCTGTGCTTTCTACATTTTTTGCTTTAATAGAACTTCCAGAATTAATATCAATTGATACAAGCGCTTCGGTAGGATTAATTACTAAATATCCGCCAGATTTAAGTTTGATTTCTGATTCAAAAATTTGATTTAATTTTTGTTCGATATTTTCTTGTATGAATAATGGGATTTTTCCTCTGTATTTTTTAACTTTTTTTACATTAGATGGCATCATCGTTTTCATGAATGATTGGGCTTTTTTATAACCTTCGTTTCCTTCAACAATAATTTGGTTAGTAGTATCATCGTACATATCTCTCAAAGTCCTTTTAATTATTTCGCTTTCTTGATGAATTAAAGAGGGAGCTATAGAATTAATTGCATTATCTTTTATTTGTCCCCAAGTATTAACAAGAGTTGTTAAGTCACTATTGATTTCATTTTTTGTTTTGTTGCTACCTGCTGTTCTTACAATTAAACCCATCTCTTTAGGAATTTGGATTTCATTTAGAATAGTTCTAATTTTTTTTCTGTCTGCAGGATTAAATATTTTTCTTGAAATTCCTCCACCTTTTGGAGTGTTCGGCATCAGTACTATGTATTTCCCGGCGATTGAAATAAATGTACTTAGTGCAGCACCTTTTTGACCTCTTTCATCTTTGATGACCTGAACAAGAATTACTTGATTTGGTTTAATAACTTCTTGAATTTTATATCTTTTTAATTTGAATTTTTTTTCATTTTTTTTTTCAGTTTTTTCCTCTGTATCTGAATTTTCTTTAGCCTCTACTTCCTCTTTATCTACTTCAATATTTTCAACTTTTTCTTCTATTGGATCGTCTATTTCAAGTTTGCCTTCAGCAATATTTTCTTCTTCTTTTGCCTCAACTTGTTTTGAAAGTTCTTCTCTTGCTTTTTCTTCTTGTTCTTTTATTTGTTCAAGGTCAGCTTTTGGTATTTGATAATAATCTGATTGAATATCATTAAAAGATAAAAACCCATGTCTTTCTCTTCCAAAGTCAACAAATGCTGCTTGGAGCGAGGGTTCGATCCTGCTTACTTTTCCCAAATAAATGTTATTTTTTATTAAATTATTTTTTAAACCTTCGTACTCGTAATCTTCAATATTATCATCTGATTTAAGCACAACTCTAGTTTCATTTGGATGCGATGCATCAATATATAAATTCTTTTCCATAATGTTTTGATTTTTAAGTTCATTACTTTGTTTTTAATTATAAATTTTGTTTAATTTAGATGCCTTATCTTTAACAAATTCCAAGATATAATGGAAATAAAATGAGCAAATTATTCAAAAATATTTTACTATTTTCTTCAACTATTTTACTTTTATTGGGTATTTTCATATTCGGTATTTTATGGAAATACTCTAATGATATTCCAGATTATAAATTTCTTAAGAGTTATAAGCCACCAGTTTCAAGCAAAGTCTATTCTAGGAATGGAGAATTAGTTGCAGATTTTTCAAAGGAAAAAAGAGTTTTTGTTCCATACAATGCTATACCGAAAAACGTAATTAATTCTTTTCTATCTGCAGAAGATAAAAATTTTTTCTCTCACCCTGGTGTTGATGCAAAAGGTGTTTTAAGAGCAGTTATAAATAATATTTCAAATATTATGACGTCCAAAAGGCTAGAAGGTGCCTCAACAATTACACAACAAGTAGCAAAAAATTTTTTATTAACAAATGAAGTAAGTTTAAATAGAAAGATAAAAGAGGCAATTTTAGCATTTAGGATTGAGAGAGCATTATCTAAAGAAAGAATATTAGAACTTTATTTAAATCAAATTTATCTTGGAAGTGGAGCTTATGGTGTAGCTGCTGCAAGTTTGGAATATTTTGATAAGTCTATAAGAGAACTTAACTATTCAGAAGCCGCATTGTTAGCTGCCTTGCCCAAAGCGCCAAGTAAATACAACCCTTATAAAGATAAAGATTTAGCAAAATTTAGAAGAAATTTAGTTTTAAAAAATTTATATGAAAATAATTATATTACATTTGAATGGTTAGAAAAATTAAGTAATCAAGAAATTGAATTAAAGAAAAAACAAAAAATTTACTTAGAGGATGCACAATATTATATTGAAGATGTTAGAAAGAACGTTATAGAAAGTTTGACTTATGACAAAGTTTATAAACAAGGTCTAAATATCAATACCCCTATAGATTTGGAATTACAAAAATTAGCAACTAATTCTTTGAGATACGGTTTAATTTCTTATGATCAAAGAAAAGGATGGAGAGGATCTTTAGCAAACAAACCTTATAATTCAAATTGGACAAAGAATTTAGATAAATATAAACTTGAAAAAACTATTAATTGGAAATTAGCAATTGTTAAAAAATTAAATAAATTTTCAGCAATTATAGAAACGATTGATAAAGATGATGGAGTTATTGAATATAAAGATATTTCTTGGACTAAAAAAGAATTTAATCAATTATTAACAATAGGTGACATCATTTATGTTAAACCAATAAAGGATAAAAAATATAGTCTACAACAATTACCAAAAATAAATGGTGGAATTGTTGTAATGGATCCTTATACAGGAAGAGTTTTGGCACTTAATGGTGGATTTAGTTTTAAAAAGAGTGAATTTAATCGTGTAACACAAGCCAAAAGACAGCCAGGTTCAGCTTTTAAACCTTTTATTTACGCCATAGCTTTAGAAAATAATTATACCCCCACTTCTTTAGTTTTGGATGCACCTTTAGTTTTAGATCAGGGCGATGATTTAAAGTTATGGAAGCCAGAAAATTATGGAAAAAAATTTTATGGTCCATCGACGATTAGAACTGGATTGGAGAAATCAAGGAATCTAATGACAGTTAGAATAGCTCAAGATTTAGGAATTGATAAAATCATTAATTATTCTAAAAAACTAGCGATATACGAAAATCCTGAGGAACTTTTATCAATTTCTTTAGGTTCTGCGGAAACTACGTTATTGCAGCTTACATCTGCTTATTCTGTCTTTATTAATGGTGGTAAACTAGTTGAACCTTTGTTGATTGATAGAATACAAGACAGCGAAGGAAACACAATTTACAATAGTGATAAGAGATCTTGTATTAATTGTGATAAAATATCTTATCTTAGTGATGATTATCCAGAGTTAAGAAATAAATATAAAAAAATTTTTTCTCAAGAAACTTCCTATCAAATGACCTCAATCCTTGAAGGTGTAGTTCAAAGGGGCACTGCAAAAAAATTAAGAGATTTAAAATTAAATATCGCTGGAAAAACTGGGACCACAAATAAAAATACTGATACATGGTTCATAGGTTTTACATCAAACTTATTAGTAGGTGTTTATGTGGGTATGGATAATCCAACTCCACTCGGTAAGTTTGAAACCGGTTCAAAGACTGCCTTACCAATATTTAAAAATTTTATAAAAAATTCTGTTAAAAAATCTGAAGCAAGACCATTTAAAGCTGCAAAAGATACAATTATGATGGTTGTAGATCCCTCAACAGGTCAAAAGGCTAAATTTACATCGAAAAATACAATAATTGAGGTTTTTAAAAAGAAAAATGTTGTAGATGGTAAAGTTCTTTATTCAAATTCTGATAGAATGGATATAAACAACATATTAAAGTTTTACTAATGGATAATAACTATCAAAATTACAAAGAGGAAATAAATAAAATTAATCAAAGAATTAAGGAGTATCTTTGAAAACAATAACATTTACTCAAAACTTGAAAAATTAAATTCTCTAATGTTGGATGCCAATTTTTGGCAAGATAAAGATAATTCAAAAAAAGTTATTAAAGAGAAAAAACTTTACGAAGATTTAGTCAATTCTTTAAATCATTCTATTCAAAAATTAAATGATTTTGATGATTTCAATGAACTTGCTATTGAGGAAAATAACTTGGCTGTACAGGAAGAAATATTACTAAATATTAAAGATTTAAAAAAAGAAGTAAAAAAAAATGAAATCAAATGTTTTTTATCAGACGAAGCAGACTCATTAGATTGCTATATAGAAATACATGCAGGTGCTGGAGGTACAGAAAGTCAAGATTGGGCAGATATGTTGAGAAGGATGTATTTGAAGTGGTCTGATAAAAAAAATTTTACATCAAATTTAATTAGTGAGCATAAAGGAGATGAAGCTGGTATTAAATCAGCAACAATAAAAATTGAAGGTGATTATGTATTTGGTTGGTTGAAAAAAGAGTCTGGAATTCATCGTTTAGTTAGAATCTCACCATTTGACTCAGGAGCAAGAAGACACACAAGTTTTGCAAGTGTTTGGATTTATCCAGTTGTAGATGAAAATATAAATGTTGAAATTTTAGAAAAAGATCTGAGAATAGATACTTATAGATCAAGTGGTGCTGGTGGACAGCATGTAAACACGACAGATAGTGCTGTTAGAATTACCCACATTCCATCAAAAATAGTAGTCCAATGTCAAAATGAAAGGTCGCAACACAAAAATAAAGAAACTTGTCTGAATATGTTAAAGGCCAGATTGTATGATTTTGAAATTAAAAAAAGAGAAGTGGAGAACCAAAGTACGGAAAACAGTAAATCAGAAATTGGATGGGGTCATCAAATAAGATCATATGTTTTGCAACCTTATAGATTGGTTAAAGATAATAGAACAAATTTTGAAAGCACAAGTCCAGATAAAATTCTTGATGGAGAATTAGATGATTTTTTGGAACAATCCCTTTATAAAATTAAATGAAAATAAATATTTTTAAATATTTTTTATTACTTCTAGGAATTTTAATATCATCCATAATTTATTTAAGCACTATTGGAATAGAAACAGATAAATTTAATCAACAAATTAAAAACACAGTTATTCAAAGTAATAAAAATTTAGATGTATCTTTAAAAAAAGTAAAATTAATTCTTGATCCTTTTAAACTTAAAATAAATGCAAAAACTGTTGGTGCAATCATCTACTACATAAAAAGACCACTTGAGCTCGAATATATAAAAACCCAAGTATCACTTGATTCTATTATTAAAAATAAATTAGTTTCTACTAATTTTGAGGTGGCAACAAAGTCAATATTATTAAAAGATTTTGTAAAATTTATAAGAGCTACAAATAACAAACCAGAATTATTAATTTTGGAAACTTTTGTTAAAAAAGGACATGTAATTTTAGATCTAAATATAAATTTAGATCAAAATGGAAAAATCAAAAATGATTATAAAATCAAAGGATTATTAAGAGATGGAAAATTTAAATTTTTTAATGGATTAGATTTAAATAATATTAATTTTTTATTTAATATAGAAAAAGACAAATATTTATTTGAAGATATTAAATTTGAATCAGATCAAATTAATTTTTCATCGCAATTATTAAAAGTTAATAAAAAGAATAATAATCATTACATAGAAGGTAAAATTCAAAATTCTGAGGCAGTTTTATCAAATAATTTAATTAATTTATTAAATTTAAATTTAAATAATTTTAATTTTAAAAATACCAAGTTTAGTTCTGAGAATAATTTCAAATTTGAAATAAATGATAAATTTAAATTAAATAATTTAAAAATAAAATCAGACATAAATCTTAAAAAAATTATTTATAATGATAATTTAATTTCAAATTATCTTTCAAACCAAAATAAAGAAATCTTATTTGAAAACCATAAATTAAAATTAATTTATGAAGACAAAGTTCTTTTAGGTGACGGAGTAGGTGAGCTAAAGTTAGAAAATAAAACAAATAAAATTGAGTACACTTTTAAAAAAGATCAAAATAACTTTGAATTTGGAGCTAGTTTAAATATTAAAAAAGGAATATTAAAAAATCAAAAAATTATTCAAGATTATTTTCCACTTATCAAGGATCAAATAAATATTGAAAATCATAAAATAAATTTAAAGTATAAAAACAATGATTTTACCCTCAAAGGTGAAGGTAAAGTAAAACTTAATAAAGATTTTGACTATATTAAATATTTTTACAACAAAAATGATAAGGATTTTGAATTCATATCCGACATTAATTTTAAAAGTGTTGATTTAAAAAATCAAGAATTCTTAAAACAATTTTTTCCATCTACTAAAAAATTTCTTAACCTTCAAAATCATAAACTCAATATTAAATATAAAAAAGGTTTATTAACTCTTTCAGGTAACGGAAATATAAAAATTGATAAAAACTATGATGAAATAAATTACTTTGTTCTTAATGATAAAGAAAAAACCAATTTTGATCTAAAATTAATTATAAATCAAACAGATTTTGAAATTAAAAATTTAAATTATAAGAAAAATATAAATGAAAAAACAAATTTAGCAGTTACTGGAATATTAAAAAGTTCAAAAAATTTAATTTTTGAAAATATAAGCATTTCAGATAAGGCAAATAAAATTAAGATTAATAATTTAATATTAGATAAAGAATATTTAATAGACAGGTTTGATAAAATTGATTTTGATTATATTGATACTGAAAACAAAGAAAATCAATTTATAATTCAAAGACAAAATGAAAATCATTATAAATTAAACGGATTGTTCTTGAACGGTAATTCAATTGTATCAAATTTGCTTGAAAGTAAAAAGGAAAAAGAAAATAAAATTTTTAAGAATAATTTTAATTTAAAAATAAATCTGAACGAAGTTTATATAGATGAAATTTATTTTGTTAAAAATTTACAAGGGTTAATTTTTATCAAAGACAATAAAATTATTGATGCAAATTTATCTGCAAATTTTGAAAATAATAAAAACATAGTTTTTTCTATTGAAACAAGAGATAACGGCGAAAAAATAACTAAACTTTATTCATCTAAAGCAAAACCATTGGTCAAAAGATATAAATTTATAAAAGGATTTGATGAAGGTAATTTAGATTTTATATCGACAAAAATAAATGAAAAATCAGTGTCAAATCTTAAAATATATGATTTTAAGTTAAAAGAGGTACCTGCATTAACAAAACTTCTAACACTTGCATCTCTTCAAGGAATTGCTGATATTTTAACTGGAGAGGGAATAAGATTTGATGAGTTTGAAATGAAATTCAATAATCAAAAAAATCTAATGACAATAGATGAACTTTATGCAATTGGCCCAGCTATTTCGATATTAATGAGTGGTTATGTAGAAGAAGAAAAATTGATAAGTCTAAGAGGGACTTTAGTGCCAGCAACAACTATAAATAAAACAATAAGTAAAATTCCATTATTAGGTAAAATTTTAGTTGGTGATAAAACAGGAGAGGGTGTTTTTGGAGTAAGTTTTAAAATAAAAGGACCACCTAAAGATCTTGAAACCTCAGTAAACCCAATAAAAACATTAACTCCAAGATTTATAACTAGAACTCTTGAAAAAATAAAAAAAAACTAACTTAATTCAATTTTAAAGTGCCTTTTTTTACCTATAGAAAGCTTTAAATAATTCTCTGTGAATAGCTCCTGATTAATAATAAATTTTTCATCTGAAACTACAGCATCATTAATCTTAATAGCTTTACCCTTAATTAATCTTCTTATCTCACTTTTTGAAACTTCTAGCTTAGATAAAATTATTAAATCAATTATATTGACATTATTCTCTAATTGTTTTGTTTCAATTTTAACACTTGGTAAGTTAGAGCCCAAAGAGTTTTCAGAAAATGCCTCTTTTGCTGCTTGTTCAGAATTTTGAGCAGCTTCTTCTCCATGCAACATAGTCGTCGCTTTGTTAGCTAATAATATTTTTAATTCATTAATATTTTTTTCCTCTAAAGCATTGATTTCACTTATATCAATATCAGTAAACATTTTTAAAAATTTCATTACATCTCTGTCATCAATATTTCTCCAAAATTGCCAATAGTCATAAGGTGACAAATATTTTTCGTCTAACCAAATAGCACCGTTTTCAGTTTTTCCCATTTTTGCACCTGTGGCTAAAGTAATCAATGGAGTTGTTAATCCGTATGTTTGGTTATTAGAATATCTCTTGATAAGTTCGACACCATTTACAATGTTTCCCCATTGATCTGAACCACCTATTTGCAGAACACAATTTTCTTTTTTATTTAATTCTAAAAAATCATAGGCTTGGAGTATCATGTAATTGAATTCCATATAACTAAGCGACTGTTCTCTTTCTAATCTTAGTTTTACACTATCAAATGTAAGCATTCTATTGATGGTAAAATGTTTTCCTATATCTCTTAGAAAAGAAATATAATTTAAATCTTTAAGCCAGGTATAATTATTGACATAAATAGGTTTTGTTTTTGGATCATCATTATATAGAAATTTTTTTAGAATATTTTGAATATTTTTAATATTTTTTTCAATTTCACTTTCATCTAAAATTTTTCTTGTCTTATCTTTTCCTGATGGATCGCCTATTCTTGTTGTTCCACCTCCCAATAATACAATTGGTTGGTGACCATTTTTTTGCAACAATCTCAAACACATGATTTGCAACAAACTACCAACGTGCAAACTTTCAGCAGTGCAATCAAATCCTATGTAAGCTTTAATTTTTTCTTTATTTAATAAATTAGATAAGTCAGCTTCACTAGTACATTGATAGAAATATCCTCTATCTTTAAATTCTTTTAAAAATTTATTCATAAGACTATAGTTACTATATACAAATTTTTTTTAAAAATAATATCAATGAAAAAAAAATTATTTTCAGCTATGGGCTTAATGAGTGGCACATCCATGGATGGAGTCGATGTTTCAATAATTAAATCTGATGGATTTGATGAGGTAGAGCTAATTCTGGATAAATACTTTGAGTACGATACTGATCTATATAACCAATTATCAACTTTGAGAGACAAAATTAAAAGTAGTGAAGATTTGATAAAATATTCTAAAGAATTAAGTGATTTAGAGAGAGCTTTAACTATTTTTCATGCTGAAAAAATTAGCAAAATAGCATTAAAAAATGGAACAGAAATTGATCTCATAGGTTTTCACGGCCAAACGATTTTCCATAATCCTCAGATTAAAATTACTAAACAACTAGGTGATGGCAATTTGTTATCTCAATTATTAAAAAAACCAGTAATTTATGATTTTAGAAAAGCAGATATTGATAACAATGGTCAAGGAGCACCTCTAACACCAATTTACCATAGATTATTAGTTAATAATTTTTTAAATAAAGAAAAAGAAAATTCAGCTCAAACTATTTGTATTGTTAACATTGGAGGAATATCTAATGCTACAATAATAAATGATATATCTAATAATATAGAAAATGATTTGATTGCTTATGATATTGGTCCAGGAAATTGTTTAATAGACGAATGGATTAGGAATAATTCAAATTTTACCTTTGATGAAGATGGTAAGATTGCAAAATCTGGAAAAATTGATCAATTAATTCTAAATCAAGTAATAGATAATTTCAAAATTGAGACTTATTCAAAATCACTTGATGTAAAAGAATTTGATACATCTTTTGCAAGAGGTTTATCTTTAGAAGACGGGTGTTCAACAATTACAGAATTTACAGCATATTTGATTGCACAAGGAATAAAATTTTTAAATAAAAATAATTCTAATAAATATTTATTTTGTGGTGGAGGTCGAAAGAACAAATTTTTGATTGAGTCAATTATTAGAAATTCAAATTTAAAAAAGAATAATTTTGATATAATTGATAATTTTCATTTGAATGGAGATTATATTGAGTCGCAAGCATTTGCATATTTAGCTATTAGATCTAAATTAAATTTACCAATTTCTTTTCCAAATACGACAAGATGTAATTCCCCAGTTATTGGAGGTAAGCTAGCGAATAATTATTAGTATAAAGCTGTTTCCTTTTTTATATATTTATCCAAAGTTTTAATTAAAGCATCATCAGTTTTAGAAAAAAAATGATTTGCTTCAGTTATTGTTTGGAATTCAACTTTTATACCTTTTTGAGAACTTAATCTTTTATCCAATTCAGTAATATATTCTACAGGCACCAATTCATCTTTTTTTCCATAAACAACCATCCCGGACGTTGGACATGGAGATAAAAAAGAAAAATCATAAACATTAGGTTGTGGAGATATAGCTATAAATCTATTTATTTCTGGTCTTCTCATAAGTAGCTGCATTGCAATCAAAGAACCAAAAGAAAATCCTGAAACCCAACATTGCGAGTTATCAAAATTTTCTCTTTCCAACCAATCTAGTGCTGCTGCAGCATCTGCTAGTTCACCTTGGCCATTATCAAATTCCCCATCGCTTTTACCAACCCCTCTGAAGTTTACTCTACAAACCGAAAAATCATTTTCCATAAATGTATGAAATATATCTACAACTACTTTGTTATTCATAGTTCCTCCGTACTGCGGATGAGGTTGTAAGACTAATGCTATGGGAGAAGTATTTTTTTTACTTTTATAATACTTAGCTTCTAATCTACCAGCGGGTCCAGGTATAAAAATTTCTAAAATTTTATTGTCCATATGTGCAATTGATTATTGTTCTCAAAAAAAAGGTACGTTTATCATAACTGAGCGACAATATGGTAGTTTTTTTTTACTTAATAAACTTGACCATTTTAGTCGGGTATGTATAAAAAGCTCGAATTTAAGGGTAAAAATGAAACTAACATCAAAAGGAAGATATGCCGTAATGGCATTAGTTGATCTAGCAAGGTTTGATAATATCAATCCTGTATCACTAAGAGATATATCGTTAAGACAAGGCATATCATTAGATTACCTAGAGCAAATTTTTTCTAAACTAAAAAAAAATGAAATTGTTAAAAGTATTAGAGGAACTCAAGGAGGATATGTTCTTAATAAAAACCCAAACGAAATTAAATTAACAAATATTTTTCATGCGGTAGATGAAAAAGTAAAAACTGTTCAATGTAAAAAAGAATCAAAAAAAGGATGCAACGGTAAAGCCACAAAGTGTATTACTCATAATCTATGGGATGAGTTGGAGATACATATAAATACATTCTTTGAAAATAAAAGCCTAAAAGATTTATTAAATAACAATAAAGAAACAAGAGTTTAGAATGGATAACAGACAAAAAGAAATAAATAATTTAAAAGATTATAAATATGGTTTTTCAACGGATATAGAAAATATTCAAGCTCCAAAAGGTTTGAATGAAGATGTTATTAAATTCATTTCTAATATTAAAAAAGAACCTGCATGGATGCTTGAGTTTAGATTAAAATCTTTTGAAAGATTTAAAGTATTAAAAGAACCAGATTGGCAAAAACCTAAATTTCCAAAAATAGACTATCAAGATTTATATTATTACTCTGCTCCTAAAAGTATGAAAGATAAGCCAAAGAGCTTAGATGAATTGGATCCTAAACTTTTAGAAACTTATAAAAAACTTGGAATTCCTTTACAAGAGCAAGCGAGATTAAATGGAATAGCTGTCGATGCTGTATTTGACTCGGTCTCAGTAGCTACTACTTTTAAAGATGAATTGACAAAACAAGGTATTATATTTTGCCCTATATCAGAGGCAATTCAAAATCACCCTGAATTAGTAAAAAAATATTTAGGCTCCGTAATCCCAACAAGCGATCATTTTTTTGCAACATTAAATTCAGCGGTTTTTACAGATGGTTCTTTTGTATACATTCCAGAGGGTGTTAGATGTCCAATGGAACTATCAACTTATTTCAGAATTAATGCATCTAATACAGGTCAATTTGAAAGAACTTTAATTATTGCTGACAAAGGAAGTTATGTTAGCTACTTAGAAGGATGTACAGCTCCAATGAGAGATGAAAATCAATTACATGCAGCTAATGTTGAATTAATTGCACTTGATGATGCGGAAATAAAATATTCAACAGTTCAAAATTGGTATCCAGGCGATAAAGATGGTAAAGGTGGAATTTATAACTTTGTAACAAAAAGAGGTTTATGCAAAGGAAAAAATTCAAAAATTTCATGGACACAAGTTGAAACGGGCTCAGCAATTACCTGGAAGTATCCTAGTTGTATTCTTAAAGGGGATAATTCTGTTGGTGAGTTCTACTCAATAGCTATTACCAACAATCATCAAAAAGCTGATACTGGTACTAAAATGATCCATCTAGGTAAGAATACTAAAAGTAAAATAATTTCGAAAGGAATATCAGCAGGTAGTTCAGATATGACTTACAGAGGATTAGTTGATATTTCATCAAAAGCTAAAAATTCAACTAATTATACTCAGTGTGACTCTTTGTTAATGGGCAATAAATGTGGGGCTCATACTGTTCCATATATAAAAAATAAAAATTCTGAATCTAATATTGCTCATGAGGCAACCACATCCAAGATTAGTGAAGAGCAGTTACATTATTGTCAACAAAGAGGATTAAACCCAGAGGAAGCTGTTGGCTTAATTGTTAACGGTTTTTGTAAGGAGGTATTGCAACAATTGCCCATGGAATTCGCTGTAGAAGCTCAAAAACTTGTAGGTATCAGTCTAGAAGGAAGTGTAGGTTAATATGCTTAAAATAAATAATTTAAATGCAACAATTGATAACAAGTCTATTTTAAACGGACTATCCTTAGATATAAATCCTGGTGAGGTTCATGCAATTATGGGCCCTAATGGATCTGGAAAAAGTACATTATCAAATATTCTATCTGGAAAAAAAGGCTATGAAGTTTCTGGGGAAGTTCTTTTTGAAGAAAAAGATTTATTTGAGCTTGAAACAGAGGAAAGAGCGCACAAGGGTATATTTTTAGCTTTCCAATATCCTCTAGAAATTCCAGGTGTAAATACAAATATATTTTTAAAGACTTCTTTAAACGCTGTAAGAAAAGCTAGGGGTGAGAAAGAGCTTGATGCTATTGAATTTTTAAAATTGGTAAAAGAAAAATCTAAAGAACTAAAATTTGATGAGGAAAAATTAAATAGACAATTAAATGTAGGTTTTTCTGGAGGAGAAAAAAAGAAAAATGAAATTTTACAGATGTCATTACTAGCTCCAAAACTATCAATTTTAGATGAAACTGACTCTGGTTTAGATATTGATGCTTTAAAGATTGTTGCAGATGGAGTTAATACATTGAGAGATAAAAACAATTCATTTTTAATTATTACACACTACCAAAGATTACTTGATTATATAAAACCTGACTTCGTTCACGTTTTGATGAATGGAAAAATTGTAAAATCTGGTGGTCCAGATTTAGCTTTAGAATTAGAAAAAAAAGGATATGAAAATTTTAATTAAATGAAAGAACAATTACAAAAAGATTTTGATAACAGTATAAAAAATTTAAGTTTATCTCAAAAAGATATTGAAATAAAAAAATTTTGTTTAAACAATTTTATAGACAAAGGTTTTCCAAACAGAAAAGAGGAAGATTGGAAATTTTCAGATCTTAATCAAATAATAAAAAAAAATATTGGAGAACTTAGTTTTTACAATGATCAAGCATCTACTAATAAAGTCGATACGTCTGTATTTGTAGATGGATTAGAGCATAATAAAATAGTTTTTATAAATGGAAGAATTGAAAAAATTGACTTTGAATATGAAAAAAAAGATCAAATAGAAATAATTGATCAATCAGAAACTATAAATGAATTCAAAAATAGCAATTCATTATCTGACTTGAATAATGCCTTTACTAATAAATGTTTTAAAATATTGGTAAAAAAAGGTTATCAATTAGTAAAACCTCTTATTATCTATCATACTACGAACTCAAAAATTTGGTCTAAAAACATTAATTTAAGACTTAATTTTGAACTAGATAAAGATAGTTCTCTAAGATTAATTGATTTATTTAATGATACATCCCAAAAGAATTTTTTAAATATATTTTACAATTTTGAAATAAAGGAAAATGCAGTTTTAAAAAATTATAAAGTAGATAAATTTGAAAATAAAAATATTAAGTATTCTTTTAACAATATTGATCAAGATAAAAACAGTATTTCTGAAACATTTATTTTATCTTCTGGATCAAATTTTTCAAAAAATGAGATAACTTGTAATTTAAATGGAGTTTATGCATCAGCTTTTGTAAATGGTGTTTTTTCATTGAATAATGAGAAACATCACGAAATTAGATCAATAATAAATCATTTAACTGAGAATACAAAAAGTTATCAACTAATTAAAAGTGTTTTAGATGAAAATTCTAAAGCAGTGTATCAAGGAAAAATATTTGTAAATTCAGATGCTCAGAAAACGGATGGATACCAATTGAGTAAAGCAATATTATTAAATAAAGATTCAGAGTTTAATGCTAAGCCAGAACTAGAAATTTATGCAGATGATGTTAAATGCTCGCATGGTTCAGCTTCAGGTAGTTTAAATGAGGATTCTATATTTTATTTAATGTCTAGAGGTTTAAGTTATCAGCAATCAAGAGAGCTATTAATTAATGGTTTTCTGCTTGATGTTGTTGAAAAAATTACTGACTCAGAAATAAAAAACTTAATAAAAAATATGATTGGAATTAAAGAATGAATATTGATCAGATAAAAAAAGAATTTCCTATTTTTGATGAAAAAATTCAGAATAATGATCTAGTTTATTTAGATAGTGCGAATTCATCACAAAAACCCAAAATAGTTGTGGACAGAATTAATGAATTTTATACCAAACAATTTTCAAATGTTGGTAGAAGTGTCCACTATCTTGCAGTTGCTGCTACAAATTTATATGAAAATACCAGAACATCTGTTCAAAAATATATTAACGCTAAAGATAAAAATGAAATTGTTTTTACAAAAGGTGCCACGGAAGCATTAAATTTGGTTGCTAATACATTAGGTCAAAGCTATTTACAGGAGGGTGACGAAGTATTGATCACAGAACTTGAGCACCATTCAAATTATGTGCCATGGCATTTCTTAAGAAAATCAAAAAATATTAAAATTAATTTTGCCGAAATAAACAATGAAGGTGAAATTACTCTTGAAGAAATAGAAAAGAAAATAACTCCAAAAACAAAATTAATCTCAATTACTCATTTGTCCAATGTAACAGGTGCAATTTTACCAGTAAAAGAAATTGCCCAGCTTGCACATTCAAAAGGAATAATTGTTGTAGTTGATGGATGTCAGGGGGCACCACATTTAAAATTAGATATGCAAGACTTAGATTGTGATTTTTATGCAATTTCATGTCATAAAATGTATGGACCTACAGGTTTAGGAGTTCTTTACGGTAAGAAAAAATGGTTAGAAGAATTACCTCCATACCAAGGTGGCGGAGGAATGATTAATGAAGTTAAAAAAGACAGGATTTCCTATGGTGAATTGCCCAATAAGTATGAGGCAGGGACTATGGCTACAGCACAAGTAATTGCTTTTGATCAATCAATAAAATTTTTAGAAAGCATTGGTATAGAAAATGTAATGAAGCATGAAGCTGATTTAGTTGCATACGGGCAAGAATTACTGCAAAAAAATAATTCGGTTAAACTAATAGGTAATCCAAAAAATAAAGGTGGAGTGTTATCTTTCACGGTAGAAGGAGTTCATCCTCATGATATAGCAACAATCTTGGATGAAGATGGTGTTGCGATAAGAGCAGGACATCATTGTTGTCAAATTTTACATGATAAATTAAATATCCCAGCAAGTGCTAGAGCATCAGTTGGTATTTATAATACAAAAGAAGATTTAGATCAGCTAAATGAGTCAATTAAAAACTGTAAAAAAATATTTAATCTATAATGAATTTAAAAGAGCTTTATCAAGAAATTATATTAGAACACGGTAAAAACCCTAGAAATCTTAGAAAGACAGAAGATTTTAATAAAGATGCAAAAGGTAATAATCCACTTTGTGGTGACAATGTTCATGTTTATTTAAAACTAAATGGACAAAAAATTGTAGAAGATGCATCTTTCGAAGGGAGTGGTTGTGCAATTTCAATGGCCTCAGCTTCTATAATGACAGATTTGATTAAAGGAAAAAATGAGCATGAGGCTAAAGAAATAGTTGAGGATTTTTTAGGCATGATTAAAGAAAATCCTGAATTAAAATCTAAGTATTTAAGTGAAGATGAAAAAACTAAGCTAATGTGTTTATCTGGTGTTAAGCAATATCCAATGAGAGTTAAATGCGCAACGCTATCTTGGCACACAATGGTTTCTGCTTTTGAAGAAAAAACAGAAGAAGTAAAAACAGAGAATTAAATTATGTCAAAAAAAGAACAGATCATTGAAGAAATAAGAAAAATTTATGACCCAGAGTTACCTGTAAATATCTACGAATTAGGTTTGATTTATGATATTAAAGTAAAAGATGAAAAGTTTGCTATTATTAAAATGACCTTAACAACCCCAAACTGTCCAGTTGCGGAAAGTTTACCAAAAGAGGTGAAAGAGGGTGCAATGCAAGTCGAAGGTATTGAGGATGTTGATCTTGAATTAGTTTGGGACCCACCTTGGAATAAAGATATGATAACGCTGCAGAAAGAATTAAAGAAATCATGTCAAATGCAGAAAAAGATTCTTTAGGTGTAAGAGTTTCAGTTAAATCAGGTGGTTGTGCAGGTATGTCTTATGTAATGGAGTATACCAAAGAAGTAAATCCAAATGACGAAGTCATTGAGGAAAAAGGTGTAAAAGTATTTGTCGATTCAGCGGCTATTATGTATTTGCTTGGAACAGAAATGGATTACAAAAAAGAGGAACTATCCTCTTCATTTGTATTCAATAATCCCAACGAAACAGAGAGATGTGGCTGCGGGGAATCCTTTAAAATCTAGCAAAAGTTGAATATTCCCATTTTACGCATATCAGTATTGCATCATATGCATAGCTAGTATATATATTTAGGTATGAACAAATTTGAATTTAAAAATCTTGTTAAAAACCTGAAAGATTCAATTAAAGAAAAAACGTTCTTTAAAGATCTTCGTAAAGAAGTAGAGACCGGTGCTAACGGTACTCAAGATTACGTTGTTAAAAAAGGTATTAACAAAGATACAATTGCAACAACCAGACAGTAATTAAATAAATTAACTACTGTAGTACATCTCAAACTCAACAGGATGAGGTGCGTGTTCAAATTTATGAATTTCCTCAAATTTAAGAGCTATATAAGCATCGATTTGGTCGTCAGTAAATACACCACCTTGAGTTAAAAACTCTCTATCTTTATCTAAACTTTCCATTGCTTCTCTTAAAGATCCACATACCGTTGGAATAGCTTTTACTTCTTCTGGTGGTAATTCATACAAATCTTTATCAAAAGATTCACCCGGATGTATTTTATTTTTAATTCCATCAATACCTGCCATTAGCATTGCTGCAAATGTTAGGTAAGGATTACCTGCTGCATCTGGAAATCTAATTTCACATCTTGCACCTTTTTTACTTAAAGTAATTGGAATTCTACATGATGCTGATCTGTTTCTTGCAGAGTAAGCTAATAATACTGGCGCTTCAAAACCAGGAATTAATCTTTTGTAACTGTTTGTTGTTGAGTTAGCAAAAGCATTAATTGCTTTAGCATGTTTTAAAATTCCACCAATATAGTGTAATGCAGTTTCTGAAAGTCCTGCATATGCCTCACCTGAAAATACTGGAGTATCACCTTTCCAAATAGATTGGTGAATATGCATACCTGAACCATTATCACCAGCAACTGGTTTTGGCATGAAAGTTGCAGTTTTTCCAAATGAATGTGTCACCATTTGAACTACATATTTATAAAGTTGAACGTTGTCAGCTTGGTTAACCAAAGTTCCAAAATACATACCAAGCTCGTGTTGACTTGGTGCAACTTCATGGTGATGTTTTTCAACTTTGATACCAACTTCTTTCAAATTTTTTAAATATTCACTTCGCATATCTTGTTCACTATCAACAGGTGGTACAGGGAAATAACCTCCTTTAATTTGTGGTCTATGTCCCATGTTTCCATTTTCATATTCTTTACCTGAATTATATGGACCTTCTTTACTATCAATTTTAAATCCACTTTCATTCATATCATTTTTAATTCTTACATCATCGAAAACAAAAAATTCTGGCTCAGGTCCAAAAAATGCCTTATCCCCAATACCTGATGCTTTTAGATATTCTTCAGCTTTTTTAGCAACACCTCTTGGATCTCTTTCATATGGATCTTTTTTAATTGCATCAAGAATATCACAAAACAAAACTACAGTATTATGAGACGTGAAAGGGTCCATGAACATTCTTGCTGTATCTGGTTTTAAAATCATGTCAGACTCATTAATTGCTTTCCAACCAGCTATTGATGAACCATCAAAAAAGACACCCTCGTTTAACATATCTTCATCAACTATTGATGCATCCATTGTTAAATGTTGAAGTTTTCCTCTTGGATCAGTGAATCTTAGATCTACAAATTCTGCATCTTTTTCTTTGATATATTTTAAAACGTTTGCTGCACTCATTTTGTCTCCTATGTAATTTTGTTTGGCCTAATTAGCAAAAAAATACTTAAAAATATTGCTTATTTAATAAATAACACCTATGCAATTTTCACATAAGTAGTGTAATTAGTCACTAAAATATTAAATTAATTAAACTTGTGAATTCAATACTAAATAAAGAGTCAGTTATAAGAGCTGAAAAATCATTAAAACAGTTTAACCCAGACCTAAAAGTGATTGTTTTAGAGCAAACTGCTAGAACAGCGAATGATGCAGCTACAGCTCTAGGTTGCAAAGTTGGAGCTATTGTTAAAAGCTTACTTTTTAAAGCAGGTGACACTTTTGTTTTATGTTTAGTTTCTGGAGACAAAAGATGTTCATTAAATAAATTAAAAAAAATTTTAGAGGAAAAAGATGTTTTAATGGCGAACCCAGATGATGTTAAAAAAATTACTGGATATACAATTGGCGGAGTATCACCAACAGGACATTTAACAAAAATAAAAATTTTTATAGATGAAACTTTAAATAGATTCTCTTCAATTTTTGCAGCCGCAGGTCATCCTAATGCGGTTTTTGAAATAAATTATGAAAATTTAATTGCATTAACTTCAGGTGAAATAAAAGAGATAACTGAATGAGAAAACCGCAATTAATTGATTATTTGTTATTAACTTTATTGTCATTAATATGGGCATCAGCCTTTTTTAATATAAAGATTGCTACATATTCATTTGGACCTATTACAATAGGTTTTTTAAGATCCCTTTTAGGGGCTATACCAGTTTTAATTTTATGTTTTTATAAAAAAATAAAAGTTGAAGCATTTTCAAAGGATTGGAAGTGGTTTGCAATTATAGGATTAATAAATTTAGTTATTCCATTCATACTAATATCATATGGAGTAAATTTTGTTCAAAGCAACTTAGCAGCTATCTTAATGTCAACGACACCATTGAGCTCAACTGTTCTAGCTCACTTCTTTTTAAAAGGAGAAAAATTTAATTTATTAAAAACAATTGGTTTGTTAATAGGTTTTTCAGGAATAGTTTTTTTATTTTCAGATAATTTTTTAATAAATGAAAATAACTTTGTTGCTGCACTTCTAATTCTTCTTGGATCTACTTGTTATGTAATAGGAGGGGTAATAACTTTAAAAATTAGTGATAAAGAAAATGAAAATGTTACAAGTTCAATTTTAATTTGGTCAACAATTATACTTTTTCCGTTCACCTTAATTTTTGAAAAACCTTGGACTCTAAATCCTTCAATGGACTCTATTATATCTGTAATATATTTAGGAATTTTTCCCACTGGAATAGCATGGTTGTTGAGATTTAGGATTTTAAAAACAAATGGACTAATATTTCATTCACAAGTCTCGTACATCATTCCAATATTTGGGATTATTTTAGGATACATATTTCTCAATGAAATAATTACTTCAAAAATTATAGTTGCATTAATTGCTGTCTTTATTGGAATATATTTGGCAAGAAAAGCAGATTATAAAAATGTTACTTAATTTTTGAAATGGCTTCTATATGTGAAGGACTTGTTTCACAACATCCCCCAAGAATAGTAGCTCCAGCGTCTTTAAATTTTTTTGCAATTTCTTGAATTTTAATTGGTGTTAGATCTTGTCTTTTACCTAAAATTTCATTTGGATTAGTTTTTTTTCCTAAAAAAACTGATGTGTAACTTTCTCTTAGTTTGGTGGTAACAAAGCCATTCAATTTAAAACCAAATGGTATATTTAAACTTTTTAAATCTTTTAAATTTTTCTCAAAATTTTCAGGAGAAACACATGACAACATTACCCCTAGAGCGTTTTCATCAATTATATCTTTTATTTTTGTTATATTTTCTCCACTAGGTAAAGTCGTTCCTTCAGATATATGTAATCCAACTAAATAGGGTTTGTTAAATTCTTTCAAAGCTTTAATTCCACATTTAACCTCTTTAATGCTACTCCAAACATCAAAGTAAAAAAAATCAATATAAGGATTAAGAGCTTTTGCTTGACTATTAAAGTTTTCAATAATTTCAAATTCATCTCTATCATCTGCTTCATAAGTTAAATTTTGGGGAGGTATACCACCAGCAATATAAGTATTGGGATATTTTTGTTTTGCAGCTTGAGCAATTTCACCTGCTTTTTGATTTAAATATTCAAATTTATCTAAAAGGTTATTCTCTTTTAAACGTTTCTGTCGTGTTGCAAAAGTAGTAGTGACAATAATTTCTGCTCCTGCTTTTATAAAATCGAGGTGAGTATCTAAAACAAGTTGATGGTAATTTTCATCCAATATTGCATTGGCACTCCATAATGTTGAATTTGGTTTCATGCCTCTCGCGAGTAATTCTTGTCCCATCCCACCATCTAAAACTCTAGTTTGTCTGAAATAATCTTTTTTAATCATTACTTTTTAAAAAATAATTTTAGCATTAAAAGAAAAAGATCTTCTTTCAGCATTAATATTAAATGGATATGCAGTATGCATTAAGTAGTTAGGAAAAATTAGCAAATCTCTTTCTTTAGGTACAATATTAAAAATACTTCTGCTTAAAAAACCTCTTTGTCCGTTTATAAAATCAATTGTGCCATTAGTTTTATCTTTTTTAATTTTTAGAAATCTATTTATAGTCATACCTTTTGGGACCTTTAAATAACCGACACCAGATAAATCTCCATCATGATAATGTATAGGGTTGTATTCATTTTTAAATTGACTAACTACCCATAAATTCAATATTTTTATATTTTTAACTTTTTTAACTTTTTCATTTTTAAGAAAATTTTTGATATTTTTTTTTATTTCGCTTTCTAAATTTTTTTTTATAAAATTATTTGATATTTTAATTTCTTTTTTAATCTGACTAGCCAATTTAGAACTATAATTATTATTTTTTGTCAGAACTTTATTGTCAATCTCTTTATTCAAAATATATAAAAATTTCTTTGAAATTTTTCCTATACCTATAGATGGACCAAATGGTCTTATGTTTTTCATACACTTTTAATATCTTAAAAATAATTATATTCAACCTTATGCCAATAATCTAAATCCCATTCTTATTGCAACAAAAATAACTAAAAAAGAAGTTATAAGAGCTAGTACTTTGTGTGATAAAAATTTGATATTAAGAAAACTTCCAATTTGTCCACCGATTAAAACAGCAACAAACAAAGGCCAGTAGTTTAAAAATTCATGTAAAACTATATCTTTTGTCAATTGTCCTGCTATACCAAAAATAGAGTTGATCAATATAAATAGAGATGCGGTACTAGTTATATGTCTTGGGTAACCAGCTTTAAGAAGAAACAAAATTGGACTTAAAAATATTCCCCCACCTATTCCCACTAAACCAGATATAAATCCAATAATAGAACCAATAATAATAGAAATTAATTTTGGGATCTTTTTAATTTTTATTTGATCTTTGGTGAATGATTTGCTCTCTAATAATAAAAAAATACCTGCTATTAATAAAATAAGAAAAAGTAAAATTTCAAATAAATCTTTATCTATTGAAACAGAAGCTCCAAAAAAAGCAAAAGGTACAGATCCAATCAAATAAGGCGCAAGTAAATTTAAATTTATATTCTTTGTTCTTAAAAAATTTATAGAATTACCAGATACAACAATAATATTACAAATTAACGCTATAATTGGAAAAATATAGAATGGGATATCCCAAATTAACATCAAAGCGAGATAAGTAGACCCACCACCAAAACCAATACTAGAGTATAAAATTGCAGTTATAAAAAAAAATATTGTAAGTATAATCATTTTTGAAATTTATTATGATTGTAAATATAGCTTTATTAACTGTAACAGATACAAGAACAATTGATAACGATAAATCGGGTGCAATCTTGGTTGAAAAAATTAAAGAAGCCAAGCATAAGCTTATCGAGAGAAAAATCTGCAAAGATAATAAGGCCGATATAGTCGAAATTTTAAAAGACTGGACTAATCATAAAGACATTGATGTTATCATTACAACTGGCGGCACAGGTTTGACTGGAAGAGATATCACGCCTGAAGCTATTGATGAAATAGCAGACAAACAAATTCCAGGATTTGGCGAAGTATTCAGGACTATTAGTTTGAAAACAGTTGGAACTTCCTCAATTCAATCTAGAGCGTGCGCAGTTTTATCAAATGGTAAATATATATTTGCATTACCAGGATCTTCAGGCGGTGTAACAGATGCTTGGGAAGGTATTTTAAAACATCAATTGGATATTAATCATAAACCCTGTAATTTCGTAGAATTATTTCCTAGATTAAAAGAAAAATAATTACTTCTGATATTTTTCTTTCCACTCAGAGTAGGGCATTCCATAAACATGTTGCCTTGCATCAGGATCTGATATCTCTATTCCCTTTTTCTCAGCTTCTTCTCTGTACCATCTAGACAAACAATTTCGACAAAACCCTGCTAAATTCATCAAATCAATATTTTGTACATCTTTTCTTTCACCTAGATGTTTCATTAATCTTTCAAGTGTAGCTGATTGAATTTCTTTTTTTAAATTATCATCCATAATTTATATTTCTATTTTTAATTTTTATTCTAAATGCTAACAACAATATTATTATTATAAAGTATATTAAAGGCTTAAAAAAAATAGTTTTTGATAACCAAATGTAATGAAGAGAACCAAAAATGGCTATTACATAAATTAGTCTGTGTAATTTTTTCCAATTATTTTTAAGTAACATTACCATTTTTTTTGAAGAGGTAATTACCAAAGGAATTAATAGTAGCCATGCTGCGAAACCAATGAATACATATTTTTTTTTAACAACATCATTAAATATTGGTTGCCAATCAAATCTATAATCTAATCCAACATAAGTTAACAAATGAAGTGTTGCGTAGAAAAACACAAATAAACCTAACATTCTTCTAAAATTTATCCACAATGATAATTTAGTAAATTTTTTAAGTGGACTCATGCTCAAAGTTAAACAAATAAAAATAAGCGTCCATTCTCCTGTAAAATGAGTAATTTCTTTTACTGGTTCAGGACCTAGTTTATTAAAAAAAATTTTGTAAGTGATGATAAGGAAAGGAAATAAACTCAAAATGAAAACACTTGGCTTCAAATATTTTGTCATTAAAAATATTTTTTTAAATCCATACCAGTATATAAATTCGCAACTTGATCTCCGTAACCATTAAACATAGTTGTTGGAATTCTAGGACTGATTATACTTTCGCCAATAACCCTTTCTGTTGCTTGAGACCATCTAGGATGATCAACTGTTGGATTTACATTAGAATAAAAACCATACTCTTTTGGAGAAGCTTTCATCCATGAGGAGGTAGGCATTTTTTCAACTAATTTTATATTCACGATTGCTTTGGCGCTTTTAAATCCATACTTCCAAGGAACCATTAATCTTAAAGGTGAACCATTTTGATTGGGTAATTTTTTTCCATATAAACCTGTAACCATAATGGTCAGATCGTGCATAGCTTCATCTATTCTTAAACCTTCTTTATAAGGCCAATCTAAAATTGGATATCTTTGTCCAATCATTTGTTCTGGATCTAGTATAGAAGTAAACTTAACAAATTTTGCCTTACTATT